>CAKUAM010000057.1 GCA_934636305.1 uncultured Oscillospiraceae bacterium
GGGCTGTCTCCAATGGCATGGAGAAGATGACCCGGTCGCTGTGGAGACTGGATATTGTGCAGCGGCGAACTCCCTTTGCGGTACCCGACCGCTGTACGATACCGGATATGAACCTGCATTGCGGTGCTACCCGGCTTCAAGCCGTGAACGCTGTGTGCAGCGTAGCCTGCCTTGCGTGGACCGGCCGGGAAAGGAAAGCTGATGCGTCCAGCGCTCATGGCCTTGAGCACGGGCGATATTTCCTTGAAAGACGGTCTGCAAAAGAGGATAAGAGCCAGAGGAACCTGTTGTGGAAATCACCTAGGCTGTCGAAAGGGCCTCTATGGGATTGCGGTACGGACTAAGTGGCAATCGGGTAGTGGTTATGGCAACAAACCAACTGCAGCATGAAAGGGAAACCGCCTCCATCGGCGACGAGAGGATGCTCCCGGGGAAAACAAACCCGACCTAAGCCGTAAGATTAACCATAGAGGCTGCCATTGCGCAACTTCATTAAAGTTTACATAATTTTTACGGAGGCTGTTTTGGCTGCTGCAAAAAAGAAAAAGGGTGGGAAATCGTCCCGGCCCGATTATAAATGGATTGCGCTGATTTTCCTGACAACTGTGCTCATTTCGGCGCTGATGAGCTTCGTCTCGTCGAATCTGCTCGACGGTGCGGGGCTGTTTCTTTCGTTTGGAATCCTGATCGGTATTGTGCTGATCGGCATTATTTTTGATATCATCGGCGTAGCCGTGACGGCGGCGGACGAAGCGCCGTTCCATGCCATGGCGTCCCGGAAGGTTCCGGAGGCAGAGGATGCGCTGCGCCTGATCCGCAACGCAAACAAGGTTTCCTCCTTCTGCAATGACGTCATCGGCGATATCTGCGGCGTTATTTCCGGCTCGGCGGCAGCAGTCATTGCCGCGCGTGTTTTTCTGCTGAGCAAAAGCGGCTCGGAGATTTTCCTGACGCTGCTTTTGTCCGCGCTTGTCTCCGGCATGACGGTCGGCGGCAAGGCATGCGGAAAAACGCTCGCCATGAACTCCAGCACAAGTGTGGTGCGCACGGCAGCACGTGTCATCTGTTTTTTCCGGACGCTGCCGAAGCGTCTGCAGCGCAGACACGCAAAAAAATAGAGAATCGTCTCAGGATGTATCTGAAAACTGCCAGCATGCCCATTGGCGGCTCCTTCTGCGGCAGGGCGTATCGTCTGCTTTCAGATACACCCTGCATTGAGGTTTGCATGATTTTAGATTCCATCCATTCCAGACAGGATCTGCTTGCGCTGGGCAGCGATCAGCTTGATGCGCTGGCCGGTGAGATCCGGCAGTTCCTTGTCGATTCCATCAGCCGCACAGGCGGCCATCTGGCGTCAAATCTCGGCATTGTCGAGACGACGCTTGCCATCCACCGCGTCTTTGATACCAGCCGGGACAGGCTGGTCTTTGATGTCGGGCATCAGTGCTATGTACATAAGCTCCTGACGGGCCGTATGGAGGGCTTTTCCTCTCTGCGGCAGAAGGGCGGCATGTCAGGCTTTCCGAAGCCGTGTGAGAGCGTGCACGATGCGTTTATTGCCGGTCACGCCTCCAATGCCGTTTCTGTGGCGCTCGGCATGGCGCGGGCCCGGACACTCCAGCAGGAGGATTACCGCGTGGTGGCGCTGCTGGGTGACGGTGCGCTGACGGGTGGCCTTGCCTATGAGGGCTTCAACAATGCTGGGGCCAGCCGTGAGCCGCTGATCGTCATTCTCAACGACAACGGCATGTCCATCACGCCAAACGTCGGTGCAATTTCCCGCTATCTCGCGCAGGCGCGTCTGCAGCCCGGATATCTTGATCTCAAGCTGCGCTACCGCAGCCGGACAGCGCAGGATCCGTTTGGCCGGCGGCTTTACAAGATCACCCATAAGGTCAAAAGCCGGATCAAGCGCTCGATCCTTGGCACAACGCTCTTTGAAAATCTTGGCTTTACCTATCTCGGCCCGGCAGACGGGCATGACATTGCACAGATTGAATCGCTGCTCCGCACGGCGGTCGCGCTGCAGGAGCCGGTTCTGATCCACCTCATCACCAAAAAGGGCAAGGGCTATGCCCCGGCGGAAAAGACGCCGCAGGATTTCCACGGCGTGGGAAAATTTAACCCGGATACGGGCCGGACAAGCACCGCGCCGGCAGTCTCGTTCTCTGATGCATTTGGCCAGCAGATGTGCCGTCTGGCGGCAAGCGACAAATCCATCTGCGCCATCACTGCAGCCATGCAGCATGGCACGGGGCTCGATTCCTTTGCAGAGGTCTATTCCAGGCGCTTTTTTGACGTCGGCATTGCCGAAGGGCATGCGGTCTGCATGGCGGCTGGTCTTGCCAAGCAGGGGATGAAGCCTGTTGTTGCAATCTACTCCACATTTTTGCAGCGTGCGTATGACATGCTGCTGCACGATGTTGCACTGCAGCAGCTGCATGTGGTTTTTGCCGTTGACCGCAGTGGTCTTGTCGGTGAGGACGGCGAGACACACCAGGGGATGTTTGATACCGGGTTTCTGCGGCAGATCCCGGGCATGCGGATCTACTGTCCGGCCAGCTTTCAGGAGCTGTGCGAGGATCTGCAGGCAGCCGTGTATGACTGCGCAGGTCCAGCGGCGATCCGCTATCCGCGCGGCGGCGAGGGCATCTACCGGCAGAGCACCAGCCAGACGCTGCTGCGTCCTGGCCGGGACTGCACCATCGTCTGCTACGGAACCATGGTCAATGCGGCATTGGAGGCCGCAGAGCTTTTGCACAGGCGCGGCATTTCAGCAGAGATTCTGAAGCTGCGCACCATCGCGCCTGTCGATTATGACGCAATTGAGGCATCCGTCCGGCGGACCGGACGTGTATTTGTCATAGAAGAAACATCCGACCGCGCCTGCGTCGCAGATGAGATATTCTCCAATCTGGCGCAGCGCGGCGCTGCGGCGCTGTGCCGCAAACAAAATCTTGGCCGCGGATTTATCCCGCATGGCCGCGTCAGCGAGCTGCTGGCCGCTGCCGGGCTGGACGGTGCGTCCGTCGCACAGATGATACAGGAGGAACTGTCCCGATGAAGCATAAGGAACGGCTGGACGTGCTGCTTGTCGCGCGGAATCTGGCAGAATCGCGCAGCAAAGCGCAGGCCATGATTATGGCGGGGGAGGTTTATGTAAACGAGCAGAAGGCCGACAAGGCCGGACTTGAGATCAACGTGGATGAAAATCCTGTTATTGAGGTCCGCGGCAGCACCTGCCCGTATGTCAGCCGCGGCGGCTGGAAGCTGGAAAAGGCGCTGCGGGATTTCCATGTAGATCCGAACGGCTTTGTCTGCAGCGACTCAGGCGCGTCGACGGGTGGCTTTACCGACTGTCTGCTGCAGCAGGGGGCAAGCAAGGTGTTTGCCATCGATGTCGGCTACGGCCAGCTGGCGTGGAAGATCCGCTCGGATCCGCGTGTGGTTGTGATGGAGCGGACGAACATCCGCTATGTGACACCGGAGGATCTGGGCGAGCCGCTGGATCTTTCCGTGGTGGATGTCTCGTTTATATCGCTGCGCATCGTCCTGCCGGCCATCAAGCGGCTGCTCAAGCCCACCGGGCAGGTGCTCTGTCTCATCAAGCCGCAGTTTGAAGCCGGAAAAGAGAACATTGGGAAAAAGGGCGTCGTCCGTGACCCGGCCGTCCATGCACAGGTGCTGCAGAGCTTTATCGCGCTTGCCAATGAGCTGCAGCTGACCATCCGGGATCTGACCTATTCGCCGGTCAAGGGCCCGGAGGGGAATATTGAGTTTCTCGCGCATCTTTCCATGCAGCCGGGGGAGGATCATTATCCGCCGGTTGCAGAGCTGGTGGAACAGGCACACAAAGCTTTGAAAGGTTAACTTGCTATGAAAATCGTCGTCTCCCCGAACCCATACCGGGACAAACAATTCAGAAATGCCAGACAGGCCGTCAATATCCTGAAGGAGGCGGGGGCGGAGGTTGTGCTCTGCCTGCCGTTCGACGTGGATAAAAGCTTTGAGATCCCGGCGGATCTGCATTTCCGCGACATTCAGAAGGAAATCCGCACGGCGGATCTGCTGATCTGCTTTGGCGGCGACGGAACAATTCTGCATTCCTCCAAAATCGCCACAGAGCATGGGATTCCCATTCTTGGCGTCAATATCGGCACAATGGGCTTCATCGCGGAGCTGGAGGCTGGGGAGATTGAGCTTCTGCGGAAAATTCCAACCGGCGAGTACTCCATCGACGAGCGCACCATGCTGGATGTCACCGTTACAGGCAGCAGCCGGCAGGTTCTTCTGCACGAGACGGCGCTCAACGACGCGGTCATCACCAAGGGTGCAATCGCGCGCGTCGTTCAGCTTGGGATTTATTGCGACGGCATTGAGGCCACAAGCTTTTCCGGCGACGGCGTGATTTTGTGCACGCCAACGGGCTCCACAGCATATTCCATGTCGGCCGGCGGCCCGATCATTGAGCCATCCGCGAAAAACTTCCTCATCACGCCGATCTGCGCGCACGCCATGCTGGCAAAAAGCATCGTCGTCGCGCCGGAACGCGTTGTCACAGTCAAGGTCGGCAAGGTCGGACGGCACAACGCGTTTTTGTCTGTGGACGGCGGACGGGCGTTCCGGCTGAATGTCGGCGACGAGATCACTGTAAAAGGCGCCAGGAAGGTCACAAAACTTGTCCGGCTAAAGGATATCAGCTTTTTTGAGATACTCAACAAGAAATTCATCGAAAAAATGAGGTAACACCCATATGAAATCAAAACGGCAGGAGAAGATTCTGGAACTGATCCTCGACCACAGCGTCCAGACGCAGGAGCAGCTGCTGGCAGAGCTGGAATCGGCGGGTTTCCATACCACGCAGGCCACCATTTCACGCGATATCAAGCAGCTGCGTATCATCAAGGAGCTTGGCCCGGACGGCACGTACCGCTATTCCACGGCGCCGAAGCCTGCAGAGCATACGTTTTCCGCCAAGCTGAACCTGATCTTCCGGCAGTGCATCACAAGTGTGGACTATGCACAGAACATGATCGTGGTCAAGACCATGCCGGGCCTTGCCAGCGGCGCTGCCTCCGCGATCGATAAGCTGAACATTCCGGAAATGCTCGGCACGCTTGCCGGCGATGACACCTGCTTTGTCGTACTGAAGGACACGCAGTCCGCGGCAGAGCTCTGCGCGGAAATCCAGGAGCAGATCCAGCACTGAACACAGACAGGAGGGTATGCACATGCTTTCCACCCTGCATATTGAAAACATTGCCGTCATTGAGCGCGCGGAGATCGGCTTTGACCATGGGTTCAATGTCCTGACCGGCGAGACCGGCGCGGGCAAATCCATCGTGATTGACGCCATTTCTGCCATTTCCGGCGAGCGTGCGTCGCGGGAGATGATCCGGACAGGAGCTGCGCAGGCGTTTGTGAGCGCGATTTTTACGAACGTGCCTGAGCTTGCGTGGTTCGCGGAAAACCAGGTGCCGTATACGCCGGAGGTGTCTGTCTCACGCGAGATTTTTGCAGACGGAAAAAATGCCTGCCGTGTCAATGGCCGCCCGGTTACGGTTGCCACGCTGCGAAAGCTCGGCGTCCAGCTGATCCAGATCCACGGCCAGCATGACTCGCAGCAGCTGTTTGACGAGCAGACGCACATTGGCTATCTTGATCTGTTTGCGCGCGATGAGGCGCTTCTGGCCCGCTATCAGGCGGCGTACAGCAAGGCCTCTGCCGTGCGGCAGGAGATCCGGCGGCTTTCCATGGATGAATCGGAGAAGCTGCGGCTGGTTGAGACGCTGCGGTTCCAGATCGACGAGATTGCGCGCGCAGAGCTGCAGCCCGGCGAGGAGGAGGAGCTGCTGGACAGGCGGAAGATCCTGCAGAACGCTGAGAAGCTGACAGACGCTATCGAATCTGCAGTGGCTGCGCTGTATGGCGACGAGAGCGCCGACGGCGCCGCGGCCATGATTGCAAACGCTGCGCATGCGCTGGAAAAGGTCAGCCGCGTGTCGGACGATATGCGTGCGCTGAGCACAAGCCTTACCGATCTTATGTATACCGCGCAGGATCTTGCTGAGCAGCTGCGCGATAAAAAGGACGATCTGACATATTCCGCCGACGAGCTGGAAACGCTGGAGGAGCGGCTGGATGTCATTCACAAGCTCAAGCGCAAATATGGCAGCAGCATTGAGGAGATTCTTGCCTTCCAGGCAAAAGCGCAGCAGCAGCTGGGGGACGTGGAGTTCGCGTCCGACCGCATTGCGCAGCTGCAGAAGCAGCTGACGCAGCTGGATGAAACGCTTCGGAAGGAGGGCCTTGCGCTGCGTCAGGCGCGGCAGGCCGCAGCCAGGCAGCTGCAGGCCGCAATTACCTCAGAGCTTACGCAGCTCGATATGCCGAAAATTCAGTTTGTCTGCGAATTTTCCGAGCAGCCGCCGCAGGAAAATGGAATGGACGCGGTGCGCTTTCTGATGTCCGCAAATGTCGGCGAGTCGCTGCGGCCGTTATCCAAGGTTGCCTCCGGCGGTGAGCTTGCACGCATTATGCTTGCCATGAAAAATGTCCTGGCCGCGGAGGAATCCGTGGGGACAATGATCTTTGACGAGGTTGACGCCGGCGTCAGCGGTCGCGCAGCGCAGAAGGTCGCCTATAAGCTCTGGACGGTCAGCCATGGCCGGCAGGTGCTGTGCGTGACGCATCTGCCGCAGCTGGCCGCTATGGCGGACGCAGAATACACCGTCGAAAAGCGCGTGGAAAACGGCAGAACGTATACGCACATTCTGCATCTGGACGATGCAGGCCGCCGGCAGGAGCTGGCACGGCTCATCGGCGGCAGCATGATTACAGAAACAACGCTGGCCGGCGCGGCAGAGCTGCTGCGTCTGGCCGAGGAAACTAAAAGAGGAGTTTAATATGAAGGCCCGGAAGCTTTTATTTGCACTTCTGACCATACTGCTTCTTTGTGCATCGGTCCATGCAGCTTCATATTCGGATGTATCCGACGCGCATTGGGCGCACGATCAGATTGCGTACCTTGAAACGGAGATTGCCGGCTATCCGGATGGAACCTTCCGCCCGGACGCTCCCGTTTCGCGCGCAGAATTTGTAACGCTGCTTGCCCGCATTGCGTTCCCGGACGAGTGGAAGCAGGCCTCCGGCGGAGCGTGGTGGCAGGCTGCATATGAGGTCTGCACCGCGCACAATCTGCTTGCCGCAGTCACCGGCAGCCGCACGCAGGCCATGCCGCGCGGCGAAATTGCATCCGTGCTTGGGACGTTCTGCCATGGCTGGGGCGGCATCAATGAAAGAGCCGACGCCGCAGAGCAGGCCGTGATTAACTGGAAGGAGCAGCGCATGCAGAGCCGGGAGTGGCAGCCGCTGTTTTCTGACACGGCAGACATGGAGCGCAGCAGCACCGACCTGCGCACGTGCGCCAATCAGGGCTTGCTGACCGGGTATCCAGACAGCAGCTTCCGGCCCAAAAATGGCGTGACCCGGGCGGAGGCTGCGGCCATTCTCGCCCGGCTCAAGGCGCAGCTTGCCATGCGGGAAAAGAGCCTTTCCTACGTCTGCACCGTCGGGCAATCCTGGCTGATGCAGGACACAAGCGGGCAGAATGCGGCGCTGGCCCTTTATGCGCCGCTCAGCGGAAAAGAAATTCAGACGGTCCATATTCAAAAGGACAATCCGGTATCCTTGCTGTCGGGCCAGCTTCTGACCGGCTCTGACGGTATATATGTCTGGGGCCTTGCGGGTCTGTACCAGCGCAGGGGCAATACGCTGGAGCAGATCACCTCGGATCCCGTTCTGGATTTCTGCTGGTACGGCGACAATACGCTCTATTATCTGAGCTGGGAGGCATCCGAGCCCGTTCCGACGTATTATTCTGCCGCCATGTATTTCCCGTGCGCGTCCAGGGTAATGAAGCTGACAAAAACAGGACAGACTGCCGAGGCCGTTGTCCTGGCCGAGCGTGACGAGGAAAACTCCATGCAGAATCTGACGGATATCTGCGTGGAGAGCGGAACAGTCTATGTGGCAGGCTCCTACTGCATGGGCATGATGGACGTGCATACTGCGCTCTATGAGGCAAAGGACGGCAAGCTTGTCGTTGTATTCGGAGAATACTGAGACGTCATTGACATCATTTAAGATCCTTGACATTTTTATTCTATGGATGTAGAATAATTCTACAAATATAGAATAAAAATGGAGAGGATCTTTTATGCTATCTTCCGTTCGTCGGCTGCCGGACGCCGAGCTGGCCGTGATGCAGGCCATCTGGGCCGAAACGCCGCCGGTTTCGCGCGCGCAGATCCACGTACACCTGGAAGCGGCGCAGCACCCCATGGCGGAGACAACGCTTCTGACGCTTTTGTCAAGACTGGCAGAAAAGGGCTTTGTCCGCGTCGAGCGCACGGGCCGCAGCGCAAGCTATGTCCCGCTTGTCTGTGCGCAGGACTATCTAGCCCAGCAAAGCCGGCGCTTTCTTGACCAGCTGTGCGGCGGGAGCATGCCGGCCTTTGCTGCTGCGCTCTGCGGCGGCGGACTGACCAGGCAGGAGCTGCAGCAGCTGCGGGAGCTTCTGGAGCGCGATGCATTATGAGTACAGGCATTCTTTGGCGGGTGCTTCTTTCCGCCTTTGCTGCCGTCATGCTGACCTGGCGCGTCTGGGACCGCACGAATAAGGAGCTGCATCCCAAGGACGAAGCAGCTCCCCGCTACCTTCCGTATGCGGTGGATATGCTGCCGCTGATTGTGCTGGCGCTTGTGGTCGTATCCCTTGCGGCGGGCGGGTGGAAGCTGGCGGCGCAGGAGCTTCTGAGCATTCTGCTGGTCATTTTTCTGCAGGTCTGCGTGTATGACGCTGTCCTTCTTGCGCTGCTGCCGTTTCTGCGGCGGCACATCAGCGCCAGAACCTGCGCGCTTTTGTGGCTGCTGCCGAATTATCTGTATATTCTGAACTACAACTTCTATACGCGTCTGCTGAAGCCGAACTGGGTCGTGTACACAAAAGGGACGCTTGCCTATGTGCTGCTGGCCGTGTGGGCGGCTGGATTTCTGCTTGTGATGGGCTGGAACACACTTTCCCATCTGGTGTTTCGTGCGCAGCTGCTTAAAAATGCTGTGCCGGTCCATGAGCCGGAGGTGCTGGCTATCTGGCAGCAGGAGCTGACACGCGCCGGGATTGGAACCTGCAAATGCCGCCTGGTGCGTTCGGCGCGAACGGCGACGCCCTTGACAATCGGGCTTTTTTCGCGTACAACCTGCGTGGTGCTGCCGATGCGCGGCTATACGCCGGAGGAGCTGACCCTTGCGCTGCGTCATGAACTGATCCACATTGGGCGCGAGGATGCACGGGGAAAGTTTTTCCTCGTATTCTGTACGGCCATGTGCTGGTTCAATCCGCTTTTGTGGATTGCCATGCGCAAAAGCGCGGACGATTTTGAACGCAGCTGTGACGAGACGGTGCTGCTTGGCGAGGATCGCAGCGTGCGCCGGCAGTACGCCTCGCTTCTTCTGCAGACGGCGGGCGACGAGCGCGGCTTTACAACGTGCCTGTCCGCCTCGGCAGCGGCGCTGCGGTACCGGCTCAAGAGCATTATGGAGCCCGCAAACAGGCGCTCCGGTGTGATATTGGCAGGCGTGCTGTTTTTCGTACTGCTTCTGAGCTGCGGGCGCATCGCCCTGGCATACGATGGCCAGACAGGAGCCGTCCGGATTTTTCAGGGGCAGGCGTTCTCCGCCTTTTCCGTCCGTACCGCACGCCAGTGGGACACAGCGGGAGATACCGATCTGCGCTGTACAGACGAAGCTTCGCTCTGCAGCTATCTTTCCGGGCTGGAGCTGTGCGAGCTGACCGGGGATTACGATTTTTCAGAGGACTCGCGGGAGCTGACTCTGATTTTTGACACGCCGCAGGGTGTGCTCGGCGTGACGCTCTATGACCGGGCAGTCCGGCTGTCCCCCCTGTACGGCGAGAAGCCGCGCGCACAGACCTGGTATCTGCCGGAGGGGATAAGCTGGACCCAGATCGACAGCTGGCTGCAGCCGGAAACAGCGTAACCGGAAGAAATGGTTGACAAAGCAGGTTCTTCTCGCTATAATTCAAATACAATATCGTGACAGTGATGAAGGGAAGAAGTATCCTGCAAGACGTCTGCAGAGAGTTTCCGGTTGGTGCAAGGAAACAGGCGCAGCAGGGGAATACATCCCGGAGCTGCCCTCTGAAAGGTATGTTGGCCGAGTAGGGGTGTGTCGGGTGCGCCCGTTATCGCGCAGGGGCGTGTTGGCGCTCCGTAAGGTCGTTTCCGTGAGGGGGCGGCAAACCAGAGGTGGTACCGCGATCATTCGCCCTCTGCTCGTTTGAGCAGGGGGCGTTTTTGACACAAAGGAGCAGTCTATGCGGCAGAAAACCTGTTCCGCCTGCGGCGGGAAAATGCAGAATATCGGAAATATGGAGCTGCAGAAGGGGAGGTTCAGCGTTCTCTTTGGCCACTGGGATCAGCTCCTGGCAGGCACGCTGGACGTAGACGTGGAATGCTGCACGCACTGCAGAAAGCTCGAGTTTTACCTGCTTGGCGACGCCAAGGCGCCGGAACCGAGCGGCATCGGGCAGACTGCCTGCCCTTATTGCGGCGAGACGCACGACATGGACGACGCCATCTGCCCGCACTGCGGCAAACGCCTGATGGAATTGTAAATCCCCCTACTTGATGGAGGAAGCCATGAAAAAGTCACACAAAATCCTGCTGGTACTCGCTCTTTTGGTCGCAGCCGCGGTCGTGATCGTGATATCAAATCTGCCCATAGCCAAAACGCAGGAGGCGGTGGGAGAGCTGCTTCGGAAGAAGCTTGACCTCCCGCAGGACGCTGTCATAACCTGCGCTGGAGACTATACGGCGGATGCGTATACAATGCTCTGGTTTAGAATACAGAATCAGGACATGACGCTTTATCGGGCTGTGGACTGCCGTGTGCTGAATAACGGAGGCTATTGGGTGAAAAAGATATACACCCCCAGCGCATACGCGCGGAATATCGTGCACGTTGTATGGCGGTATACATGCGATATTGTTCTCATCAACAATTCCGACTGCCGTTCGATCGTTTATCATACCTCTTACGATGAGGAGAAAACGGAGCTTTCGTCCGGAGACATTCCGTATATCTTTTTATTGCCGCAGTCTGGCTACTTCACATGCGATTTTCTGGACGCTGCCGGAAACAGCATCCGATAATTATTAAAAATTAAAAATTTTTCAATCATAGAAGGAGAAATCACAATGGGTATTTACGAAGAACTGCAGGCCAGAGGCCTTGTCAAGCAGGTCACAAACGAGCCGGAGATCCGCGAAATGGTCAATGCCGGCAAGGCTAAATTCTATATTGGCTTTGACTGCACGGCAGATTCCCTGACCGCCGGCCATTTCATGGCGCTGACGCTTATGAAGCGTCTGCAGATGGCGGGCAACCAGCCTGTCGCGCTCATCGGCGGCGGCACGACCATGATCGGCGACCCGTCCGGCCGCACCGACATGCGCAAGATGCTCACCAAGGAGGACATCAATCACAACGCTGAGTGCTTCAAGCGGCAGATGGAGCGCTTCATTGACTTCGGCGAGGGCAAGGCCATCATGGTCAACAATGCCGACTGGCTGCTAAACCTCAATTATGTTGAGCTGCTGCGTGAGGTCGGCGCATGCTTCTCGGTCAACAACATGCTCCGCGCCGAGTGCTACAAGCAGCGCATGGAAAAGGGTCTGAGCTTCCTGGAGTTCAACTACATGATTATGCAGTCCTACGACTTCTATCATCTGTTCCAGCATTACGGCTGCAACATGCAGTTCGGCGGCGACGATCAGTGGTCGAACATGCTGGGCGGCACAGAGCTCATCCGCCGCAAACTTGGCAAGGACGCACACGCCATGACCATCACGCTTCTGACCGACTCACAGGGCAAGAAGATGGGCAAGACTGCCGGCAACGCCGTCTGGCTCGACGCGAATAAGACCAGCCCCTTTGCGTTCTATCAGTACTGGCGCAATGTCGATGACGCCGACGTCATGAAGTGCATCCGCATGCTGACGTTCCTTCCGCTCGAGCAGATCGACGAGATGGATCACTGGGAGGGCAGCCAGCTCAACCGCGCAAAGGAGATTCTTGCCTATGAGCTGACGCAGATGGTGCACGGCGAGGAAGAAGCCAAAAAGGCGGAGGCCTCGGCCAAGGCGCTCTTTGGCGGCAGCGGCAACAGCGAGAACATGCCCTCGACAGAGCTGACAGACGATGATTTTACGGACGGTACGATCGATACGCTGACGCTTCTTGCCAAGTGCGGTCTGGCCGCCTCCAAGGGCGAAGGACGCCGGCTGGTCCAGCAGGGCGGCATCAGTGTGAATGATGCAAAGGTCACAGATTTTGCAACGACGTTTGAAAAATCTGTCTTTGCCGGCGACGGAGCCATCATCCGCAAAGGCAAAAAGGTATTCCACAAGGCGTTTGTGAAATAATATTTTTCCAACAGCCCGGCTATGATATGCCGGGCTGTTGCATGTGATTAACAAATATTGTTAAATGGACAACGAATTTCAACATTTTCTTTTTTGTCCCGTCAAAAAAGAAAATATTGAGAAAAGAAAAAAGACGACCGGGGGGATTCCGAATTTCCCCCCGGAACCCCCTTGAA
>CAKUAM010000058.1 GCA_934636305.1 uncultured Oscillospiraceae bacterium
ATGCCGTTCGCGGAAAGCTTCAGATACACCGTCGGCACGGATACCCACTGGCTCGTCGCCTCCGCCCACTGCTTGAGCGTATGGAGCTTGCCGGACGTGTCGAGCCAATACTGGCCATTCGTTGGGTTTTCCGGCTGGCTGGCTTGCTTATAGCTCACCGTCAGCGCCGTCCCGTCGACAAGGCAGAGGGAAATGTCAATGTTCGTGCTTGCCGCGTTGACGGTATTCTCCTGTCCCATGTACCCGTTGTCCGAGTACTTCTCGGTGTTGAAGTAGATCCCGTCCGGGAAGATGCACAGATACGCGCCCATGGAAATGAGCTGCTTCTGCCCCGCCGAGATCGACACGGACGGCATATACGCCTCCATGGAAGCGCCGTTGATATAAAGTGCCTGGTTCTGCACCCAGCACAGCGCATCCTTCGCCAAGATCCCCTGCACGCCCTCGATTGCCTGCGCCGTCCCTCTGCTTGGCCGCGGCGAGAGCAGCGGATACGCATCCGCCGACAGATTCTCCATGTCGTAGAATTCCCCGTCCGCGAGTTCCAGGTTGTGGTTGTAGCCGAGAAACTGCTGTGTTATCAGTGTCTGCTGCGCATTTGCTGTCAGCTCCGGATAAAGCACACTCCCATCCCCCTCAAAGCCTGATATACGCCGCCTCGCGCACCGGGGCATGCGCCCGGTTGTACGCATTCTGATACGCTTGGTAGTACATATTGTACTTTGCCGCAGCGTTATTGTATTTCGTCATCTCCCCGTTGGCATCGTGAATCTTCATCTCCAGATACCATCGGTAGATCCCATCATATGGCCATGGAATCAAAAGCGCCGTCCCATCCAGATCCGCCTCCGGCGGGTACCCGGCAAACGCCGGCACCGCAGTCTCATGTGTCAGCAGGATTTCCCGATACACCACGCCATCCAGCTCGCCGAGCCACCGGAGCTTGTCCGCATTCTCATACGCATTCGGGGTCAGCCGATCCGTGATCTCCATCGCCTCACGCAGTGTCATGCCTTTGCCTCCCTGCTCTCCGGCTCTCAGCCGGCCGCCATCTCATCTTCCGCCTTCCGCGCCTTCTCCATCTGCCGGCTGGCATTTTCCAGCACCTCATACACCGGCAGCGGCACCTCCACGCGTTTGCCGCGCGGAACCTGAAACGTGCGGCCATTGATGCATACAAATACCGACTGCTGCTCCGTTCCGCCGGCCTTCGGCAGTGTAATCTCCCTCATCTGTGCAAATGCTGTTTCCATCTTCTGCTCCTTTCCTTCTGGGGGCGCCGCACCATCGGCGCCCCCACATTCTTCCCGCCTCAGTTCTCCTCGTCGTCCGCTGAATATGTCCCGCAGCTCTCCACGCGCACCATCCGATCCTGATACAGGATCTTGGCCGCACTGGAAAATTTATAGCCCAGCGTTGAAAACTGATTGAGCGGCCCGCCGACCTGCGATTTATCCTTGATGATCATCTCCAGATTTCCGCCGTCCGGGTCGATCATGCCATAGGCGTCCTTGCCCAAAAACAGCGTTGCATACACGCTGTAATAGCTGGCCGGCGTCCCCTTGCTGCTGTCCGCCGCTGTTTTCACCGGGCAGCTGGCATCGTTGAAAATCTTCGCCTCCGTCGTCTCAATGAAGCGTACGCCATGCAGTTCGCCGATCTCACCTGTGAACAGTTCTGTGATCCCGGCATACTTGTGCGCCTCCACCCACGCCTCGCTCGAGCGCAGATCATACGCTACCGACGGATGGATGATCGCCACATACTTGCCGTCAATCTTC
The DNA here is from genome assembly GCA_934636305.1 of uncultured Oscillospiraceae bacterium. Taxonomy (GTDB): domain Bacteria; phylum Bacillota; class Clostridia; order Oscillospirales; family Oscillospiraceae; genus CAG-170. Next base: position 1,782 of record CAKUAM010000058.1, read on the forward strand.
GGCGCCTTCAGCTTTTTCAGCAGCGTCACCGCCTTGTTGACCTCATCCGGCGTCAGCTTTGCCGTCATATCAAGACCCGCCCGGCTGGTAACAGCCGTATGTGCCCCGCCCGTGCCAAGCTTGTCGCAATACTGTACATTGGTGCCCGCCGCAATGACATTACGCACCAGCTTATCCTGTGTCGTGCCTGCAGACGCGCCCAGCTCCTCCGCTGCGCCAAGAATCACATCGTCAATGGCATGCAGTTCCAGCTGATCGGACACCGACACATACGTGCCGTACTGCGTAATTGCCTGATTGACCGCACTCTGGCCAAATTTCTGGCCCGTGGGGATCACGCCCTCCGTCAGCGCCGCAGCATCCTCCAGCGTGTTCCACTTGCGCCATTCCACCGTCTTTCCGCGCCCTGCCGGCAGCGCCTGCTTGCGCGCAAACTGCGTGTGGATGAGCTCCGGTCTTGCATTTTCCAGCAGCTCCGTGTCATAGAACGTTTTCATTGATGCCGTCATACCGCCGCCCGCCGGGAATTCTGTTTCCTGGCCGGTATAGGCATTGACATAGCTGCCGCTGGCGTTTACCAGCGTGCCGGCGTCCGCGAACATCTGTAAATTCAGTTTCATCTGGTTTCTCCTTTCCCACTTCCTCAGAGGCGAACCTGCTCGCCCCGTCTGGCTCTTGTTTTCAGCTCCTCCCGTTCCTGCCTGGACCACCGTGCCGTCTCCCCGGCAAATGCATCTGCGCCATGCGCCATGCCGCCCTCCCGCGGGCGGAGGTATCCTGCCCGCATCGCAGCCGTCAGCTCCTCGCGTGCCCGCCGCGCGCCATATGCCATCGCGCCTCTGCGCAGCTCATCAAGATGTGCCAGCTCGTAGGCGTCTGCCGCGTCCACACCGCGTGCAACCAGCCGCACAAACACCTCGTTGTCCAGCTCCTGCGACAGCACTGCCTGCGGGTAACGCGCCCGCACCGTGTCAAACTGCGCCTGCAGCTGTGCAAAGCGCTCCTGCTGCGTCTGCTCTGCCGCTTTGGACTGTGCAGCGACCTGGCTGCTCCAATCATTCGCATCCTGCTCGCTGAGCTGCTGCACATCAATTCCGCACAGCGTCTGCAGCGCAGGGCCAAGTGCCTGCAGCACACGCTCGCTTTTCGCGCAGTTCTTCAGCCGCTCGCGCACAATCGTCTGCACCTGCCTGTCATAGTCCTGCTTGTATGGTCCCTGGATCAGCGCCCGGAACTGCTGGGCCCGATCCTGCTCCTGCTCTGGCGCGGCGTCCGCCTGTACGCCCGGTTCCGGCTGCTCCTGCTCGGTAAAAAGCTGCAGCCACTGCATTTTGTTCATGCTGTTTCCTCCTTCTGCCCGTCAGGTGGGCGCTCCCCGGGATTCTCCTGTGTATCTGCAGGGCGCGCCGCGCCCATCACCCGCACATATTCTGGGTACCGCTCCGCCAGCAGCCGGTATCCCGCTGCCGCAGTCTCAAACATACCGCGCAGCCGTGCCTGTTCCGCATGCGCCGGAAACGCCTCTATGGCGCACATGCCGCTGCCCACAGTAATGACGGGCTGCCGCCCCGGCACTGCCTGCACCGCCTCTGCCAGTGCAAAGGCCAGCATGGACGCCGCCGCGCATACAATATCCGTCCCGAACCGTGAAAATCCTGCGTGCCCGCATACTTCCAGCCGGTTTTCTCCAAGCCTCACGGTAATCATCCCGGCTGCCCCGCCTGCTGCGCGTTCGCGCGCGCGGCCTGTACCTGCGCCGGCTCCATATCTGCATGGCCGGTATTGGTCCTTGCTGCGCCCTGCCGTGCGCTGGCTCCTGTTTCCTGGCTGTCCTGCTCCATCCGCGCCGCCAGCTCCGGCTCATACCGCTCTGCCAGCATTCTCGCCAGCTGCTTCCAGAGCGCTGCATCCGTCTGTGCCGCCGCGCCTGCCTGTATTTTCTGCAGCACAAGCTCCTTGCCGTCAAAATCCATCATGTCCAGACAGGCAATGGCCTGCTGCGCCATTCCCGGCTGAAAGAAGCCCATCTGGAAAAACTGCAGCGCCAGCTCGTTCTGCGCCAGCTTCGTATATGCGGTATGCTTCTGCGCTGAAACCTGCACGTCAAACACCGGTGTCCGGCACACGCCCTCCACCCCAACGGCCTGCGCCTTGAGATGCGCATTGCAGTACGAGACAAACTGCTCCATTCCGCCCTCGCCCATGATCCGGAACTGCCGCGGCAGATCGTAGAACTGCCGGATCCGCTCAATGACCATCCGCACCATCCGTGCATACGCGCGGTATGCCGATTTTGCCGACGCACGTGAGCTCCGCCCGGAGGCTTCCTGCAAAGCCGCAATCGCCGATGCCGCCGTCACGCCGGAGGCGACCTGCCCATTCGTCACATCTGTGTTTCCCGTGACCCATTTGAGCTCCTCAATCTTATTGCTGAGTACCTGCACGCAGATCCCCGGCAGCGGCTGCACCTGTACCTGCTGCAGAGAATCCTGCCCCAGATTGCCGTCCACGTGGACAAACGGCTTTGTCCAGTCCGCGTATTCCTGCTCGTTGACCGATCCATCCGACCGCCGGAACCAGCGCGGTGTCGCCGCCATAATCGTATTTTTCACAATGGCCTGATCCATCCGGTCAATCTGCTCCTGTGCGCCCTTGCCGATGTCGATATAGCCATACCCGCAGACGGAGCCCTCCATCGGGAACAGCCGGTCAAACACAAACGGATACGCACCGTCGTCATACAGCCCCCGCTCGCTTGCCGGCAGCTGTACCGGCACCTGCACCGTTACCATCTGCCCGGTCTGCGCGTCAGGCTGCTGCCTCGTCACAGATGGCACAAACGTGTCGTTCTCCGTCGCGTACAAAACCGTCTCCCCGACGTACTTGCAGTAATGCAGCACCTGTCTTCCGTTCACACGCTTTTTGTAATACCAGTCCACCACCAGCGTTTTCTCCGAAAGATCCGCCGCATCGTCCGTCCGGTACTGCGCCGGCGCCATGCCGCTCTCTCCGAGCTTTCCCTCCAGCTGCGGATACTGCGCAAGCAGCGTCTCGTTATCCTGCATCTGCAGATAGAACACGTGCTTCGAGTTCTGGATATCCGTCACCCCCGGCTCCCAGAACAGATTGAGCACATTGACCGGCCGGATAGAGATATCCCCCAGTCCTCCCAGCTTTTCCGGATCCCAGAATACGCCCCAGATTCCGGTACCCTGCTTCATCTTCTGCCAGCAGGTATCGGAGTACACCTCCTCAAAATCGTTCTGCTCCAGAATGCACGGGATAATCGACGAGAGCATCTGCGCCTCCGCGCGGTCGTCCGGTTCTCTCGGTCGGATACTCGGGCCCGGATAGGCCGTTATGGCGTCTGCGTGCTTGCCCATGATGACATTGAACAGCCACCCGGATGCCGGACGGTCGTCATTCTGGTTTCCCTTGTCGGAAAACTGCCGCCACTGCCGCAGCCGCCACCAGTCCTCAGCCGCCTGGATCCGCTGCTCCAGATGCGCCTTTCCCTGCCGGTAGCGGCGCAGCATCTGCGTTGCCCTGCGCAGCTGCTGCGCGCCGATGACCGGCGCCGCGCTTGTCCTGATTTCCATAAATCTCCTCCTGCTACGTTTTCATCTGCTCCAGCGGATCGGCCCACACCGGTGCGTTCTGCTCCGGCAGGATGGGCCGGACCGGCCTCGACATGCAGAAATACCGCCATTCATCACACACATGATCCTCCTGCGCCGTGTCCAGATCCTCCGGGACCGACGCGGAATACTGCATCAACGGTACCGTCCGGATAAATGCCCGGCACGTCGTAAACACATACATCCGCGGATACCCGTTCTCGTCGAACTGCAGCCGGTAGTGGCACTGCATCCAGCCTGCAATCCGCGCATGATCGCCGGGCGTAAAATAAATGCCGTACCGCGCCGCCGTCTGCGCCACGCTCTCTCCGCGCGACGCGTCCCAGATTGCCGGATCCGCCACGCCGGTGATCTCCTGCCCCTTCAGCCAGGGATGCTCGGTCTCTATGCGCCGGATCTCGGCAAACTGCCGGTCCGGCGTCCACCGCAGCCCCTCATTCGGTGTTTTTGTGCACCCATAGAGCTCCAGAATCCTGTAAATTACGCCATCGTAGTCCACCGCCCACCACGCGCAGGAGAACGGCTTTCCATACCCAAAATCATAGCTGCGGCAGATCGTCCAGCCCCGGTCCGGTGCAAACGGCGCAATGACATGCGTCCACTTCCGGTCCTCATAGTGCTCCGGCGCATCCTGGAACTCCTCAAAAAACTGCCCCTCATACACATCCCATGAACCATACAGCCATGCCTCGCGCAGCTTCGGCGGCAGCGTCTGCAGCTGCCTGATATATTCCGGCTGCATCTGCATAAGCGCGCGATTGTCTGTCGCCAGTGCCTGGATAAACTGGTAATTCTCCGGCTCCTCCCCCTCCTCGAACCGCCGGTCAATAAACAGGCGCTTAAAATATCCATGGCTCGGCCCGCCCGGATTGAGCGTGTAATACGTCCGCTTCGGCAGCCCGTTGGTTCCCCGTACACACGCATTGATCGCATCGATCCAGCTCTTTTGCAGCTGTCCCGCCTCATCCAGGAACACCACATCGTATTCCGCGCCCTGATACTGTCCCGTGTCGCTGTCTGACGCGCAATAGCCGAACGTGATTGTCGACCCATTGGGAAACAAAAACTGCCTGTCCCCGGCCCGGTAGCCTGCAATCCCTGCAAGCTCCCGCCGCAGCGGATCCATGTGGTTGTTCTGCAGCTCCCGCAGGCTCTTCCGCACAATCAGCAGCTTGATCCCCGGATACCGCAGCGCCAGCAGCTTCGCCTTTGTCCGCACGGCCCAGCTTTTTCCGCCGCCGCGCGCGCCGCCATAGGCAATATGCCGGCAGCGGCCAAGCAGAAACTGCTTTTGCTTCTCATTGGGCGCTTCAATCTGCAGCTGCGTCATTGGGCATACGCCTCCGCCTCCTGCGCAATCACGACCTTCACGCCGCCCGTCTGCTTTCCGCCGTCCTGCTCACCGCGCAGCTCCTGCCGGATCTCCACAGCCTGCTTCATCACCTTTGCCAGCTCCCCAAGATCCTTGCAGGGCGCCTGTCCCTGCCGGATCTGAACGAGCAGCTGCCTCGACATGGTTTCCAGCGCCTTCTCCAGATTTCCGGACGCTTTCCCGATGGGATCTGTTTTTCTGCCCGCCTGCTCAGTCATCTTCGTACTTTGCATCAATTGCCCCGTACAGCTCACACCTTTCGCAGCTTCTGCTCCGGCAGAAAATATCCATCTGCTGCCGCTTTGCCCGCACCGAGGCAAACGTCAGCCGCAGATAGCTCTCGTCCGTAATCCCCTCACAGAAAATGCTTTTCCCGCTGTCCTCCCGGTAAAATGGGCACCATACCGGCTGCGGCTCCGTCTGCTTCATCCTCCGGTCTTTCATCAATATCTTCCCCCTGTTCATAGCTGTAATCTGCCAGCCGCGCCAGCTGCCGGACACCGAGTGCGTCGAGCAGATATTCCTCCATGCACGTCTCATGAACCATGTCGCCGCCATTTTTATAGTACGGCTCAGCCATCCAGATCTCCTCCCGGCACCACCGGCAGCTTCCCCTGCATCTGCGCATCCTTCCCGCCCCTCCAGAATCATACTTTTATGCGATTCATGGTTGACAAAAAACACCGCAGCGACTACAATAGGCATACCAATCTCTTGAAACCACTGCGGTGTTGACCCGGCTCGCATTTGCATGCTCAGTGTATCGCAATATAATGCGATTGTCAAGGGTACTACTTCGCATTCTTATCCGATTCCACACGATACACAAATACGAGGTGAGTGTTTTGTTTATTTATGACAGATTTGAGGGCCTCATCCGGGAAACCGGCGTAACCAAAGCCTCCATTGCCCGCCGCATTGGCCGCACCCCGACCGTCTGCCAGGACTGGAAGGCCGGAAAATCCGAGCCCAATGACGAACAGCTTCTCATCGTTGCCGCCGCTCTTGGCACCACCCCTGCCTATCTTCGCGGCGCGACAGATGAAAAAAATCTCCCCACCGGCAATTCGGCCAGTGAGGAATCTACGCTTGACACCCAGCTCAGAGAGCTTCTTTCTCATGCGGACGATGATCTGAAGCAGGCCATGATCGCATTTCTGGAACGCTTTCAAAAAAGATAAGAAACTGCCGCTTTTCTTCCTTGCTCAGGCACCGGAACATACGCCAGATTCTTGTATCCAGATCCTCCTGCTGCGGCTGCTGGCTGCGCAGACCCTCCTGCCCGACATCTTTCATGCTGCATCCACTCCTAAATTCCGATCCGTTCACCCAAATTCTGACGTTTTGAAGCAGTAATTGTATGGTAAAGCATCCGTTTCCCGTTTGCAAGATGGGAAAACGCACAAACTATCCTCTACGGATTTTATCCCTGCCTGTCTGTTTTTGTCCAGTTCTCCATCTTTTTGTCGAATTGCGGATTCCCGCTTTTTTTGCATCCATTCGATGCAAAAATCGCATCATTCTTTCGGTTCCTTTCTCCTGTCAACACGCCGGCCCGCACCACTGCGGGCTGGCGCTTTTCTTTCTCCTGACATAGCATGGAGCAGCCCTTTGCATATCAAATCCATCATACGCGCATAGCAAAACTGGGTCTTGTTTTATATTCCAATCGCGATATACTTAAAGCGATAAAGCGATCGTTTGAATTATCAATTTCAGAAGGGATATGATGCATTTGAAAAAGATTCTTGTGGCCGGCGGCGGCGTTTTGGGCAGTCAGATTGCATTTCAGACTGCATATTGCGGCTTTGACGTCACAATTTGGCTTCGGAGCGAAGGCAGCATCGGCAGAACGCAGCCAAAGCTTGCACATTTGAAGGAAACCTACAGCAAAACCATCGAATCCATGGCTGCGCCAGAAGGCGAATCTCCGCAGATATGGGCAAATGGCATTTCCAGTTATACCGATTTTAATATGGCATCGTGCTTAAAACGCGTGCAGACCGCCGCGGATTCCATTCACCTCGAGCTTGACCTTGCCGCAGCTGCAGCTGATGCAGATCTCGTCATTGAGTCCATGGCCGAAAATGCTGATGATAAAATCGCATTTTATAAAAAACTTGCACCGCTTCTCCCGGAAAAAACGATCCTCGTCACCAATTCCTCCACGCTTCTTCCCTCGCAGTTTTCAAAATACACCGGCCGTCCTGAAAAATATCTGGCCCTCCACTTTGCAAACTCGATCTGGAAAAACAATACCGCTGAAATTATGGCGCAGCCCAGAACCAGCCAGGCTGCCTTCGACGCTGTCATGGCCTTTGCCCGGCAGATCCGTATGATCCCCCTGCCGGTGCGCAAGGAAAAATCCGGCTACCTGCTCAATTCCATGCTCGTGCCGATGCTGTTCTCCGCCATGGATCTGTATGTGAACGGCATCTCCGATCCAGAGAGCATCGACCGTGCCTGGACGCTGGGAACCGGCGCACCAAAGGGCCCGTTCCGCATTCTTGATACCGTCGGCCTCACCACAGCGCACAATATCGTCAAGCAATATCTGAAGATTCCCTCGTTTCTCGCCCCCTACAATTTCCGCGGCATGGATAAAATGCTGCGCGGGTATCTGGATACCGGAAAGCTCGGCATGGCCTCCGGTGAGGGGTTCTTTAAATACGACGCCTGAAACACGTCAGAAGCGGCCACGGCGGAACGAGTCACCGCAAGCGATGCCTCTTATCCTCTGTGCACGCTTCTTCCTTTCCAACCAGCGACACTGTCGCTGGTTGGCTGCCATAGAAAACACCTCCAGCAGTACGTCAAAAACGGCCACATGGAAAACCTTCTGCTCGCACTCCTTCCGGATATTTCCCAGGCCATGCAGGCGCCTGCCGCTACATGGATGTCCGTTATGAGCCAGAGCAGCATGAACAGCGCTATTGACACGCACAATGCAAACCTCTACGCAAAATGTAAAACAGGCCAAGGAAGATTTCACCCGAGTTCTCGAATGTTTTGCCTACTACGCAGAGGGCAAGCCTGACCTTTCTGCTGTTGTTGCTGACGAATTGACTATGGATGTTGTCTGGGCAAGAGCATATACGACAGGTGAAGCTGGAGACAGCGACGGATGGCGAATGGCATTCAGTGTCAGATATGGTGATACCATTGTTGAGGTGCGCACCAAAGGCGTTAATCCCGAATGGGTTTATCACCAGCTAAAAAATCTAATCACAGAATGGCTCATACAAAGCGCAGCTTCCGACTGGGAGCTGCGCTTTTCCTTTGGCGATTTTGACTTTCTGCGCTATAATGAGAAAAAAGTTGTAAGGTTGGAGCATCATTTCCTGTCTTATAGGGTGAAGGAAGCGTCAGTTGACAAGGGCACGCGCGCTTGCCGGCACGGCTGGAACGCCGCCTGCGGCGTTATCGTCCTTGACTTGCGCCAGCAAGCCTGCGTCCTCTGCCTTGCAGGCAACGCCCCAGCCGTGCCGGCAAGTCCTTTGGAGTTTTTCACGGCGGATAAACGGCGGCTGGTAAGGCAGACGAGGCAGGTGGGCTGACGCCCACCAACGAGGATCACGCAGCCAGGCGTTGTTTTGCCCCGCGAAAAACCGCGTATGCCCTTGTCAACTGACGCAACCTTTAGAACATCGAAAGGAGGTATTGCCGTGGAAGATAGCCGAATTGTAGAGCTCTACTGGCAGAAGAACGCAGACGCCATCAAAGAAACCGACAGCAAGTACGGCGCTTACTGTTTTGCCATAGCGGACAATATCCTACACAACAAAGAGGACTCCGAGGAGTGTGTCAATGACACTTGGCTGAACGCATGGAACGCAATGCCTCCTCAGAAACCCACGAAGCTTCAGATGGTCTTGGCGAAGATCACCCGCAATCTTTCATTCAACCGTTTCAATGCCCGCTCTACGGAAAAGCGTGGCGGCGGAGAGATCGTCCTCGTTCTGGATGAGCTGGCAGAGTGCCTTACCGGAGAGTCAGATGTGGAGAGCGAATACGAGGCCAGAGAGCTTGGCCAGTGCATCCGGATGTTTGTCCGTGCGCTGCCGGAGCGGGACGGCAATGTATTCGTGCGCCGCTACTTCTTCACTGAGCCTGTGGCGGAGATCGCCAAGCGGTACGGACTGACGGATAACAATGTTATGGTGATTCTGAGCCGGACACGGAAGAAGCTGAAAGTTCATCTCATAAAGGAGGGATTCTTCAGTGAATAGAAAAGACCTATATAATGGCTTCAACGAAGTCGATGATGATATTCTGGAGCGCAGCGAGACTGTTTCCAAAAGCAAGAAGAAACCCGTGTGGCTGAAATGGGGTGCTATCGCCGCCTGCCTGTGTCTGGTAGTGAGCATCGCTATTCCTGTACTGTTTCAGCAATCTCCAGATATACCACACGATACAATGGACCCAAGTGATGGCCCATCCTCTCTTGTAGTGAATGGGGTATCTTATTTGATTTCCTCTCATCTGGCTGTGTCGAATGATCTGCCAGACGGATTTGTTCACGCCGGTGAAGCCAGTGTTGGCGGTTTTGAGAATTGCCCCTATTACACCAATCCTGATATGCCTGAATGGGTCTATGTATATCACGAAATATCTACAGATGGAAAAGTAGATGCGACCGGAACACTGAATCGCACAGAACCGCATAATGCCTATGTTCGTTATGTTGATGAACGGCTTCGCGGAAAAGACCTCGTTTGCTACAATGGTGAGTATTACATTTCCATGTGGAGCGCACAGGATTATGGTAGTGCCCCAGATGTCAGCCACGAATACTACGATAAGATGGAAAACACGTATGGTATTCGGATTGAGGGTGATGCTCCCGCCGGGTTTGCGTCTGTAGGTATCGCGGAGTTCTCCGGCAGCGACACGATCCCGCGTGGTATGTTGGTTAGCAACGAAGGTGCATACGAGGTCTACGCAGATCCCAACAAGCCCGATGTAGTCTTGGTAGCAACTAAGTGGCATACAGCTCCTGTTGGTGAGAACGGAGAAACAAGCCATAGTGGATTCAATGTCTATATCCGCTATGACTGCCCCTTGGCTTAATACTTTCTTTTCAGCGCAGCTTCCAGCTTTGGGAGCTGCGCCGTTTTATGTAAATGTGTCAAAAGTAATAATTAAAAGATGCACACCCCACAGACCTTTCGTTAAATGGTATAGAGGGGTAAAACAGGAAAGGCTTCACGGTGACCATTTCAGAACCACCGTAGAGCCTGTTATCGTTAAAAAGTATAGGAAAACCCTTGTAAATGGGGGCTTTTGCAAAAAGAAACTGGACACCCGCTTCGATACTTATTGTATCAAAACTGGTGTCCAGCTATGGTGGACCTGATCGGATTCGAACCGACGACCCCCACAATGCGAATGTGGTGCGCTCCCAACTGCGCTACAG
>CAKUAM010000059.1 GCA_934636305.1 uncultured Oscillospiraceae bacterium
GCATAAACACCACCAGCGCCGCGGACAGGATCCACTCCCCACGCAGAAGGCTGCTTCCCAGCCAGCAGTAGACAAACGTGCTGAACGCACTCCCAAAAAACATCGTCAGTGTAAACTCCCAGGGCTTCAGCCGCGAACGGCTGGCCGCAATGGGGATAATGCCATTGGGAATCAGCGGCAGGAAACACAGCATCACGACCGTGTAGGCCGGGTGAGCGGATTTTGCCACGATGTTCAGCTTGTCGTTCCCGCTGTCCGGCAGGAGGCGGTCAAGATAGGCGCCAAGCTTCTGGAAAAGCGTGAAGCAGATGCCGTGCGCAAGCGCCGACGACACCAGGCAGATTGCGAATGCCCGCCAGACGCCATAGACAACACCGGCTGCAACCTGCACAATGACGCCGGAGATCACAATGGACCACACCTGCACCATCTGCAGAAGCGCCATACACAAAATGCCGGTCACGGACATGTCCCGCTTCAGATACTCCTCCATCGCCTGCTCGTCGCCAGATTTGAGAAGCGCAACAATATCCGGCATGAACTGCTTGAGCACGAGATAGACCAGCAGCAGCGCCAGAAGCACAAACAGCAGCATGCTCCCCGTGCGGATAAACTTTGTTTTTTTCATGCAAGGGTTCTCCATCAGAATCCAGATATTTACTGTCTGTCAGTCGTACAGTGTATGATAGCACGTTTTCTTCAAAAGTGCAAATGTTTGCGTCAGCTGACGCATCTGCGTCTGCAGATCTTTGGCAGATTTTCGGACAGATCTTCCATATTTCCTATTGTCAGGGCGCGCGGTTCTGCGTACAATAAGGAGCAAAAGGAGCATGATCCATATGGAACAGAACAAGAAAAAACAGGGCGGCTTCTGGCAGTTCGTCAAGTTCCTGCTCGTCTCTGCGCTGGCCGGCATCATCCAGCTGGCGCTGGCAAATCTGCTGCCTTTGCTGTTTGACCGGATTACCGCGCCGGTTCCGCCGCTTCTGCGCGGCATTTTTGTGCCGGAGCGCCTGTTTTCCGCCAGCAGCGCCGACGCTGCCAAATATGTGGTAAACGGCGCCGTCACCTGGGGCTACGTGCTGCCGTTTTTCCTGTCCAACGTGGCAGCAAACGTCTATGCCTATTTCCAAAACCGGAAAACAACCTTCCACAGTGACGCGCCCACTGTCAACTTTGTGCTCTACTTTGTCCTGCTGGCCGCGCTCATCCTGTTTACCACATGGCTGCAGGGCTGCATGGTCGGCTGGCTGGACCAGACCGGCATCGCGTTTCTGCACACCTTTGCCCGGACCATTGCCGCGGCAGCTGCCGGAACCGTACAGCTGATTGTGCTGTTCCCGGTGGAAAAATTTGTCCTGCTGCGGGAAAAGAAATCCGCGTAGACCCCATTTTTCTGCTTGCATCTGGTTCGCTGATTCGATAAAATAATTATATTCGCGCATTTGGAGGAAAATTATGTATTCTCAAGCTCTTGCAACCATTGCTCTTGTCCTGTGCGTCGCGGCAGGCTCCTATCTGGCCGGCTGCTGCAACGGTGCCATCATCACCTCATTCCTGTTTTTCCATAACGACGTCCGCAGCTATGGCAGCCATAACGCCGGCCTGACCAACTTTTACCGCGTCTACGGCGCGCAGTACGCCGCATTCGTCATTCTGCTGGACATGCTCAAGGCGTTCGTCGCCGTAAAGCTCGGTTCGATTCTCTTTGGCTATTACCTCGGGCAGCAGCTCATCGGCGAATACTTCTCCGCGTTGTTCTGTATCATTGGCCATATCTTCCCTGCATTCTACTCGTTCAAGGGCGGCAAGGGCATTCTCTGCAGCGGTACGCTGCTCCTGCTGCTGGACTGGCGCATTGCGGCAGTCGGCTGGGGTCTGTTCCTTGTACTCTGGCTGACCACACGGTATGTCTCACTTGGCTCGATCTGCGCCGCGCTGAGCTTTCCCATCACGACGGCAATTTTCTACTGGGGCAGCTGGATCGTTCTTGCGCTGTCGGTCGTGATTGCCGCGCTGGTCATCTGGGCGCACCGCGCCAACGTCGGGCGTCTGCTGCACGGCACGGAATCGAAGTTCCAGTGGCACAAAAAAGGCCCGGAGAAACCGGAATGACCTGTTCCGGAGGCTCCCATGATTATTGATTTCCACACACATTGCTTCCCGGACAAGCTTGCATCCACCGCGCTGGAAACGCTTGCGTCCGCTGCAGATGTCCAGCCGTTCACGGATGGCACTGCAGCGGGTCTCATGCTCGCCGAGCGCGCCGCCGGCGTCGATCTTTCCGTTGTCCTGCCCGTCGCCACCAAGCCGGAGCAGGTCCGCCATATCAACAACGGCAGCATCGCCATGAACGCACACACGTATGTCACGGGCCTTCTTTATCTCGGCGCGGCCCATCCGGATGATGCGCTGTGGGCGCAGGAGCTGCGCCGCCTGCACGAGGCCGGGGTCCGTGGGATCAAGCTGCATCCGGTGGAGCAGAATGTCCCCATTGATGATATCCGTTATCTGCGGATTCTGGAGCTTGCCGGGGAGCTCGGCATGATCGCCGTCCTGCATGCCGGCTATGATCTTGGCCACCCGGGAAACGACTGCTGCACGCCGCAGCGCATCCTGCGTGCCTGCCGGCAGTTGGGCCCTGTCACAATCGTGCTGGCACACATGGGCGGCTGGCGCTGCTGGGAGGATGTCCAGGCCCTGCTGCCGGACACCGACGTTTACCTCGACACGGCATTTTCCCTCGGCGCGCTGACGTCGCGTACCGGCACAGCCAAAGATTGTTCGCTGTTATCCGATGATGCGTTCTGCCGCATCGTGCGTCAGTTTGGCGCGCGGCGCATCGTGTTCGGCACGGACTGCCCATGGGGCAGCCCACGGCAGGATCTGCAGCATATCCGCGCGCTGCCGCTCATGGCAGCAGAAAAAGCCGCCATCCTCGGCGGCAACGCAAAAAGAATTCTGAATCTTTAATGCAGCGCGGCTGCCAGACGGCAGCCGCGCTGCATTTATAGGCAAAATTTCAAAGTTATTCTTCTTCTGCGTAAAAAACAGGGATATCCGCGATGCGGATATCCCTGTTTTGTGCTGTTCAGCCGTTCAGACCGTAGGTTCTGTAGAGGAACGTGACAATCTGCGCGCGTGTGCAGGATGCATCCGGGACAAAGCGCGTGGCGCTGACGCCGGAAGTAATGTTGTTGGCTGCTGCCCATGCAACTGCGTCGGCATAATACTTGTCGGCGGAGACGTCCGTAAAGACGGTGCTCAGCGTCGTCTTGGCCGAGCCCTCGGCGCGGAACAGGAACGTGGCCACCTCCGCGCGGCTGACCGTCGCGCTGGGGTTGAACGTCGTTGCGGTTGCGCCGGTCGTGATCCCCTGCTCCACAGCCCAGAGGACTGCGTTGTAGTAGTAATCAGAGGGCTTCACGTCGGTGAAGGGATTGCTGCTGCTCCTGGGCATCGGCGAGCCTGCCGCACGCCAGAGGAACGTCAGCGTTTCCGCTCTGGTGCAGGCTGCAGCCGGGGCAAACAGCGTAGCCGTGCGGCCGCTGGTAATACCGCTGCCAACCGCCCAGAGAACGGCGTCATAATAGTAATCGCGGGACGAGACATCCATGAACGGATTCTCATAGGCCGGGATGAAGGACGCCCTGATATTCGCGCCGCCGACCGGAGCCTGGAACGAATAGACGCCGTTGGAGCCGGTAAGCGGGAGCTTGTTGCCCTGCGAATCCGTCACAGTCAGCGAGCCGAGCATATAGCCCGCGTCAGGCTTCACCGTGATGGTGACCGTCTCGCCGGGTCTCGGGTTCTGGTTGTCGGCCTTGACCGTGCCGTTCTGCGCCGGGGCTACAGCGATGAAGCTGCCGGAGGAGGACGACGGACGGTAAGGATACGGCGTGATCGTGCCGGTGAGATTGTTGTAGTTTACCGGGTCGGCCGGGACAAACGTCCACGCGTAAGCCTTGTTGGCCTCGACGCGGGTAGCGTTGCCCAGATCCCAGAAAATCGTGCCGGCGGGTGTGATCGTGCCAGTGGTGAGCTTCGCGTCGGCCAGCGTACGGCCGTAGGAATAGATCCGCGTATAGGCGGGTTCGCCGGTCGGCGTTGCCTTGACGATGGTGATTTCCACCGAAGCAGATGTCGCCTCGTTGTATTCATCGTCGGCAGCCTTCGTCACAACGATGGTGACCTTGCCGGCCTGCGTCGCTGTCAGGACGCTGCCGTCCACGGTTGCCATGCCGGTGCCGTTTGTCACCGTGTAGGTGATGGCGCCGGTGCCGGAGCCGCCCGCGGCAGACAGCTGCAGCTTCTGACCATAGGTAACAGTCGTGCCGCCGGTATAGGTCAGGGCCGCCTGGTTCTGCTTGGTCAGGTCAACATTCTGCGTGGCTTCTTTCGAAGCATTCAGCGTTGCAGTAGCCTTATACCGGATGGAGACCGTGATGGAGTCGCCGGTGACATGGTCCGCAACATTGCTGCTGCTCCAAGCGCCGCTGCCGAACTTATACTCTGCGCCCTCGACCGGCGTGATGGTGACGGTGCGGTCGCCTGCCGCGCCGCTGACCTTGACGGTCAGGCCCGGGACATTGGTGTTGGCCAGCTTATTAAATGTGACCACGTCCGTCGTGCCGACCGCGCCTTCGTTGTGGTTCGAATCTGCCTTGAGGCGTGCGGAGAACGTGTGCGTGCTTTCTTCTGGCGCAATGCCATCAAAGACGTTGCTGTTCTGCCATTCACCATTGTCCATGCGGTATTCCGCATTGGCAATGGGGTTCACGGTGTAGGTGAACTTGTTTGCATCCGTGCTGCTGACAGCATAGCTGCCGGTGACAGCCGGCGCAGCCTGATCGGCCTTTGCAATTGTCAGCGTGCCAACGTTTGCAAATGCAGCAGCCGTGTAGTTGCTGCCCTCCGCAATCTCAATGGAGATTCCATATTCGCCTGCACCCGTGGGCGCTGTCGTGCTGTCGCCATACTTCACAGTAATGTTGCCCAGGCCATTCACGCCACTTGCCGCTTCCGCCGTAACCGTGTACGCATTGCCATACACAACAGAGGTCGGAATCGTCACGACAATGTCAGCGGTCGTCGGAGCTTTCTTCGCAATCGAGAACTTGACCGTCTTGCTGTCCGTGTAATTGCCCTTACCAGTGATGGTAACCGTAGCCGTACCAACACCCGTGTTGTCAGCGTAGGCAACGGTGTAGTCCGTCTTTTCAGTGAGCGTTTTCTCACCGATCTTTACCGTAACAGTTCCTGTGATCGCACTGCCGGTATAGGTCGTGCCGGACGGCGTGAAATCAAGGGTAACGTCATCATCAGACAGAGACTTTGCGCTGATCGGGAAGTTCGCAGTTCTGTTGCTGGTGTAATTGCCCATACCAGTGATGGTGACCGCAGCCGTACCAACATTCGTGTTATTGGTATAGGCAACCGTGTAGTCCGTGTCCCTTACCAATGTTGTGCTGCCATCCATGACGACAACAGCAGGTGTGATCGCCGAGCCGGTGTAGGTCTGCGCCGGGATCTCCCCTACAGTAACAGTCGTGTCGTCAATTGCCTTGGCAACAATGTTAAACGTGGTTTCTGCAGTACCAGCATAATTCCCCGTGAGGGTAACTTTAACTGTTGCTGTACCAACATTGATGTTTTCATCAAATTCCACCTGGTAATCAGCTTCAAAAGTCGAAGTTCCACGTTTCAATGTGAGTTTCGGCTCAATTGCACGGCCGGTATAGGGCTGATCTGTAATCGTATCGATAGAGAACTCCCCAGTCAGATTCTCTGCAACAATCCGGAACGTCGTGGATGCGGTACCGGAATAGTTGCCCTTGAAGGTAACAGTTGCTGTTGCCTCACCGACAGAAGTGTTGTCCGTGTACACAACCGTGTAATCCGTACCCACAGTCAGCGTTGTTTCGCCGTCCTTCACGGTAAGTGAAGGCTCGATTGCACTGCCGGTATAGGTCTGATTAACAACATCATCAATGGCTGCAGTACCCGTCAAATTCTTCGCCTTGACAGTCAGTGTACCATTCTTGCGCGTAATATCATAGTTGTCCTGATATTCGACGTTTGTTTTATCCGTGATTGTAACAGACTTCAGTACAATCTTATATTCATCTACAGGAATTGCCCCCGTTGTGGATATCGATGGGATGTCCGCGTGATACCCGCCAAATCCTTGTCCTTCAGCATACGAGCCGCCGGTTTTCTCAACAGTGTACGCCCCCAACTGGTCACCATAGGTGATTTCAATGTCTCTTACCGTGAACTCAATCGGGCGCTTGGCAATTGTCTGCTCAAAGTTTTTTGTTTCCTCAACGGTATATGTCCCGTCGGTGCTTGTAAAGACCAGCGTGTAGGTCTTGCCGTCACCTGCCGCGGGATATTCGTCGGCTTTTTTGATGGAGAAAGAACCCTTAACTTCTGTGCCATCCAAAGTTGCCTTGCCGTCATTACCCAGCGTGACAAGTTCGCTCCACGTCATGCCGTAGACCGGAGCAGCTGCTTCATTGACAGTCGGGAACGTGACATCAATAGCAACGGCAGTAACCGGGGCCCACGTTACCCTGTTTCCATAGGTGGCCTCCACTTTAGCTTGGCTGCCTGCCTTCACATCCTTCGTAATCGACAGCACGCCTTCCGTGGTAATTGACCAGCCTGCCGGAACAGTTCCATCCGTCTCTACTGGCACAAGTGTGAACGTAGCCTTCAAGCCATCCATCGGTGAACGGTACTGATCTAGAATAATCGCAGAATATGTATAGGTTGCTGGTTCTCCTGTCGGAATAGTAACCGTCTTTGGTGCCACGTCAAAGTACAGATCAGCAAAAGTTGGCGCTGCACGCTCGATTGTCACTGCGTAAGGTTTTGAAATCTCCCCAAGGGAACCGCCTCTGTCAATTGTTGCGCGAACGTATACCGTCTGAGAAGCGGGAATATCTTCCGTTGCACCATAACCAACAGACAGAATACCAGTTGTTGAATCAAGCGATACGCCCTTGATGGTTGCAATGGCAGCACTAGCATTAGAATCGACATGCAGAGTCCATCTAATCTCATCGCTAATACTAATATCTTTACCATACTGGTCAGTCGCACTGACTACAGAATACCGTGCCGTTACAGCATCCGTAGCACCATAAGCTGGGATTACAATTTTTCCATCACCAGTCAGCGTAAAGTTCTTGACATAAGATTCTGCTCTATGGAGAGTAAAAGTTTTAACCCCATACAGATTGCTATCATCTTTTGCTGCAGCCTTGACTGTAATGACTACATCATTCGTATCCGGAACCAAAGCAAGCAGTGCAGCCGTTCTTGTGATGTTGAGCTTATTGTCCACAACGGAAATTCCATCAACAAGATTTCCTACTGCATCCGTAACTGTCCATTCAATTTCAGGGTCGAGTGTCGAACCATACTGATCCTGAATGTAAACAGAATATGCCTGTTCATACATATGATTCATCGAATCATATGGCAAATTCAGGCTTTCCGGGCCGCCGGAAATGTTCAACGTGTACACAGAACCCGCGCGCGTGACAGTCAACGTTGCCGTGGCTTTGCCGGAAACGGCCTTACCATCTGCTTCTGCAGTAACGGTATACTCCCCAGCTACTGCCGTGGGACCAACCGTGATCAAACCATGATCGTCAATGCTGACACCACCGCCTGTACCGTTCTCGGAAGAAACCTGCCAAGTCAGGCCTGCCTCGGAGGCATCAATCCCATCCTCAATTACTGCATAAACCTGAACTGTTTTACCAGCATGACCGTCAATCTCTACCGTCTTAGATGTATCTTTTGTCTTGCTATCAAACGAAATAAAGCTCAGAGAAAGATTTGTGGTCGAAGCAAATGTATGTTCCGCAGTAAAGGTATTGTTTTCAGCATCCTTTGTGAACTTAAATTCTCCAAAGTCAGCAACGCCGTTCACAATATAACCGTCAGTCGGCGTAACCATAATCGTCGCTGTGTATTCCGTGTTGGCAGCGAACTTACCATCCGCGGGAAGTTCCGGACTCCACGTAACAACGGCAGTAACATTGTCGCCAGTAACGTTGGACTTGTCCTTTTCGCCCTTCACCGGTGTCGTAATGCTGCCAGTCAGCTCGACACTATCAATCTCCTGAACAACTGTAGCGGAAATGGAATCCGGCACTGTCACTGCGTATGTAGTCTCTTTCCCGTCTACAAATCTGTTAATGGAGAGATCCTCAGTGCTCGCATTAAGAATAGAGAACGGCGTTGCAGTCCCAACAGGTGCATTTCCCAGTACACGGAAATACGCCTTAAAAACGACAAACCCTTCATCAAAGGAAACATTTCCCGGAACATTCTCTGCCGTATAAGCAGGTGCTGCAACCGAGAAATATCCATTCTGGTTTGCAGCAGCGTAGCTAGATACCGTTACATTTTGCCATCCACCAGTTGCCGGCGTAAGCACATTGCCTGTTGCAGGATCTATCTCCGCATCTTTGTATGTTGGAAGCTCATTCGTAAGTGCATAGTAACAAGTAAAGCGCGTCTTATCAAACGCAAGCTTCAACTGCATGGAAGAATACGTTTCAGCTGGTAAAGAAACTGTTGCAATCACTATATCATTAGCATGCAAAGCATCCATCGATTTGGTGCTGTCTGCTGGCGCAACAGTCAAACCAACCGCAATTGGTTCTTCTGCAAAAACTGTCATGGGCAGCAACGAGAAAATCATTGCTACCGCACATAATAATGAAATCAGACGTTTCTTCATGTTCCGAACCTTGCCTTTCTCTCTTACTCAAGCACTCTGCTGCCAACACAATACTGCAGCACTGCAACAGCGTCCTGAATATTTACCGCGTTATCCTTATTGGCATCCGCTGCAAGCTTTGCTGCATCCGACAGTTGCTTGCTGCCGACACAGTATTGCAGAATTGCAACTGCATCCTGAATGTTTACTGCGCCATCCTCATTTGCGTCACCAAGCTTATACGCCTGATAATACCGGAACGTGGCAATCTCCTGCTTTCCCGTGCCGTTGCTGTTGGACAGGTAGATGTGATACGTCACGTTGCCCTCCAGCTTGCTGGGATAGATATTGAACGCAACCGTATCGGTCTGCTGGTCGACATAGACCAGATTATCCACGGTAATGACGGTCTCGTCGCCCTTCATGACAAGAACCAGATTGAAGCCCGTGACATTCGCGCCTGTCAGCGTGATCCGCTCGGCCCCGGCATAGAGCTGCTTGCCATCAACCGTGACTGCCGCGTCTACATTGGTTCCATCCGCGGTCTGCGCGCCCAGCATATAGTCGCTCACGCCCTCTTTCAGTTTCAGATCATAAACACCGGACTGGTTGTCCGCGGCCAGCGCCGTGACGCACAGAAGTGCAGCCAGGATCCCGGCCAGAAGAATGACACGAATGAATTTTTTCATGCTGTTTCCTCCCCTGTCTGGAATTTATCAAGATAGCGCAGGAAGATCACTGCAATCTGCGCGCGGGTGGCAGTGGCGTTCGGCGCGATGGTGGTTTTCGTGGCGCCGGTCACGATGGTCTGGTACACAGCCCAATAGACTGCCGGCTTTGCCCAGGCGGCAATGTCGCCGCTGTCGGTGAAGGCCGCGTCATAATCGGCGGTGAACATGGCCTCCAGCCCGGACTGTCCGCCGGAATAGCGGAACAGAATGGCCATGGCCTGCTGGCGCGTAATGCTGCCGTTCGGCTCAAAGCGGCCGCCGGTCGTGCCGGTGACATAGCCGTGCTCCGCCGCCCAGTCAAGCGCGTCCGCGTAATACTGTCCGGCGGGCACATCGGTGAACGCGCTCTTTTTCGTCGCGGCAGGCTTGCCCGCCATACGCCAGAGCATGGTGACGAACTGTGCGCGCGTGACAGCGTCCTCGGGATGGAACGTCCCGTCGGAGAAGCCCGTCACAAGACCAAGCTGTGCGGCGCGCATGATCTGCGCGCTTGCCCAGTAGGACGCGGAAACATCGTGGAAGCCGGTTCCGGTGGCCGGCGCTTCCGCCGGTGTCCCGGACGCTGCGTCGCCATCCGGCTTTTCTTCGTCCGTCTTGTCGCCCCCTGCCGGCGTGGTGGCCGAGCCGGAGGAAATGGCAGCGTTTTTCACCGTACAGGCAACATCCTTGCCCGATGTATCGCTGAGGACAAGCTCCTGCAGCAGAAGGCCCGGATCGCCGGCGGCGAGTACCGTAAATGTAAATGTGGCAAGCTGACCGTCGCCCTTGACCGTGCTGGCGCTGGCCGCGGCGACCATCGCGCCGGTCGATGCGCCGGCGGTATGCGGGTTCGTCGCCGAGAGCATGCCGCTCAGCAGTGAGGATGTGGACACGCCGGTACAGCTGACAATCTTGTCGTTATACGCGAGAAGGAATTGCGCCGCGCTGAAGCCTGTGTTGCCGCTCAGATCCACCGTCACGGTGAAGGTCTGGCCGACAGCCGGCAGCGTGCCGGGTGCGCTGACCGTAAGCTCTGTCCCGGCTGCGGCGCACCATGGCGCAGCAAGCTGCAGAACAAGCAGTACAGCCAGACACATGCTCCATATTCGTTTTTTCATATGTGTCGTTCCTCCCGCTGCTTCAAGTTTCGGAAATAACTGGCATTTAAAAATACCTATATATATTCACGTTTATTATAGACGATGTCAAGCGGAAAATCAATCCATTTTTTCGTTGTTTTTCGTCGGTTTCTGTAAGAAAACAGCGCAGGGCGGCAGACGAAAGGTCTGCCGCCCTGTGCTGTGGAAAGAAGAACCAAATTGGAATTGGGGATCGATCAGATTACGTTGTATTCCTTCAGGAGCTTTTCAATATCGGTGTCCTTGATCTTGTCAAGCACCTTGTCGAGGGCAATCTTCTGCACGAGCGACAGCTTCATGTCCGTGGCCTTCTTGCCGTCGCGCAGCTTGACCGTTGCGTTCAGCAGATCGCGCACATCATACACGCTGCCCCAGACCTCCGGCACGCCGCGGTCGACGTTCAGAAGCGTGTAGACGGCCTCCATGCCGGTGCGCATGGAATACTCGGTGGTGAAGATGGTGTCGCGCGGGGTCTCGGCGAACTGGCCAAGGAAGGCAAAGTTCACAGAGCCATCGGGCACGACCTTCGGACGGTCGCCATAGGCGCGCGGCATGAAGAACGCATCGATATACGGCATCATGACGGGCACGGTGTTGGCGCTGTTCGTGGCCAGCTCCTCAATCTGATCCTCGGGCACGCCGATGTGGTACAGCCACTCCATGCAGATCTCCTTGCCGGTGCAGTCCCGCATGGGCTTTTTCACAAAGTCGCCGGGCTTGTCGGTGAACAGCGAATAGACCCAGACAAGGCAGTGATCCTTCGGCTGCGTGCGGAACTGCGGCTGACGGTTGATTGTCCAGCTCATGAGCCAGCTGGAATCCTTGACGGTGACGATGCCGCCGGTGACAACGTGGCCAGTGAACGGATCGCGCTTGCAGATGTTCTTGATATAGGGGATGATCTTCTGGTCGAGCGTTTCGACGGTGGCGCTCATCCAGTTCGTCTGCTCGGGGTCATGGCAGAACTTGTCGGGATGGCCGAAGGACGGATCCTGCGCGGCAATCTTGCGCCACATATCCCAGCCGCCGCCCTCTTTGAGCTCGGTATTGTACTGGGCGGGCTCATTCTGGCTGCCCATGGAGGAGTTTTCGACGCAGCCGCCGTTGGTAATGAATACCAGATCATTCTCGGTGAGGTCAATGGTCTCCTTCTTGCCGTCGCGGATGACGTCAATGCGCTTGGCCAGCTTGTGCGCCGGGTTGGAGCAGTCAAATTCGACGTTTGTAACCTGCACGCCATAGTGGAACTGCACGTGGAAGCCCTCGAGGTATTTGACCATCGGCAGGATCATGGACTCATACTGGTTGTACTTTGTGAAGCGCAGCGCCTTGAAGTCGGGCAGACCGCCGATGTGGTGGATATAGCGCTGGATATAGAGCTTCATTTCCAG
>CAKUAM010000060.1 GCA_934636305.1 uncultured Oscillospiraceae bacterium
GAGGCAATGTCCGGCTCGTTTGAGATTCTGACCAGTGCCGGCGATTGACCTGCGTCCGGGCTTTTGCGTGTTTGTAATTGTGCTTGCTGCGCTGGATCGCGGCGGGTCCATGCTGCCTGTGCTGGGGGCTATGGCGCTGCATGAGCTGGCACATATCCTGGCTATGCTTGCGCTTGGCGGCCGGATCCGGGGCATGACGCTGCGCTTTGCGGATCTGCGGATCGCGGCGGTGGGGCTCAGCTACCGGCAGGAGCTGCTGGCTGCGCTGGCCGGGCCGGCAATGAATTTATTGTGCGCTGTTGCGCTGAGCCGGCAGCAGCCGGAATTTGCGGCATACAGCCTGATCCTGGGCGGATATAATCTGCTGCCGGTGTGGCCGCTGGACGGCGGGCGTGCAGTGCAGTGCGCGCTTCTGGAGCATCTGCCGCCGACGCAGGCGGAGCGCTGTGCCGACACCATCGGTGCCGCAGTGTGCGGTGTACTGCTGCTGGCTGGGGTTTGGCTGTGTCTCATAAAGAGAATTGGAATGTGGCCGCTGGGGATGGCAGCATATTTGCTGCTGCGATTGCTGCTGCTGGGAAAAAGAGAACGAAACGCATAAAAACGGACTGCTGCAGGCTGCAGCAGTCCGTTTTGTCCAATTATTTCTGCAGATGCTTCTGCACCACCTGCACGATGCGTGCAATGGCAGCGCTCAGAACGGCGTTAACGCTGAACTCCACCAGGAAGTTCACGCCGATGAACGCGACAAAGAGAAAATACACCGCATTTGTGCCGCCTGCATAGTCCTGAAGAATCGGCTTGAATACCGTCAGCATGCCGATGGCAAACACGCCGGTATTGACGATCGGCGCGCTGAGCGAGGCGAGAATGCAGCCGAGCGTCTGCTTTCTGGCAAGTGCCTTGTAGATCAGTCCGGCGCAAAGTCCGGCCAGGACAGCCTTGCCGACGCACACAACGATCAGCCAGAACGGGCTTGCAACCCACAGGACATTTGTGAACTCGTCCGTGCCGGTAATACCGGCAATCAGGCACACAATGCCGAACACAGCGCCGAGACCGGCGCCTGCGCCTGGCCCGAAGAGGATGGCGCCCACGACAATCGGCACGAGCGTCAGTGAAATGGGCACTGGCCCGATGCGGATGCCGCTGGCTACGGTCTGCAGCACGACGACCAGCGCGGCAAGGATTGCCAGCGAGGTCAGACGGACGACGGATGCATGGTTTTTGCTTTTCATTTGTTCCTCCTGCTGTCGCTCCGGGTCTCCCGGATGCAACGCAATTTTATTTGACAGCACGACACAATTACAGCGTACAGCTTGCCTGCATATTTTTCGCCATGCCTCACAAAAATCCTCGGAAAACCACAAAGGATTTCCTCTGGCTTTTGATTGCCTGACAAAAATCTGCCGGCGCAATCTACACACTGAAATTGTTCCGCGCAGCCATTTTATTTATGCTTCTTCCGGGGTGTATCTGAAACCTGGAGATGTGACCGGCAGCGAGGAATTTTCGCGGTGGGCAAGACATTTTTTCGCAGGAATACTGACGTATTTCAAGGGAAAATGACGCAGTACAGCGCGAAAAGGCCCGCTGTCCGGGGGCGTTGGCTGTTTTCAGATACACCCGAAAGAAAGGATTATGGAATTTCCTCCTCGACGGGTGGATTCGGCTCTGCCGTTCCGTCCTTCATGGCCTGCCACTGCTCACGCGTGATGAGCAGCTGCCGCGGCTTGGAGCCCTCGAACGGGCCGACAATGCCGCGCTCCTCCATCTCGTCCATGATACGCGCGGCGCGCGCATAGCCGAGCTTGAGCCGGCGCTGCAGCATGGATACGGAGGCCTGTCCGGTCTCCATAATAACGTCGACCGCTGCCGGGAGCATCTCATCGCCGTCAGAGCTGTCTGTCTCTGCGGCCACGCTGCTGCCGGAGCTGCCGGAGCCGGATTTTCCGCTCTCTGCAACCTTTTTGTCAATCTCTGCCATGACAGAATCCGAATAATCGGCCTCGCTGGAGGATTTGATAAAGGTTACAACGTCCTGTACCTCGCCGTCGGTAATGAAGCAGCCCTGTACACGCTTGGGCTTACCCTGACCGAGCGGTGCGTAGAGCATATCGCCCTTGCCGACAAGCTTTTCTGCGCCGGCTGTATCGAGAATGATACGCGATTCCATCGCGGAGGCGACGGCAAACGCAATGCGGGAGGGAATATTCGCCTTCATGAGGCCGGTAATGACGTCCGCGGACGGACGCTGCGTGGCGATAACCAGATGGATACCCGAGGCACGGCCCATCTGGGCAATGCGGCAGATGGATTCCTCGACCTCCTTGGCAGCAACCAGCATGAGGTCCGCCAGCTCGTCGATGACGACGACGATCTGCGGCATGGGCTCGAGATCTTCATCCGCGGACATACGCGCCTGCTTGTTATACGATTCCAGATCCCGTACGCCTGCATCCGCCATCATGCGGTAGCGGCGCATCATCTCCGTCACGGCCCACTGCAGACTGCCTGCAGCCTTTTTGGGGTCTGTGACGACCGGGATGAGCAGATGCGGAATGCCGTTGTAAATGCCGAGCTCAACCATCTTCGGGTCAATCATGATGAGCTTGACCTCATCCGGCTTGGCCTTATAAAGAAGGGAAATGATAAGCGAGTTCATGCAGACCGATTTGCCGGAGCCGGTTGTGCCGGCAATGAGCAGATGCGGCAGCTTCCCGATATCGCCGATGATGCGGTTGCCGCCGATGTCCTTGCCTACGGCAAAGGAGACGCGGGACTTGCATGCTTCAAACTCCGGCGAATCGATGACCTCACGCGCCATGACGACCGAGACAATGCGGTTGGGCACCTCAATGCCAACCACGGAGATCTTGTCCGGGATGGCGGCGATACGGACGCCCGACGCGCCGAGCGCGAGAGCAATATCATCGGCAAGGTTCGTGACCTTGGAGAGCTTGACGCCACGCTGCAGCTCCAGCTCATAGCGCGTGACCGACGGGCCGCGTGTGACGTTGATGATATGCGCTTCAATGCCGAACGACTGCAGCGTATCGCTCAGACGTTCGGCGTTCTGACGCATTTCCTCGGTGCCGTCGTGGGCGGCGCCGCTGCCGGCCTTCAGAAGGTCAACCGGCGGGAACTGGTAGTCCGGTTTTTCAGGCTGCTGGGTGATTTCCTGCGCGATCTGCGCAGCCTCCAGCTGCACGTCCTGCTTCCTGATTTTTTCCGGCTGCTCCGGCAAGGCATCGCCCGGCACAGCTGCTGGGGCAGAGGGCTCTGGCGCGTCGCATTGCTCGATGACGAGCGGCGGCATCTGCCGGTTTACTGGCATCTGAATGACGTTGGCCAGCGGCGGCATGTCCGGTTCCGGTGCGGCCGGTTCTTCTGCTTCGGCAGCGTCGTGTGTCTGCTGGGACACAAGCGCGTCAAGCTGGGGCTGATAATCCGTGTGCAAAATCGGCTCCTCCGGGACACTGGCAGGCTCCGGCTGGATAGAAGGCTCCGGTTCCGGCTGTGCGGCGGGCCTGATCTGGGCCTGCCGGCGTGCGTTTTCCAGATAGACATCGGGCCGCATGGGAGCTGCGCGTTTAGCGGAGGTCTTTTTTTCCTGCGGCTCTGGCAGGGGAGGATCGTCCACGGGAAGGTCAAACTCGCTGACGCGGGAAGCGCGGCGCTGCTCTGCGCGCTGCACATGCTCGATATGCCGCGTGGCAACGGTATCAACAAGCACCTGCGCGGTATCCTTGTGCTCGCGCTGCGGCTCATCGTATTCCATGCGCGGGCGGTTCTTGATGGCGGTGATGATGCTTGCAACCGTCATATTGAGGCTCGTCAGGATGCACAGCAGCAGCCCGGCGATCACAACAATCACCGCACCGACGCGGCTGATGAGAAGCGCCAGAACGCCGGCAAACCCACCGGAAATGACGCCGCCGGCAGCGCCGGCAATGCCATTGTCCCAGGCATCGGTAATCATGCTCCAGGACCAGGCCGGCGAGAAGCCGCTGGAGACAAGCTGCACAAGACTGCCGATGAGCGCTGCCGTCAGGAACGTGCACGTCACGCGCAGCGCGACAGGCCGGCCGTCATGCAGAATGAGGATAAGAAAGCTCATAATGAAGGAGAACGGCAGAATATAGAATCCCGCACCGAGCAGCCCCTGGAACAAAGAGGCCAGAAGATTCAAAATCGCGGCGTTCACGTGGAAGCAGCAGAGAATTGTCAGCAGCGCCAGCACAAGGCACACGCATGCGCCGACCTCGCGCCGGATGGGGCGCGCGTGCTTCTGCGCAGATTTCCCGCGCGAGCGCGAACCGGCAGCCGGTTTTTTCTTTTTGTTGGTGGCCATAACACAATACACCTCACGAAATCAGGGACAGGATCAGCGTCAACAGACCCGCGCCCCAGCAGTAGTAGCAGAACCCGCCGAATTTTCCGCGCTGTACAATGCGCTGCAGCGCAAAGACCGCAAGATATCCAAACACAAAGGCGGCGGCGACACCGCACAGATACATGGGAACCTCTGACCAGACAATGCCGCCCATAATCGCCTTGACGAGTGTATAAAGGTTGGCACCCAGAACAGCGGGGATGGACAGGAAGAAGGAGAACTTGACGGCAAACGTCCGGTCAAGTCCGCGCAGCATGCCGACGGAGATCGTCGTCCCGGAGCGCGACAGGCCGGGCACGACGGCAACCAGCTGGGCAAGGCCGATGATGAGCGCGTCGGAGAGCGTCATGGCGCGCTCTGTCTTGTTGCCGTGGCCGTAGCGGTCGGCTGCGAGCAGAAGAAAGCCTGTAGCCAGCAGCGCAAAGCCAATGAAAAAGGTGTTATAGAACAGCGGCTCGACGACAGAGTTCAGAAACAGCGCGGCAATGAGCGGCAGCGTCGCAAGAATCAGAAACACAATCAGCCGTCTGCGCGGCTGATCCGGCTTTTCCCCGTGGCGCGGCCTGCGCAGATGCAGCATGGCCAGCCCCTCGCGGCACAGCGCACGCAGCTCTGTCCGGTAGAACAGAATCACCGCTCCAAGCGTGCCGAGGTGCAGAAGCACATCAAACAGCAGATGGTTGTCCAGATCGCCAATGCGCAGAAAGTTCTGCAGTATGGCCAGATGGCCGGAGCTGGAGATGGGGAGAAATTCTGAAAGCCCCTGTACTATCCCAAGTAAAATGGCAGTCCAATAGGTCATACCATGTCCTCCGTCACAAAATCGCACCCGCACGAAGCGGATGCACATACAACATTATACTATCACAAATCAAGAAATATTTCCACTGTTTGTTCGAAAAAAACGAGACAGGGCAGACAAATACAAAAGGGTACGTCCTTGGAATCTGGACGTACCCTTTGCTGATGCGCCTCCGGCGGTGTCTTTGCCGGTGCCGATCAGGAAGGTCCTTGCTGCAGGCATCCGGCTGAGACGCGTCAATATCTGTATCCTTTTTTGCAAGATCCGTATTTCCGAAGCGGCGGCAAACTCGTATACTTCTACACGCCGGAGGAAAGCTGCCGGCGGTACTGGTGCGGCGAGGTGTTCATCCGTGCGGAAAAGGCGGCGGGGAAGCGGCTGGGGTTGCTGAAGCCAACCAGATACGAAATTTCCGTGATGGTAAGATCGCTTGTCTGCAGCAGCAGAATCCCCTGTGAGACGCGGTAATCTTCCAGATACTGAAAAATTGTCTTTCCGGTCATTTTCTTAAACAGACGGCAGCAGCGCTCCTTGAATAAGGATGCGGCCTTGGCAAGCTCGGACAACTGCAGCGGCTCCTTATACTTGGTGTGGATGCAGTCAAGCAGCGGCTGCATCCTGGAAAAGGATGCAGCCGGGGCCGACGCGGCGGTGCGCAGCTGCTGCTGATGACGGGACAGGTGCGAATGAAAAAACGCATAGAGCAGCTCCCTGACGCGAAACTCAAAGCCGAACCCGCCGGCTGCAACGGTGCGGTCAAGCGTCCGAATCAGGGAAATCTCCTGTTCAGACAATTCGGTCGCCGGAAGGTTCACCGCGTGCAGATAGGGATAGAGGTAGTTCTTGTAAATGGCGTCAGAGGGCGCGCCATACAGAAGTGAGGGATGGAACACCGTGGTCAGAAGCTCCGGCTCCTCGCGGGAAAGCGGGGAGAAGCCGTGCGGCACCCGCGTGTTAATTAAGATTCCCTGGCCCTCCTGCAGGGTGATGTGCCTGTCGCGCAGCTGATAACGGATTGCACCGCGCACGACGATGGAGATTTCCAGATCCTCGTGCCAGTGGCAGCGGACATAGCGTTCAAAGAAGCTGTACAGACGGTCATGGTTGATCTGCAGCGGCAGCTCGACAGTCCCGTGCGGAGAAAGCTCCCGCTGGGTGTGGTCGGTCTCAATCTGGCGCAGTGACAAGAAAATCCCTCCTTGAGAGGATGAAAATGGAGAAAAAGCAATGGCAAAGGACTTGACACAGGGAAAGCCGTTCCAAACGATTCTGGCGTTTTCCCTTCCAATTATCGGCGGGAATCTGTTCCAGCTGTTTTATACGCTGGCGGATTCCATCATTGTGGGCCGGACGCTTGGCGCGGACGCGCTGGCTGCGGTCGGCGCGACGAGCATCATTATTTATTTGGTTCTGTGCCTGATTCAGGGCCTCACCAGCGGCTTCGGCATCTGCCTGGGGCACCGCTTCGGCAGACGCGATACGGCGGGGATGCGGCGCAGCGTGGCCTTTTCGCTGGTTTTCTGTGCGGCGGTCAGCGTGCTGCTGACGCTCGTATGCTGACCGCTGTCCCGCCAGATCCTGCGGTGGATGAATACGCCGGAGTCGATCTATGATATGGCATATACGTACATGTTTGCGATTCTGCTCGGCACAGGTGCAACGGTATTTTACAACATGATTTCCAATATCCTGCGTGCGCTGGGCGACAGCCAGACACCGCTGGTATTTCTGATCGTTTCGTCTGTCCTGAATATTGTACTGGATCTTGTGTTTATTGTACCGCTGCAGATGGGCGTGGCCGGCGCGGCCTGGGCGACAGTTCTGAGTCAGCTTTTGTCCGCAGTGCTGTGCATGTGGCAGGGGATACGGAAGTTTGCAGTTCTGCGTCTGCGCAAAGCGGATTTCCAGCTGACAAGGGCAGATGTGTCGGAGCATCTGCGTATTGGCTTTCCCATGGGGTTCCAGATGTCCGTCATGTGCATCGGACAGCTGGCCATGCAGGGGGCGGTAAATGCGCTGGGCGCGGCAGCCATCGCCGGGTATACGGCGGCAACAAAGGTGGATCAGATTTCCGTCCTTGTGAACAGCGCCATCGGTGTTGCCATTTCGAACTATGTTGCGCAGAATTACGGCGCGCAGCAAAAGGATCGGATCCGCGTAGGAATCCGGGATTGTCTGCTGCTGGCGACGATCCTCAATGCGGCCATGTGCGCGCTGATCCTGATGTGCCGGAATCTGGTCGTGCCGCTGTTTGTCAGCAGCCCGGATGCAGAGATCAGCCGCTGCGCAAATCGGTATTTTCTTGCGGTGGCGCCGTTTTACCCGGTGCTGGGTGTGCTTCTGACATACCGCTCCGGCATGCAGAGCATGGGCAATGGCAAAGCGCCGTTTGCCGCCTGCCTGGTGGAGCTTGTGACGCGGATCGCGGCAACGTCGCTGCTGGCGGGAAAAATCGGCTATACGGGGATCTGCCTGGCCTCCCCGCTGGCCTGGGCAGGGGCGAGCGTGTTGCTGCTGCCGGTGTATATGCATATGATCGGGAAAAAGGAACCGCACAGGAGCCAGACAGCGTCTGCCCACACGATGTGAGCCGGAGAAGCCGTGCGTCGTTCTGCGTGCAGGAGCTGGATCGGGCGGATGAAACAAGCTTGTGCCTTCTTTACAACGGTGGATTTTTGTCTTATTCTATAACCAAACAAAGATCCAAGTTAAGACGGAATCATCCGGAGGGGAACGATGTGAATCAGGCGGAAAAGAGAAGATCAGACTATTTCGTCATCACAACTATTGCCGGTACAAAACAGATAGAAAACCGCCGGAGCCCCTATAAAAGCTCCGGCGGTGCGATGGGAGAACGATCAGGTGGAGGAATCCGCAGAGCCCTGCGTGGTGAGGCTGCGGATTCTGGCACGTCTGCGCAGATGGATCGCCAGACCAATCATAAATCCGATTCCAGCAGGCAGCAGCCAGCCGAGATTCTTGTCGAAAAGCGGCAGCCAGCGGCCTGCAAAGGCGACCAGAACATCCAGATGCAGCGCCTGCTGAACGGCAAGCGGCAGCGTTTTCATGAAATCAAAGATTGCGGCAGCCCAGGTAAAGATCATGACAGAAACGTAGATGGCGCGGTCATGGTGGAAGGACTTCCCGATGAAGGCAAGAATGATCAGGGCAATGGCCGGGGGATAAATCAGCATGAGCACGGGAATGGAGTATTCGATGATCGTACTCAGGCCGACATTGGAGATAGCGAAGGAAAACAGGGTAAAGATAATGGCCCAGATTTTGTAGGAGATCTTGCCGTGCGTCATTTTGACAAATGTTTCTGAACAGGAGGTCACGAGGCCGATGGAGGTCTTGAGGCAGGCAAAGGTGATGGTAATTGCAAGAATGATCTGGCCCACGCCACCAAAATAGTGGTTGGCAATCTGTGTCAGAGCAATGCCGCCGTTGGCAGACGTCTCAAACAGCCCGCGCGACTGCGTGCCCATGAGGATGGTGAGAATATAAATGACCGCCATAAGAAGGCCTGTGAGAACACCGGAGCCAAGTACGTCACGCGCGACCGCGTTGTCATCGGCAACGCCCATGCGGCGGATGACATCAATGACCACAATGCCGAATGCCAGACCGGCAATGGCGTCCATGGTGCCGTAGCCCTCAATGAAGGAGGAGAAGAATGCACCAGTCTCATACCCTTCGGCAGGCTCCACCGCGGAGACGGCTGCGCCGGGATGAATCAGCGCGGCAATGACAAGCACAGCCAGGAACACGAGGAAGATCGGGTTGATGATTTTGCCGATCCAGACTGTGATCTTGCCCGGACGCAGCGAGAAGAACAGCACAAATGCAAAAAAGACAGCGGAGAAAACAAGCAGGGCCAGCGGCTGCGCGTCGGCAGAAACCAGGGGCTCCACACCGGTCGTGAAGGAGACGGTTGCGCATCTGGGGATGGCAAACAGGGGACCGATGGTCAGATAGAGCAGGCAGGTGAAGAAAATGCCGTAACCCTTGCTGACCTTGCTGGCAAGCGTCTGCAGGCCGTCGGAATGCGTGATACCGATGGCGGCAACGCCGAAGATGGGGATGCCGACGGCGGTGATGACAAAGCCGAGCATGGCTGGAATGACGTTCCGGCCGGCCAGCTGGCCAAGGTGAACCGGGAAGATCAGGTTGCCGGCGCCAAAGAACATGCCGAACAGGGTTGCAGCCACAAGAAGCCGCTGCTTGCGGGTGAGTTTTTCAGATATCATGGAAATCAACTCCTTTATGTATGCACCTATCGTACAGCATGGGCTTGAAAAAATGAAACGCGTGATTATAATGGTTATATGACACTTTGTAATACCCTGTGTCATACACAAGCAGAGAGAAAGGAACACTATGGACAGCAAAAAGCTTGAGATTCTGATGACGGCGGTGGACCTTGGCAGCTTTTCAAAGGCGTCGGAGGTCGTTGGCTATACGCAGTCGGGCCTGACGCACCTGGTCGACAGCCTGGAGCGCGAAATCGGCCTGACGCTTGTGCAGCGCAACCACAGCGGCATTTCGCTCACAAAGGAGGGCGAGACCCTGATGCCGACCATCCGGGAATTTCTGCGTGCGAACGCGAAGCTGGAAAACCAGATTGCAGCCATTACAGAAAAGAAAACGCAGACGATCCGTGTGGCCGCCTACGCAAGCATCGCCATGCACTGGATGCCGGAGATCCTGTATCGGTTCCGCCGCGTCTGCCCGGACGTGGATGTGGATCTGCGGACGGTCGACCATGAGCTTGAGCCGTTTGAACTGCTTGAAAAATGGCGTACCGATGTTATTTTTGCGGCCCGACAGAGCGGCTTTGCCTGCGACTGGACACCGCTGCATGACGATAAGATGTATGCGATCCTGCCTGCGGAGTATCCGACGCAGGGGAGAGATTATTTTCCGATTGAGGAATTTGAGGGGAAGGAATTTCTGATGCCGTATGGCAGGTTCGATATCGATGTGCGCGCGGCGTTCGAAAAAAACGGCGTCAAGCCGGTGATCCGCCCCTGCCATGTGGATGATGAGACGGTCATCCGCATGGTAGGGAAGGGGCTTGGGATTTCCATGATGGCGGAAATGATGATCCGCGGGAAGCTGAATGGCGTGCGGACGCTGCCGATCCAGCCGGTGGCAAGCCGGGAGCTTGGCATGGGGATGCATGCGCAGGCGCATATGACAGAGGCGATTGCGCAGCTGCGCGACTGCGTGCTGGAATTTATACAAGAGCTTTGAATAATGATGTTTTTCAATATTTTCTTTTTTGATTCGGTAAAAAAGAAAGTATTGAGAAAAGAAAAAAGACGGCCGGGGGGATTTCGAATTTCCCCCGGACCCTCGTCGGAATCAAAGCTTCCGAAACGAAGCCTTGCGCAGCAAGACTTCTTATTCTGGCGCTTTGTTCCTCCTCTTGCGATGCAGACCGCAGGCTGGGTCTGCATCGCAGAAACCGCTTTGGTTTTCTTGGATCTTTCCCGCGCTGCCTGAAAGACCTAGGCGAATCCGTACTGCGTAACAGATTTTGTTAGTAGTACGGATTTTCTGCACCTATGAAACCGCAACTGCTGTCAGATCTGATTCCGAAATGACGGGCGGCGCGTAGTGAGATATGGTAAGGTGTGTTGGTGCGATATGAGGTCTATCATATATGGTTGTCACCTAAAATCAGATGCAGCATGCACCAAACGTAACCTAGCGCCCCTTTTCTTCCCCATCTTTTCCGGCAAGGCGAAAAGATGGGGCCGCCGGAGGCATAACTAAGTCGAAAATTTCAGAGATATCACGTTCAGTATACCTTCGAACACGAGTTTGCCGATAGAAATGAGATAATCCATATCGGAGCGGAGCTGCCGATAGGAAATACCATGTGCTTCCTGCATACAAATGTGGATGACTTCATCATCCGTGGTATAGGCGTCGCCATTCCGGAAGTGCTGGTCGAGGGAGTGCAGGATATACGCTCCGCGCGCCTTGTGCTCATAATTAAAATACCGTCGCATATTCACACCTCCCTCAAGCTGCCGGGCACAGGAGGCTGACCAGGCCGAGCTGAACTGCCAAACCGTACTCAACTGCCTTGATGGTGAACGGATTCGTGATTTGACCGAGCTTCTTAATCATCCTGCCTTTGTCCAGAGAGTGAATCTGCTCGCAGAGCGCAATACTGCTGCACGTTAGACCGGGATTGGAAATAAACACGTGAGTCGGCAGTTGACCCTTTTTGCGGTTGGAGGTCAGAGGAATCACCGTAACAGCCGGGCTGTTTTCGTTCGCCGCGTCGTTGCTAATAACGATAGCAGGACGGACTCCATACTGCACGTGTGTGTCGTCACTGGGCTTCGGAAGGTCAACGAGCCAGAGTTCCAATCTGGTACAGCCGACACCAGCTGCGGTCATGGGTTTCTGCGGAAATTGAATGGTTTTCATTTTGGATACTCATAATCAACAAATATCATAATGCAAAATTGAACAATATCAATAAAAGCTCAGTTTACTGTTCTTGAATCACAGGAATTTGACAACGCGCATCAAAATCCATCTGGCACAGTGCATGAAGACGAGATTTGCCAAGGATGTTTTCTGCCAAAAA
>CAKUAM010000061.1 GCA_934636305.1 uncultured Oscillospiraceae bacterium
AGCCATTCTCAGCCAGATCGCGCAGGAGCTTGGCATCGGACTCGTCAGCTACACCATGACGCACCATACGCGCCAGAGCGCACTGGGCCTGCCCGTAATTGTCGAGCGCGAGGCCGCCGGACAGCACTACCGCGCTACGCAGTATACCATGAGTGAGATTATCGCCGCCATCTATGAGCAGATGGACAAAACCGGCCAGCGCGAGGGAATTTTATTTCTCGACGAGATCAACTGCGTCTCTGAGACGCTGATGCCGGCAGTTCTGCAGCTGCTGCAATGCAAAACGTTCGGCGTGCATGCACTGCCGGAGGGCTGGATCATCGTGGCCGCCGGCAATCCGCCGCGCTACAACCAGTCGGCGCGCAGCTTTGACATGGCAACGCTTGACCGTGTGCGCCGCATCGAGCTTGCACCGAGTCTGGATGCCTGGCTTCCCTACGCAGCGTCCCATGACGTTCACCCCGCCGTCCGCAGCTATCTGCGCCTGCATCCGGAGCATTTTTTCCTGTGCGACGAGCGCGCCAGCGCGCAGCGCTTCGTCACAGCGCGCGGCTGGGAGGATTTATCCGCGCTGCTCCTGTCCTATGAGCAGCTGGGCTTTGCCTGCACGCAGGCGCAGATGCAGCAGTATCTGCATGTGCCGGAGGCTGCGGCAGGCTTCGCCGGCTTTTATACCTTATTCCGGAAATATGCCGCCATGCTGCCGCTGGAGGCAATCCTGCTCGGCAGGCAGGCCGATGGCGCGGACGCGCTGCGCGCGCTGGCCTTTGACGGGCGGCTTGTCGTGATTGAGCTGCTGGTGCACACGCTGCATGAAAAATCGGACACCATGCAGCAACGCGCAGCCATGGCCTTTAGTATGACAAGCCTTGTTTCTGAGCTCTCTGCCGGTGCCGACTGGCGCAGCCGCGCAGATACGCTGCTTTCCGCGCGGCGCCGCGCGCTGGCCGTCCGAAAGCAATGCGGTGCGCTGCCGCAGACGGAAGAACTGCAGCAGACCGCATTTCTTGCCCGCGCGCAGCAAATGCTGGACGCTGCAGGCAGCGACCAGCAGGCGGAGACGCTCCTTTTTGCGCTCGGCGCGCAGACACAGGCCCATGCCGATGCCGCCAGACGAGATGCGCTGGATGCGCTGGACCATGCGCTGCAGTTCGTACAGGCAACCTTCGGCACCGGGCAGGAGCTCTGGATTCTGCTGACACAGCTGCAGAGCCTTCCTGCCGCCGCCACACTCAAAAGCGGCTGTCCGCGCTTTTCGCAGCTGCTTGCCGAAGCCTCTCCGCAGGCACAGGCAGAAAACCTGCGCAATGCGCTCAAAAATGCTGCAGAGCATTGAATTATCCAGCAATTTACGGTATACTATAGAAAATATTTTTCAGGAGGGGTTCCATGGCCGTACACGAGGGGCACCGCGACCGCATGCGCCGCCAGCTCAGGGTAAGCGGCATGGACAGTCTCTCCGACGTGCAGGTTCTGGAGGTTCTTTTATACTACGCCAACCCGCGCGCGGACACCAATCCGGCCGCCCACGCGCTGCTGGCGCGGTTCGGCACGCTCGACGGCGTGTTTTCCGCGCCGGAAAGCGAGCTGCAGAAGGTTCCGGGGATCGGCGCATCTGCGGCGCAGCTTCTGCTTCTCGTGCCGCAGGTTGCCAGGCGCTGCCTCATGAGCCGCGGCACACAGATGCAGATCCTCGACACCACCTCCAAATGCGGCCAGTACCTTCTGCCCTTCTTCCACGGGGAGCGTGAGGAGGTTGTGTACCTGCTCTGTCTCGACGCCAAGTGCAAAGTGCTCGACTGCGTACAGGTGCACCGCGGCGGCGTAAACGTGGCTGGTATTGCCGCGCGCAAGGTTGTAAAGGCTGCGCTGGATTCCGGCGCAACGAGCGTCGTACTGGCGCACAACCATCCCAGCGGTCTTGCGCTGCCAAGTCCTGAGGACCGGCAGACGACACTGCTGCTGCGCTCCGCGCTTGAGACGGTCAGCGTTGTGCTGGCGGATCATATCATTGTCGCGGACGACGATTTTGTTTCCATGCGCGACGACGGGATCTTGACCTGACAGGAGTTCTTCCATGGATTTTAAGCTTGTTTCCCAATATAAACCCACCGGCGACCAGCCGCAGGCCATCGAGAAGCTGACAAAGGGCCTGCAGATGGGCCTGAGCGATCAGGTGCTTCTCGGCGTCACCGGCTCCGGCAAAACCTTCACCATGGCAAACATCATTGCCAATCTCAACCGTCCTACGCTCGTGCTGGCCCACAACAAGACGCTGGCCGCGCAGCTGTGCTCGGAGTTCCGGGAGTTTTTCCCGGAAAACGCGGTGGAATACTTCATTTCCTACTACGATTATTATCAGCCGGAGGCGTATATCGCGCAGACGGATACCTATATAGAAAAGGACTCTGCCATCAATGACGAGATTGAGCGTCTGCGCCACAGCGCGACAAGCGCCCTGTCGGAGCGCCGGGACGTAATCGTCGTCTCGTCCGTGTCGTGCATCTATGGCCTGGGCGACCCGATTGACTATAAAAACATGGTCATTTCCCTGCGTCCGGGCATGGAATACGACCGGGATGAACTCATGCGCCGGCTGACAGAAATCCGCTATGAGCGCAACGACGTGAACTTCGCGCGAAATGCCTACCGCGTGCGCGGCGATACGCTGGAGGTTTATCCGGCCTATTGGGCGGGCCGCGCCATCCGTATTGAATTTTTTGGCGATGAAATTGACCGCATCTCGGAGATCAACGCCACGACCGGCGTTCCGGAGCGGATTGTCGGCCATGTTGCCATCTACCCCGCCTCGCATTATGTTGCGTCCAAGGAAAAAATGGCACGCGCCATGAAGGACATTGAGGCCGAGATGTGGGAGCGCGTGCGCTATTTTGAGGAGCATGACAAGCTGCTTGAGGCGCAGCGCATCCGCCAGCGGACACAGTATGATCTGGAAATGATGCAGGAGATCGGCTTCTGCACCGGCATTGAAAACTATTCGCGCGTCATTGCCGGACGCGCCCCCGGCACGCCGCCGACGACGCTGCTTGACTATTTCCCGGATGATTTTGTCCTCTTTGTCGACGAGAGCCACGTCACGCTGCCGCAGGTCCGCGCCATGTACAATGGCGATCATTCCCGCAAAAAGAGCCTTGTGGATTTCGGCTTCCGTCTGCCGTCGGCCTATGACAACCGTCCGCTCACCTTTGATGAGTTCACCAGCCGCATCCATCAGGCCGTCTATGTCTCCGCCACGCCCGCCGAGTATGAGCGTGAGCGCGCCGGACAAATTGCCGAGCAGGTCATCCGTCCCACCGGACTTCTCGACCCCGAGGTCTTTGTGCGCCCCATTGAGGGACAGATCGACGATCTGATCGGCGAGATCAACGCCACCACACAAAAGGGCGAGCGCACGCTTGTCACGACGCTCACCAAAAAGATGGCGGAGGATCTGACGAAATATCTGACAGAAAACGGCATCCGCGTGCGCTACATGCATTCGGACATCGGCGCCATGGAACGCATGGAGATTATCCGGGATCTGCGCATGGCAAAATTCGATGTGCTGATCGGCATCAACCTGCTGCGCGAGGGTCTGGACCTTCCCGAGGTGTCGCTGATTGCCATTCTTGACGCGGACAAGGAGGGCTTCCTGCGCTCGGAGACGAGCCTGATCCAGACCATCGGCCGCGCAGCGCGGAACGCCCAGGGCCGGGTGCTGCTCTACGCGGACAAAATCACGCCCGCCATGAGAGCCGCCATGGACGAGACGGCCCGCCGCCGCAAAATTCAGGACGACTACAACAAGGCGCACGGCATCGTACCGAAAACCATTGTCAAATCCATCCGGGATCTCATTGAGATTTCAGCCTCCCCCACGCCAGAGCACAAGGGCAAGGGCGGCGTAAAGATGACACGGCAGGAAATTGCGCGTGAAATTGAGAAGCTGGAGGCGCAGATGCGCAAGGCCGCGCACATGATGGAATACGAATATGCCGCCGTTCTGCGCGACGAAATTATCCGTCTGCGCGCCAGCGCGGACCAAAAATAAGGGGCATTTTTTGTGCGCGTTGCTTTTTTCGAAGTTAAAACGACTTTTTTCGAAGTTTTTTTGCATATCTGAAAAAAATGTGCTATACTGTGAAAGTATTCCAGAACTGTTCCAGCGATACCGGCAGCAGCCGGCAAATGAAAAACAAACAGGCATATCTGCAGACAGATGAGGGGAGGCACAGTACATGGCAGCACGGAAATGGATGAGGGTTCTCTGCATCATTCTCGCCGCGGCAATGTGCATGGGTCTGCTCAGTCTGTCTGTTTTTTCTGCCAAC
The DNA here is from genome assembly GCA_934636305.1 of uncultured Oscillospiraceae bacterium. Taxonomy (GTDB): domain Bacteria; phylum Bacillota; class Clostridia; order Oscillospirales; family Oscillospiraceae; genus CAG-170. Next base: position 4,332 of record CAKUAM010000061.1, read on the forward strand.
GGCATCTATCTCGATACAAAGGATCATTGGGCCAAGGACGCCATCAGCTATTGGACGCAGAAAAAGGTCATTGAGGGCGTTGGCCTGGATCTGTTCAAGCCGGATGATCTGCTCACCCGCGCCGACACCTGCGTCATTATCAGCCGGTTCCTCCGCCTTCCTACGCAGGAGGCTCCCATGGTGATCTTCTCCGACGTGCCCACCGGCCGCTACTACACCGCACATATTGCCGCCGCCAGTGACTACGGCGTGATCGCCGGTTTCCCGGACGGAACCTTCGCCCCCATGGACACGCTCACACGTGAGCAGGCCATGGTGATTGTCGCGCGTGCGCTGTGCCTGGCTCCAATTGAGGATACCTCGATTCTGGCTGAGACCTTCCCCGACCCGGACTCTGTCAGCGACTGGGCCGCCGGCTACGTTGCCGCGCTTGTGGAGCATGATATCGTCCACGGCACGCTCAAGGGCCTGGAGGGTCAGCTGATCTGCACGCGCGCCATGCTTGTACAGATGCTGCGCGAGTTCGTCGGCCTGTATATCGACGCGCCCGGCACCTATGACGTCAGCGATCTCAAGGAGGGACAGGTCATTGTCATCACCGTTCCCGGCGTCAAGCTGACCGGCAACGTCAATCACCGCATTCTTCTCACCGAGGGCGCAGCCGGTGCATCTATGGATTTCTCCGGTGCCAAGGTAAAAAACGGCATTTATGTCCGCGGCAGCAATATCTCCATGACAAATGTGGGCTGCGGCAGTGATATCTTCACCATCGCCACGGCCAGGGGAACACTGACCAACAACGTCAAGGTTCCCCCCGACACGCACTATGTCGTTCCCTGCGGGACCGGCGTGGGCGCCGGCTGCGGCCCGAACTGCGTCTGCAACCACGGGGAGCACTGCGGCTGCTCCGGCGGCTCTGGTGGGTCCGGCAGCGGCACGACACCGGTAAAACCGGTGGACTCGCTCACCTGGTGGGACAATAAAGAGGGGATTCCCTTCGATTTCTCCGAGCATCTGATGCTCCCGGGCGATCAGGCCTCCCGTGAATACGATCTTTCTGCCACGGCGCGCCGCGGCGGCAACGTGATCTTCGGCATTTCCATCAAAAATGGCTCCAGCCGTTTCCTGGCTGATAAGCTTGACTGCACCGTCATTCTCAACGGTGAGGAGGTTTATAATGGTAAACTCTCCGCCTGCACCGGTGTCTCCATACCCGTACAGGGTAAAAATGTCAAGCTCAACTATCTTGTGACTGTCACACTGCCTACAGACGCAACGCTCAAATATCAGGGTCTGCGCGTAGAGGCAGACTTCAACTGGCTGTTGGAGGTGGGCAGATGAAGAAAAAACGTATCGTTCTTGCCTCTGTCATTCTCGGTGCTCTGATTGCCGCCTATGTAACAACTTCCCTGCTGCTGGCCTCCTCGTCGCTGCAGGTTCGCCTCGGCAACCATATTTTCGCCACGGAAACCATGAAAATCGGCATTCTTGGCGATGGCGACAACAAGCAGATCCAGTTCCGTACGGAAAAGGGCGATCCCATTGAGCTCGTAGAGCCCGGCATGACGCTGCGCGGACATTTCGAGGTGCGCAACGACAGCGATTTCGCCGTCTACTACCGGCTGTATTTCAGCAAGGCTGACGGCGGACTGGCCGACGTCATGACCGCTACCATCCGCAATGCGGACGGCACCATTGTGTTTGGTCCGGTGTCTGTGCGCGACATGACTACCGCCAGCGCCTTCACCGATCCGCAGCCGCTTGGCGCCAATGCCTCGCAGGCGCTCATTCTGGAGCTGCACTACCCCTCCTCTGCCGGAAATGACACGCAGAATCAATCACTTTCCTGCTGTCTGAGCGTTGACATGACGCAGCAGCGCAATAACCCCGACAAGGAGTTCAGCCCCGTGGAAAAGGTTCCGGATTACACACCTTGACCAACAAATTACGCAAATGAACTAAGGAGAACAGCAGAACATGAAAAAAACGCTGCAGGTACTGAAAAAAATTCTTGTGATCCTGATGGTGCTCATTGCCGTCGCAATGATGATCTTCACGATCGTCTCTGTCACTACGTTTGATCGCACCGACCGGGATCTGTTCGGCTATAAGGCGTTCATCGTCCTGTCTGACTCCATGAGCAAGACCGACTTCAAGGCCGGCGACCTTATTCTTGTCAAAGAGGTTGACCCGGCCACGCTGCAGGTCGGTGATATCGTCTCGTATGAATCGACCAATCCTGAGAACTTTGGTGAGGTTGTCACGCATAAGATCCGCGCGCTGACCACCGACGAAAACGGGGATCCCGGCTTCATCACCTATGGTACCACGACCGATACCGATGATGAAAACATCGTCACCTATCCCTATGTGCTCGGCAAATACCAGAAGGCTCTGGCCAATGTCGGCTCGTTCTTCCAGTTCCTCAAAACGACGCCCGGCTATTTTGTGTGCATTTTCCTGCCGTTCATGCTGCTGATTGTCATTCAGGCCATCAACAGTGTCAAGCTGTTCAAGCAGTATAAAAATGAGCAGATGCAGCAGGTACAGGCCGAGCGCGACCAGCTGAAGGCCGAGCGTGAGGCTTCGCAGCAGATGATGCAGGAGCTTCTGGCCCTGCGGCGTGAGCTTGGGCTCAAACATGACGCGCCTGCGTCTGACGCTGCCCCGCAGCAGCCGTCCGACCACGACGAAACTGTCTGATTTCAGATTTCCATCGATTCCGGAGGTGATTTGCCGATGCGCAGAAATAAAAAACTTCCTGTCATCCGTCAGGCACTGCTGATGAGTTTGATTTCCATGTTTGTGTGCGTGGTGATGCTCGTCGGCATGACGTATGCATGGTTCACAGATTCTGCCTCAGCATCGGTGAATCTGATCCGAAGCGGCAATATCAATATAACTGCGCATTATCTCGTCGAGAGTACAAAAGAATGGTGCCCTGTGCAGACAACCAGTTCAACAGCGCTTTTTAATCCGCAAGGCGGTGTTTGGCGTCCGGGTTCCAGTGCATCTGCTTATTTCAGAATTTCCAATACAGGCGATATTCCTGCACGGTGCGGCTTCTGCGTGAAAATTACCGGTGAAGCATCTGATCAGTTCCAATACACAGTCCGGCAAGTCTCCGCTGGGGAAACTGGTTTGCCTGCTGATTCTGGTACAACCCCTGTAAACACAATCTCTTTAGAGGCAAAAAAGAGTGCAATTATTCTGGTAACAGTTACGCTTCCGGACTCAACAAGCCGGGAATCCTTTGATACCAGCACACCTACTCCTGAGAACCTTTCTCTGAACGTTCTTGCCGTTCAGGATTCTATCACAAAAGACAGCGACACTGAAAAAGCAGCATTTGCAGAGGCTGAAGGGAATATGTCCAAATCGTCGGCTAAGGGCGGATCGAAATCCCCCGATTCGTCAAGCAACAAGAGCGAATAACCCCATTCCAACCAAACGAGGTGAGACAAGATGAAACAGCATATCCCGCACCGGCGGGCGATACGGATTGCGGTCATTCTGACTGTGTGCCTGGCTGTCTTTGCCGTAACCGGCTACGCATGGATGCAGACGCAGCTGGTCAGCCGCGGCAACACCATCTCCCCTGCCAGCGTTTCACTCTCTGTCTCCGATTCCCCGCTGCAATTTAAGAATCGTTGGGAGCCCGGTCAGAAAAACGAAACCGAGCCCCTCTCCTTCACGAACAGCGGCAGCACACCGCTTCTGTGCCGCGTGCAGCTGTCCCGGCCGTCTGGCTCAGCCGAGCTTCTAAAGCAGCTGTCGCTGACGCTCGTTGTCACCGGCCCCGATGGCCAGGAAGAAACGTATGCCATTCCGACCGACAGCGATTTCTCCGTTGTTCTGTCCGAGGATAAATTCCAGCTTGCTCCCGGCGATGCGCTTACGGTACAGCTGCGCGGCGAATGCGCACCTGCCAGCGGCAGCTCGATTTCGGGCGGTTGGCTGAATGGGTCGCTGGCGCTTGACGCCATGCAGCTGACCATTGACGCCGTACAGAGTGACGGCGCAGCATATTTCGACACACAGTCGCCGGAATCCGGGCGATAACACGCAGAAAGGGAGGCATCTGGCATGAAAAAACGCCTGCATACAGAGCACATTCTCCTGACAAGTCTGGCTGCGATCCTTCTTTGCGTCGTGGCCCTCGCCGGGACAACCTACGCGTGGTTCTTCGCCAGCGTCGGCAGCACCAATAACACGATCAAAACTGGCTCCATGGAGCTTGCCCTGCTTCGGGAGGACGAAAACGGTCAATATCAGGAGCTTTCGCCTGACGCACTGACAAATGGCGCACTGTTCTCTGCCAATGCCGACGGCAACGGCGCAAACTGGACCGCCGGCCATGTCGAGGTTGTCTACCTTGGCCTGCAGAACAAGGGCACGATCGATGATATTTATAATGTCGTGGTCAACGCGGAAAGCGGTGTCGGCGACATGCTGGAGGGGCTTGTCATTCCGTTTGCATCTGCACAGGAGGCCGCCTCCCTGCAGCAAAACCTCATCGCCTGCGACACCAACAGCCAGCGTTGGGAGCTTCTGACCAGTGCCGCAGCCAACAGCTCCGCTGCCATCGCGCAGCAGAGCCTGACCGGCGCTGTCACGCTGCTGGCCGGACAACCGCTGCCCGGCGTCACGGAGGAAACCCCCACCCCCATCAGCTACTTTGCCCTCGCACTGCATCTGCGCGAGGATGCTACCCTTGAGACCTGCGACCGCGCGTCTGAGCTGACCGTCAGCATTCTGGCTGGTCAGTCCGATATCCAGACGCTGCCCGGCACAGCGTTCATCCGTTCGGCTGACGAGCTCACACGCGCGCTGGCTGACAGTTCCATTACAAACCTTGTGCTGCGCAAGGATATTCAGGTTGATGGCACACTCACGCTTGACCGTGAGATCCTTGTTACCGGCGAGCATACGCTGACGCTCAAGGATCTGCAGCTGGCCCGCACCGGCTCTCTGACAACAGAAAACTTCGCAGTCGTCACAATTACCGGCGGCAGCTGCGCTGGTGATCTCGGCGCCAAGAGCGGTACCAAGCTTCTTATCTCCGGCGGCAGCTTCACTGGCAATCTTATCGCACAGTCCGGTGCAGAGCTCACCGTGACCGGCGGCAGCTTTGCCAACGACCCCAGCGAATTTGTACAGACGGACCGTTATGACGTGACACTGGGACAGGATGGCCTATGGACAGTAAACGTACGTTGATTCCGCGCGGCGGTGCGTTCGCCGCAAAACGGCGCCGGACTGCGCCGGATAAGCCTGTCGATGCCAATGCAAGCATGCGGCAGACGATGTGGCTGAGTATGCTGTCGGTATTTCTGTGCCTGACGATGCTGCTGGGCTTCACGCTTGCGTGGTTTACCAGCTCTGCCAGCTACACGCAGAAGATTGAAGTCGGCAGCTATGTAGCAAATGTCAAGGTATTGAACGGCGATAAGGCTGTCACGCTCTCTGAAGACTCGGCGGCAGCTGTCTACGCAGCAGACGGTGCAGACACGCCGGTTGGCGGTGAGCTGTTCCGTGATCTGTCTCTTGTCCCGGGCGAGACTGTCTCTCGCGTGATTGAGGTGGAAAACGACGGTACAATCGCCTTTGATTATCAGCTTGTTCTCCAGCTCGCCGGCCGACTGGCCGGCACTCTGGAATATGACGTGCAGGAAGCAGCAGACGGCTCCTGGGATGCCAATGCAGCGCATGAGCGCCTGACAAGTGAGCCCATCACCGCAAAATCCGGCACGCTGCCCGGAATGTCGCACACCAGCTTTACCATTCTGCTGCATCTGCCGCAAACGGCCAGCTCCGCGCTCAGCAGCCTTGCTGCTGACGACGCGGATACGTCGCTTACCGTCTACGTCACAACGGCGCAGACCGGGATAGATCCTGAGGAGCAGAATCCTGCAGAGGATTTGCAGGTGTCTGACCCGGCCGCGCTCCCCGCACCTGCTGCTGACGCGCTTCCTGTCGTCACGCAGGCGGATGCATCGGAGCCTGCGCAGTCTGATGACGCAGCTGAAGCCAACAATGCAGCGCAGCAGACGCCGGATACGGAGGATGCGACATGAATAAACGATTTGGTTTCCGCAGAATCTGGCCCCTGGCGCTCACCGCGGCGCTTCTGGCAGCATTGACCATCGGCGCATCTGCATGGTTTGCTACGCAGCAGACAGTCACAGTGGCGCGTTCTGAGGCTGTCAGCTATAACTATACAGCCTCTGCCGTGTCACACGATGGTGCATCCACTTCCCTGTCCTCCAGCACCGCAGTGCTGCAGCCCGGCGTGTATACCGTGACAATCCAGTCTGCTGGAACTGCAGCACAGGCATGCTACCGCCTGTACGTGGGCGGAGAAAGCTATGGCTGCACGCTTGGTCCCGGTGAGGCCATCGCGTTCACGCTCGGCTGTCCGACGGACACCCCTGTATCGGTAGACGCCGTATGGAGCCTGGACGGCACGCAGATGCTTGCCTCCGGCAGTATGATCGGCAGAGCACCGGTTCAGGAGCCTCCACAGCAGGAGGAAACGCAGCCGGCAGCCGGGACAGCAGATGACGTTCAAACGCCGCAGCAGCCGGGGACTGGCAGCACGGGCAACGAAACACAGACACAGACACCGGCACCCGCGCCAACAGAGCCTGCCGCAAGCGGCAGCACAGAGACCAGCAATGACGGCTCCTTAAATGCTGAATAAGAAAAACCCCTTGTCTGGATCTGACAAGGGGTTTCTTACATCAAAAAGGAACTGCTATCGCTGTGTGGTCCTTGCAGGATGCCTCCGGCGGCGTGTCAGAAGTGGCCTGCACCGAACGTGATATTTCTGAGATTTTCGACTTTGTTCTGTCTCCGGCGGCGCGTCAGAAACGGCCACGACAGAACGAGCCGCCGTAAACGCCGTCTCTTATCCTCTGTGGCCGTTTCTTCCTTTCCAACCAGCGACGATGTCGCTGGTTGGCTGCCGGAAAAGATGGGGGAGAAATGGGGCGCTTGGACGCGGTTGCAGCATCCTGCATCTGAACGTAGGCAACAGCCAAACTTGATAGAACTCATATCGCACCAACACACCTTACCGGAGTCTGACTACGCGCCGCCCGTCATATCGGAATCAGATTTGACAGCAGTTACGTTTTAATACCTACAGCAAATCCGTACTGCCAGCAAAATTTGTTATGCAGTACGGATTCGCATTAGTCTGACAGGCAACGCGGGAAAAATCCAAGAAAACCGAAGCGGTTTCTGCGATGCAGACCCAGCCTGCGGTCTGCATCGCAAGAGGAGGAACAAAGCGTC
>CAKUAM010000062.1 GCA_934636305.1 uncultured Oscillospiraceae bacterium
GTCGGGATTCGAACCCGAGGCCTCTTGGTCCCGAACCAAGCGCGATACCAAACTTCGCCACACCCCGTCAGCTCGATTATTATAGTCATAGTAAGGGAATTTGTCAAGAGGAAAGAACAAAAAAGTTTTTGTGGCCGGATGCACGCAGACGGGCGTGGCAAATTTCGTGGCAAAAATGAGAGAAAAAAGCCAGGCGGCTCCGGCTGGAGCCGCCTGGCAGAAGGGATGGATTAACTCTTGACAGTAAATTTTGCGTTGGAGAGCAGCTGATTGCCGATGTAGATGGACAGCGTGTAACTGCCGTCGGTCTGCGGGGTGCGCGGGAAGTAACCCACGAACATGTTCTTTTCCCACATATCCTTCCACACGGCGATGTAGCTGTGTGCGTCAACGACGCTGCCGCCCTCGTCACGGATGACAAGGTTAATGGCGACGGTCCCATCGGAGGACGTATCCACCGTACCGCTGGACTCCACGTCGAATGCAATAAGCTCACCCTTGGAGAACGTTGTGCGCGAGGTATAGAGGTCAAGGTAGCGGAAGGTATCCTTGTTCGGCTTCAGGAACAGGCCCGTATAGGTGCCGCTGACACCGTTGGCCTTGTAGGGATTGTCCACGTTGGCCGTTGTGAACTCCGACTCTGTCTCGCCATCAAGCGCTTCGCCGCTCTTGAGAGACAGTGCAGCGCTATAATGCGCGCCGGGATACATGTTGTTGGCGGGGATCACGCACGATTCGTCCGTCGTTTCGATGGTCTGCGGCTCTGCGTTCTCCACGTCGAGGAGCGTATAGGTCACGACCCACTGCGGATCGGCAGGCTCGGTCTCGCACGTCCAGTCGAGATTGACATTGACGGTCCGGCCGGACTCATCCGTCTCGGAGGTGATCTTGAAATCCGTGACCTTTGTGATGGTCGGCGTGACGCTCATGGCGTAGCTCGAGAGCATGGTCGGTGCGGAGATAACAATCTCATATTCCGTACCGGAGACAAGATTCTCGAACGTCACATTGGGCGCTGTGACCTCCTGCGTTTCCTCGTACCCGGCCTTATCCGAGATGGTGACGACCCACTTTTCCGGGGCGTCGCCGGTATACTGCCAGGTGAGGATCGCGGAGGAGCTGGAGAGCGCAATGGTCACGCTGTCAGCGTTCAGCTCAACGGTCGGCACGGTGGACAGGGCAGTGCTGACTGCGCCGGACAGCTGCGTGTTTTCCGGGGCCTGCAGGGCGAAGGTGTACTGCGAGTTGGACAGCAGATCGCTGATAACGACGCTGTGGCCGGAGAAGGTGACGGTCTTGGGCTCGGCACCCTCCGTTTCATAGCTGACGGTCCAGGTGTCATAGTCCGGGCCATCCTGAAGGATGAAGTTCAGCTCTGCCTGCGTGACAGAGATGGGCGTTGCGGTAAAGCTCAGGATCGTCGTCTCGGCCAGCGTGGTGGCGACGGCAGAATAGCTGCCGGTCATCTTCTTGCCGCCGAGCGCAACAGCCTCGATGGTGTACTGCGTGCCGGGCACGAGCGAGTCAAACGTCATGTCCGCGCCGGAAACATAGCTCAGGCGGGACTGGTTGCCGTAGGCATCGGAGCAGGTGACATCAAACGCGCCGGACGGCTCGGACGAGTCAATCTGAACAGTCAGCGTATCGGTGCCGACAGAGGAAACCGTAATGCCGTTGACCCGCGTGATGGACGGGACAATCACGAAGAACCAGACAGCGGCTGCAATGGCGGCAAGCACCGCGACGATGATTACAACAGGCAGGATCCACTTGGGAACCGGCTTTTTCTGCTTTTTCCGGCGCTGACCACGCGGCGGCAGGGTAATTTTCAGCTCGTCGTCCTCGCCCGAAGCGTCCGCCGGGGAGGACTCCTCGTCAGCCTCCGGCTCAGAGGCGTCCTCACTGTTTTCATCAAGACCGATGGTTCCCTTGCCGGCGTCTCCGCGGTGCACCTCGTCGATGATGGCGTTGAGCATCTGGGTGTCCGGGGAGAAATTCTCCTTGAAGTCGTCGGCCATCTTTTCTGTGTCGGCGAACTGAACCGGCTCAACCTCCTCCTCAAGATTCGGATCAATCGTTTCAGGCTCGCCCTCGATGGGCGGGACGATCAGTGCGTCGGATGCTTCGTTGCGCTTGCCGTATTCAAGCAGCGCCTCCTGCATCTCCTGCGGCGTCTGGTAGCGGTCCTCCGGCTTGAAGGCGCAGGCCTTCAGAATGATTTCCGCCATCTCATAGTCGGCGTACATGGGCGCGGGCAGCGTCTCGCCTGTGACGCGCAGCTTGTCCGCGGCGCGGGGAGAGGTCTTTTCGTCCTCGAACGGGCCATGATTACCGTTGTAGACGCGGTAGAGGATCATGCCGACGGAATAGATGTCGGTCGTCGGCTCAATGGTGCCGAGCAGACTGAACAGCTCCGGCGCGGAATAGGAGCTGAGCATGTTTTCCGGCATGGAGCAGTATTTGAGCTCGTCAATTTTTGCAATGCCGAGATCGCCCAGCAGAAAATGCCCCTGCGCGCTTAAGTACACGTTGGAGGGCTTGACGTTGCGGTGGACAAGCCCGGCCTCGCGCAGGCTGACAAGCGCGCTGCACAGATCCAGACCGAGATTCACGGCCCCGGCCTGCGTCATGGGCGTATCGGTCAGCACCTCGGAGAGCGTCTTGCGGTATTCAGCCAGCAGATAAATCTCAAACCCGACGCCATCTTCCTTCGGCTCAATCTGATAGCTGCGGTAGCAGCCGATGTTCGGGCTGGCAGAGAGCTTTTCCAGCGTTTCCAGCTCCGCCTGATAGTCGGCGGCAACCTGCTTGTAATAGTTCTGCGCGTCCTCGACTGTGGTGGCAGCACCGGTGAACATCAGCGCGTCGACCTGCTTCTGCGATTCGGGGATGCAGATGTGCTTGAGATAGTAGGACTGGTTGCTCTTGGTGCTCCTTACAATATAAACAGACGTACCGCCGCGGACGCTGATGCATTTGACTACTTCCATGTTGGACAGCAGCGGCGATATCATTTTTAATTCTGGCAAACTGTTCGCCTCCTTACATACACGCTTTTATTCTATGTCATTTGCGAAGAAAATGCAATACAATATCTTGCCGGATGGGGTTGGAATCTGTTACAATTTGTGATATAATGATGCCGTACTATGGAAATGTTGTACGTCAGCTTACAAACGGAGGTTCTCATGGAACTCAAAAACTGTGAATATTGCGGCACGGCCTATGACGCGCGTCTGAGCCAGTGCCCGCTTTGCGGCCGGACGGCCGGCGGCCAGAAATCATCGCCGCGTGCGGGCGGCAAGCGTCTGCGCACGGCAGACGCCGACCAGCAGACGGACAGTCCGGCGCAGGGGCGGCGCACGCGCGGCGCCTATGCCGGCAAGCGCGTGCGCGACGACGCGGCGGCGCGTGCCGCCGCCAGACAGGACAACCAGCAGGATCCGGCAGGGCAGCCAAAGCCGTCGCCGTATGCGATTCCGAAGTGGATGATGGTGACAATCTGCGTGATTCTCGGCGTGGCGGTGCTGGGCGGCGCGCTGCTGGCATTCAGCCGGCTGGGATGGTCGCCGCTGTACCGCGAGACGACGCTGCAGCAGACCGAGCCCCAGCAGACCCAGACGGAGCAGACCGCCGAGCCGCAGCCGGCGCAGGCCGAGACCCAGGCCCCGGCGGAAAACCGCTATACCAATGAAGAAGATCAGAAGCCGGCGGAGCAGGAGCCGGAGCAGCCGGTACAGGAGGATGTTGCCTGCACGAGCCTGACGCTCTCGGCTCCGACGGTGACGTTTGAGGATGTGGGCCGCTTCTTCAACATCACCTTTACCCGCAAGCCGGACAACTGCACCGAGGACGTGGTGTTCACCTCCAGCGATGAATCGGTTGCCACGGTGTCGGAGCAGGGGAAAATCGTCGCGATCAACGCGGGCTCCGCTGTGATTACGGCCAACTGCGGCAGCCAGAGCGCCACGTGCCTTGTCACGTGCGACTTTGCCTACGTGGGCCAGGAGGAGGAAACGACCGAGGCGGAGGTGAGCCTTGCCATCAGTAAGGAGGATCTGACGTTCTTCTCTGCGGGCGAGCAGTACCAGCTGACCGTCTCCGGCGCGCCGGAGGGGGCCGTGATCGTCTACTCGATCAATGATGAATCCGTCGCAACCGTGAACCCCAACGGCCTTCTGACCGCCAAGGGCGGCGGCACGGCGACCGTGACCGTCACGGTGGATGAATACCCGCCGCTCAGCTGCATCGTGCGGTGCAACTTCTCAAGCAGCCAGACAGACGGCGGCACGTATACGATCTCCAACAGCGACGTCACCATGGGCGTCAAGGGGGAGACGTTCCAGATCTCGCTGCGCGACGAAAACGGCAATAAGGTGACGGGCCTTCTGTGGGTGTCGTCGGATCTTTCGGTCTGCTCGGTCGACGGTACGGGCGTCGTGAAGGCGGAGGGCCAGGGCACGGCCTATATCTCCACCACGTATAACGGCGCAAGCTACCAGTGCATCGTGCGCTGCAACCTGCATTAAAATTCTATAAAACGGTAAAAAGACGTTCTGCAAGCGTGCGGAACGTCTTTTTTCGCAGTTATTTTTGCTTTTTTCGCAGTTTTTAACAAAAGTGGAATCGGATGTGCTATACTGAATCCATCAAAGGCGCGCATGCACCCAGGTGCATGTTTTCTTCTGTGGAAGAAAACAACATCCCCCTGCCTGCGGCCAAAAAAGAGAAAGGAATGCAAACACATGAAGAAGAAAAATGTCACAAAGCATGCGCTGCTGGCAAGTGTTCTGGCCATGGTTCTGTGCGTCACCATGCTCGTCGGCACCACGTTTGCCTGGTTCACCGACACGGCTAGTGCAAACGTCAACAAGATCCAGTCCGGTAAGCTGGATGTGGATATTGTCAAGGCTGATTCCACTGATAGCCTTGCAGGCGAGACCCTTAAATGGCAAAAGGCCGCAGGTCATGAGAACGAAGCTGTTCTTTGGGAGCCGGGCTGCACGTACACTCTGACTCCGTTCCGTATTGCCAATAAGGGCAACCTTGCGCTCAAGTACCAGATCAAGATCAACGGTATCACCGGCGATGCCAAACTGCTGGAGGCTTTGACGTTCAGTGTTGAAGGTGTTGAAGGCACGCTTGATACGTATGTAGGTCATCTGGAAGGTGGCTCGGAAAACGCCCCGAAGCTGAGCGAGACAATCGTTATCTCCGCGAAGATGCGTGAGGATGCAGGCAACGAATATCAGAACCTGACGCTCGACGGCATCACGGTTACGGTCTACGCAACGCAGGATACGGTTGAATACGACAGCAACAGCAAAGAATATGATAAGAATGCATCCGACGGCAACGGTGGCATGAGCAACCTCGTTCCGGCTTCGGGCAGCACGAATGTTACAGTTGATGCAACTACCGGTCTGACAACAGCGAATGCAACCGTTAAAGCTGAGTCTACACAGATGACGGCTACGGCTACGATTCCGGCAGGTGTTAAGATGGAGGCAGGCACAACTTCCTCTACATTGACGGTCGATTCGATCAGCACCCCGTCGAATGTGACAGTTGAGTCCGACAAGGCCAGCAAGAGCTTTGATGTGTCGCTCAGCGGTGTCGCAGAGGAAAACAATGTTCCTATCCCTGTCGAACTGGAAATCGGCAAGAACCTGACTAATGTTAAGATGTATCATAATAACACGGAGATGACTGCAGCAACTGGCACCGATACGGCAGATACTTTCAAGTATGATCCTACTACCGGTAAGGTCACGCTGTATGTCACGCATTTCAGCCCGTTCACAGTTGTCTGTGATGCAGTTGCAACGGCAAATGGTGTCGGTTATACAACGCTGCAGGAGGCAGTTAATGCTGGCGGCACAGTTGTGCTGCTGAAGGATGTTGACCTGGAGCATACAGTCGTTGTTACCAAAGCAGTTACGCTCAACCTGAGTGGTAAAGAGCTGCATAACACGAAAGATATCTGGTCGGATGATGAGTGGTCGCTGGTTTCTGTTCAGAAGGGCGGCAGCCTGACCATCACCGGCAACGGCACGTTGAAGGCCAAGGAAAATGACTGCTATGCAGTTGACGTTCAGGATGGCGCAACCTGCACCATTGAGAATGGTACATTTGTCGGCAACATTCATGCGGTGTATGTCCTTGAGGGGCATGCTGATATCAAGGGCGGCACGTATTCTGTGCAGCAGAAGTATCCGGATGCAGCAAAGGCTGATGAATTTGTCCTGAACTGCTACGATGCAAACCATACGAATGGTACCGCAAAGATCGTTGTTACCGGCGGCACGTTCGCAAACTTTAACCCGGCAAGCTGCAAGGCAGAAGGTGAGAATACGAACTTCTGTGCGGCGGGATACACCACGAAGCTGGACGGCAATAATTACACTGTTGTAAAAGAGGCTGAGGGCTAATTGGTACGGTAAAACAGGCACCCCTCGGGGTGCCTGTTTTCTGCATGCTCCAACGTGTGGGCTGATGTGGGCATCAGCCCCTACGCAGGCGGCGCGCGTCGTCCATGTACCGACTCTGCGCGGAAAGCCGTAGGGGACGATGCCTACATCGTCCCGGCAGAACAGGCCAGATTTACGGAAATCTGCGGCAAATCCGCACCATTTTTCGGGCTGATGTGGGCATCAGCCCCTACGATAGCGGCCCGTGCCGTCCATGTACCGACTTGCGCGGGAAAGATCCAAGAAAACCGAAGCGGTTTCTGCGATGCAGACCCAGCCTGCGGTCTGCATCGCAAGAGGAGGAACAAAGCGTCAGAATAAGAAGCCTTGCTGCGCAAGGCTTCGTTTCGTAAGCTTTGATTCCGACGAAGTCTGAGGGGAAATCGGAATCCCCTCAGGCTCCTCTTTCTTTGTCCTACTTTCTTTCTCGGAGAAGCGAGAAAGAAAGTAGGAACGTCGTTCTCCCTCTGGCGGGACAAAAAAGAAAATGCTGAATGACTCTTTCTGTTTTAGCCGGCCGGCTACACCTCCGGCTGACTCTTTTTCCGGAACAGCATCGTAATGCACCACAGCCCGGCCAGACCCACAATCGCATAAATCACGCGGCTGACGCCGGCGGTCTGCCCGCCGAAAATCCACGCCACGAGATCAAAGCGCGCGAAGCCGACCAGTCCCCAGTTGATTGCGCCGATGATGGCAAGAATCAGCGATAACGTATCCATAAAAAAGCTCCATCTCCTTGTATAGATTCAAAGCTAGTATGCCCGTCTGGCGGCTGGTGATACCATCGTGAAAAAATCATAAAAAAGAAGTTGCTTTTGCAGCAGGATTCTGTATAATGAGAACAGAAGCCTGTTATTTTTTTAGGATTCAAAAATTATTTTTAGCTCCGCGCGGCTACGGAACATGCGCTGCTCGCTTCTGACCGCAGGAACAAGGAGGAACGCATGTATATTACCTGTCTTGATCTGGAGGGTGTGCTTGTCCCGGAAATCTGGATTGCCTTTTCTGAGGTCAGCGGCATCCCGGAGCTGCGCCGGACGACGCGCGACGAGCCGGACTATGACAAGCTTATGCGCTGGCGCATGGGGATCCTGCGTGAGCATGGTCTGGGCCTGAAGGAAATTCAGGACGTCATTGCAAAGATCGACCCGCTGCCGGGCGCAAAGGAATTTCTGGACACGCTGCGCGCCGAGACGCAGGCCATCATCGTCAGCGACACATTTGAGGAGTTTGCACAGCCGCTGATGAAAAAGCTCGGCTGGCCGACGATCTTCTGCAACTCGCTCGAGGTGGACAAGGACGGCATGCTCTGCGGCATCCGCATGCGCTGCCAGCAGTCGAAGCTGACGACGGTGCGCGCGCTGCAGTCCATCGGCTTTGAGACAATAGCCTCTGGCGACAGCTATAACGATCTGGACATGATCCAGGCCAGCAAGGCCGGGTTTCTGTTCCGCTCCACGGAGAAAATCAAGGCCGATTACCCGCAGCTGCCGGCCTATGAGACGTATGACGAGCTGCTGGGCGCCATCCGCAAGGCCATGGTCTAAGAGTGTTGTTTGCAAAAAGTTCAAATAATATTATGTGAAAGGTGATTCAAGATGAACGCATTTTTACCCGCTGATATCCTGATGCCCAAGACTGACCATATGGAAAAGTGGGCGGTGATCGCCTGTGACCAGTTTACCTCCGATTCCGCTTACTGGGATCGTGTGCGTAAGAACGCCGAGGGCGCTGTGTCCACCATCAACCTGATTCTCCCGGAGGCCGAGCTCGGCACGGAAAAGGAGGCCGCGCACACGGCTGAGATCAACGCAACCATGAAAAAATATATGGATGAGGACGTGTTCACGACCTATCCCAACAGCTTTGTCTATGTGGAGCGCACGCTGGAGAACGGCGCGATCCGCGAGGGCCTGGTCGGCATGGTTGACCTTGACGCCTACGACTATTCCACCGGCGCGACCAGCGCCATCCGCGCCACCGAGCGCACCGTGCCGGAGCGGATCCCGCCGCGCCAGCGCGTCCGCCGGGACGCGCCCATCGAGCTGCCGCATATCCTGATGCTCTGCGACGACCACGACAAGAAGCTCATCGAGCCGATTGCCGCCAGGAAGGCACATCTCAAAAAGCTCTATGATTTTGATCTCATGGAGGGCGGCGGCCATATCACCGGCTGGCTCGTCGAGGGCAAAGACGTGGACGAGTTCAACAAGGCGCTGACCGAGTATTCTGCAACGGTGGGCGAGAAGTACAAGGACCTCAAGGGCGTGCCGATGGTGTTCGCCGTGGGCGACGGCAACCACTCGCTGGCCACGGCCAAGAGCTGCTATGAGGAGCTCAAGAAGAATAACCCCGGCAAGGATCTGTCCAACCATCCGGCAAGATATGCGCTTGTCGAGCTGGAGAACATCCACGATCCGGCACAGGTCTTTGAGCCGATCCACCGCGTGATCTTCAAGACCGAGCCTGAGAAGCTTCTCAAGGCGCTGGAGGACAGCTGCTGCGCGAAGGAGGGCTTCCCGGTCAAGTGGTACATCGGCGACAAGTCCGGCACGGTTCATCTGGACAAGACCAAGGGCGAGCTGGCTGTTGGCGTGCTGCAGCACTTCCTGGACGAATACCTGAAGTCCAACCCCGGCGAAATTGACTACATCCATGACGACGACGCGCTCATTGATCTGGCCAAGAAGCCCGATACAATCGGCTTCCTGCTGCCGGCCATGGAAAAGAGCCAGCTGTTCCGCGGCGTTATCGCGGACGGGATCCTGCCGAGAAAGACGTTCTCGATGGGCCACAGCCGCGAAAAGAGATACTATCTGGAAGGCAGAAAAATCAAGGAATGAAGCAGATTTCCGAAGGCGCATTTGCGAAAATCAATCTGACGCTCGACGTGCTGGACCGGCGCGCCGACGGCTATCATGACCTGCGGTCGATCATGCAGACGATTTCGCTGCATGATGACGTGGTGGTCTGTGTGGATACCGGCGCGCCGTGGCAGGTGCACTGCTACCGGGAGGTTCTGCCGCCGGACGCGAAGGAGGATACCGAGCCGGAGCTTGTCACGTGCGGCCTGCCGCAGGATGCGGAAAACCTGGCCTGGAAGGCGGCGGAGGCATTTTATGCCCGCACGGGAAAGCAGACGGACGGGCTGGAGATCTTTATCAACAAGCGCATTCCGTCACAGGCTGGCCTTGGCGGCGGCAGCGCCGACGCGGCGGCTGTGCTGCGCGCGCTCAACCGCGCGTATGACAGCCCGCTGTCGATCCCGGCACTGTGTGAGCTTGGCGCGCAGGTCGGCTCCGACGTGCCGTTCTGCGTCATGGGCGGAACGGTACTGGTGGAAGGACGCGGCGAACTTCTGACGCGCCTGCCGCCGGCACCGGAGTTCTTCCTTGTCGTGTGCAAGCCGGAGTTCTCCGTCTCCACGCCGGAGCTGTATCAGAAGCTTGACGAGGCATTCATCGAGAAGCGGCCCGATCAGAAGGCTATGCAGCTGAACCTGCAGAAGGGAGAGCTGCTCGGCATCGGCGGGAGCATGTGCAATGTGTTTGAGCCGATTGTCATGCAGGAGCACTTTGATATCAACTATATCCGCTCCATGATGTACACCTACGGCGCCTATGGCGCGCAGATGACGGGCTCCGGCTCGGCCGTATTCGGTATTTATGATTCGTTTGAATATGCCACGGTAGCGTGTACGATGCTCAAGGACAAGTACGAGCAGATTTTCCTCGCAAAAACGGTTTAAAACAGCAAAACACCGTCCAAACTGTCTGTAAACGGATAGATTGGACGGTGTTTTTTATGAAACGACGCGCTGCGGCGCTCAGTTTGCTTGTACTTAGTGTGATGCTGGTTTCTGTGTGCGCCGTGCTGCAGGCCAGGCAGCAGCGGATGGCAGAAAAGCTTGTCCGGCTGCATGTGGTCGCAAATTCAGACTCGGATGCCGATCAGGCGGTGAAGCTGCAGGTGCGCGACGCGGTGCTGCGGCAGGCGCAGACGCTTCTTGACGGTGCGGCGGATGTCCGCGCGGCGATTGCACAGAATCTGCCCGCGCTGACGCGTGCGGCCAACGACGCCCTGTGCGCGCAGGGCAGCTGCGACCGGGCACAGGTCACATTCCGGCGGGAGCTGTTTCCTACGCGAAACTATGACACATTTTCGCTGCCGTCCGGCGTGTATCCTTCACTGCGCGTGACCATCGGGGCAGGCGAGGGGCACAATTGGTGGTGTGTGATTTTTCCGGCGCTTTGCGTGCCGGCCACGGCGGACGGATTTGAGGCAGCGGCGGCAGCAGGCGGCTTTACACAGGCGGAGATTGATCTTATGACACGCGCGGACGAGGGATATACGGTGCGTTTCCGGGCGCTGGAGCTGCTGCAGGCACTGAAAAATAAGCTATTTGGAGAAGCAGAGTCATGAGGATACTAACCGGTGTCCTCATTTTTAAGGCTAACTAGGGCATGCCTCCGGCGGCGCGTCAGAAGCGGCCACAATAGAACGAGCCACCGCAAAGCGATGGCTCTTATCCTCAGTGCCCGCTTCTTCCTTTCCAACCAGCGACACTGTCGCTGGTTGGTTGCCGGAAAAGATGGGGGGAGAAAAGGGGCGCTTGGGACGCGGTTGGTGCCTGCTGCATCTGACTTTAGGGTGTATCTGAAAACTCATGATGTGACCGGCAGCGAGGATTTTTCGTGGTGAGCAAGACATTTTTTCGCAGGAATACTGACGTATTTCAAGGAAAAATGACGCGGCGCACCGCGAAAAGGCCCGCTGTCCGGGCGCGTTGGGAGTTTTCAGATACACCCTAGGCAACAACCAAATTTGTTAGTCGTCATATCGCATCAAGTCACCTTACCGTGTCTGACTACGCGCCGCCCGTCAT
>CAKUAM010000063.1 GCA_934636305.1 uncultured Oscillospiraceae bacterium
ACCGAGGAGTGGATCACCATGCAGATCAAGACCGGCCTTGCCTCCATCGGCGAGGACAAGATCCGCAAGATGATCATCGCCTACGAGCCCATCTGGGCCATCGGCACCGGCAAGACCGCAACCCCGGAGCAGGCAGAGGAAGTCTGCGAGAACATCCGTGCGGTCATCCGCAAGCTCTATGGTGCAAAGGTTGCCCGTGCAATCTCCATCCTGTACGGCGGCTCCATGAACGAGAAGAACGCCTATGATCTGCTGGCCCAGCCGGATATTGACGGCGGCCTCATCGGCGGTGCCTCCCTTGTTCCTGAGAAGTTCGTCAAGATCATTGAGGCTGCCAACCAGCCGACCATCTGATCCCATAAAAAGCATGCCCGGAGCACTTACGTGCTCCGGGCATTTTGCAAGTACATCGTGAAGAATCAGGTATTTCATTCGGAAAGCTTATCTCTGGTTCTCCGCAAGCGCCTGCCGCTCTCTGGACTGGCAGGTAAAGAGCAGAATCTGCCGGACGGCGGCTTCCTGCTGCAGCACGTCAAGCGCCAGGCGCAGACGCGCATCGTCGAACATCGCCAGCGCATCATCCAAGATGATCGGCGCGTCCGGCGGCAGAAGCAGCCGGCTGATGGCCAGACGGACAGACAGATAGAGCTGATCGGCAGTGCCGCAGCTGAGACTCAGCAGCCGGCGCATCGCGTCATCTGCCTGCCCCGCGGCAAGATTCATCTGGCGGTCAACGTGGACCGTCTGGTAACGGCCACCCGTCAGCTGCGAGAAAATATCGGAGGCCTCCTGCACCAACCGGGGCGAGAAGCGCGCAGTCAGCGTATCGTTGACCTGCTCCAGCGTCCGGGCAGCGAGCTCCAGCGCCTGCTGGCGCCCGGTGAGTGTCTGCAGCTGCTCGAGAAGCTGCTCCTTTCTGGCGGTCAGGGTATCCTCGCCGCCAAGGCTCTGCAGCCGTCCGCGGCTCTGGTCAAGCTGGGACTGCGTGGCAGCCAGTGCGGTCTGCGTGGCAGCCAGCGCAGCGTCTGCCTGCTGCTTTGTCATCTGCGGCGCCGGCAGCGTGGCGGGTTCACCGCCTTCTGCCGGATCGCCGAGCGCCTGCCGAAGCGCGTCATAGCGGCTTCTTGCCTGCTGGGCTGCGGCCTGCGCCGCATGATACGCGTTGTAAGCAGCCAGTGCGTCGGCAATCGCCGTCTGCGCCTGCGCCGGCGAATCGGCTGGGGCAAACATGCGCACGCTGCCCAGCAGTGCAGCGGTCTGTTCGGCCAGATGACGCTGGGAAGCGTCGAAGGCTGCCCGGGCATCGGCGGCCTTTTTTGCCTCCGCCTGCCACAGCTGCAGCTCCTGCCGGTAATCTGCAGCGCAGACCGCAAATTCATCGCGGCTGCAGCCGCCATAGCGCGTCAGAAGTGCTTGTGCGGCAGTCAGCTCCTGCTCCCGTTTTTTGTTGCTCCGTATGGCAAGCAGCGCAAGGATTAGGCATACAAGCCCAGCTGCCGCGCAGCCAAGCGCGCCATAGAGCGCCGGCCGCACAAACAGGAAGATTGCAGCCGCGCACAGCATCAGCGCACACAGAACGAAAAAGAGTGCAGCCGGCCTGTACCGCCGCGCTGTCAGGCGGTCAAACGCATGCATATCGCGCTGTGCCTGCGCCATAAGCTTTTCCTCGTCCACGCCGACAAAGGCGTCCGGGCAGGCAGGCTTCGCGGGCGCAGCCTCGGGCGGCTGCGCGGCGGGCGTACGCAGAATGGTGTCCGCCGCCTGGCTGAGCGTCAGAAGCGTCTGCTCCTGTGGCAGGCGCGCAACAGACGCAGCGGCCGCATTCTCCCGGTTTGCTGCCAGAAGGCTGGCGCGGCGCGTCTCATAGAGCTGCGCCTGCTTCTGCTGCGCGTCATAGGCCGCCAGGTCCTTCAGCGTCTGCCGGCACTGCGCCTGCCGGGCGGTGAGCTGCTGCAGCTGCGCATGCAGATGCAGATTTTTTTCATGCTCCGCAGCAAGCTGACCAAGCGCATCATCAACCAGGGCAAGCTCCCGCTCTGCATCCGGGATCAGGCCGGTTTTGTTGTGCCGGATGCGGTTCTGCTGCTCCCGCAGCCGTTTGGCCGCAGCGGAGAAGCTGACCGTCTCATCGCCGGTCGTGACAAGGGCGGACAGACGGCGTTCGAGCGCGTCATCTGCCGAAACAGCCAGCCCCAGCTGCCGGACAAAGGCGCTGCGCGCGTAGACGCTTTTGGGCACGCCGAGCAGCTTTTCCCCGCAGTTCTGCGCGCTCAGTCCCTCAACCGGCAGGCCGGAGTCCGTATACACGGCAGAAAAGGTACCCAGGGGCGCGCGCGCAGTGGAGGTGCGGGTGATGGTGATGCGCTGCCCCTGATGCAGGAGCTCCAGCGTGCCCTCCATCGGCTTTCCGCACCAGGGCTGATATTTTGTTTTGATGGGCAGTACGCCGGCCTTTTCCCGCTCGGAGGTATCGATGCCGTAGAGCATGGCCAGCAAAAATTCTGTCCAGGTGGATTTACCGCCTTCATTGGGCAGCTCGATGAGGTTCAAGCCCTCCTGCAGAGTCAGCGTCTCGTGGTCAAGCCGGCCAAAGGTAGCGGTCATTCGCAGAAGCTTCATAAATCTGCCTCCCTGCCGTCCATGGCCGCCGTGCCAAGGCGCGCGGCCAGTGCAATTGTGCGCCTGGTCTCGTCGTCTGCAGCGGCGTCATACTGCGTTTTCAGGGTCTGCAGGAACAGCCCCCGGAGTGTGTCGTCCCCGCAGCCATCCCACAGTGCGCGGCGCGGCCGCGTCTCATCGCGGATGGTCAGCGCATAAAAACGCGGGGCAAGCGTCCGCTGCAGCGCGGACAGATCGATCGGCGCAGATTCCCCGGTCAGAATGATACGGTAGATATCCTGCTGCGTATCCTCCGGCAGGGCAGCTGTGATTGCGGCAAGCGCATCATCGCCGGCTGGCACATGCAGAAGCTCGTATTTCCGCCCGGAAAGCGGAAGAAACTCCAGCGTGACGCCGGCATCCGAAATGCTGCCGAGATAGGCGCCCTTCTGCCCCAGCTCGTCAAAGCCGCGCCCCATGGCGCAGCCGGGCCAGGCATAACTGACGCCGCCTGCGCGCAGAAGGCCGCTTGCCTGATGGATATGGCCGAGCGCCAGATAGGAAAGGCCGGAGGCCGCAATTTGCGCCTGCGTGATGGCATTGTAGGCAGAATCGGCCCCTAACGTGTCACCATGCAGGACCATAATGTTGGTCATGCCGTCGGAGACTGCGCAGAACTGCTCGAGAAGCGGCTTTTCATAGCGCGAAGTAAAGCCGGCACCGTATACGCGCAGCTGCTTTTCCGGCAGCTCCACCGATGTCATATGGTCGGAGGTGAAAATATGCACGTTCTGCGGCCAGCTTGCCGTCAGATAGCATGAGCCCGGCAGCAGACAATCATGATTGCCGGGACTGATAAAAACCGGTGCATGGATGGACGCAAGCGCGCGGATGAGCGCCTGCAGCGTTTGCTCGGAGGTGCTGCCGCTGTCAAACAGATCGCCGGACAGAAGCACAACGTCGCAGTCGTGGAGATTGGCCGCTTCGGCAAGCTCTGTCAAAAGCGCACGCTGCTCCTGACGCCGGGCAAGCGCCTGCGCAGCAGTCAGCGCGGAAAACGGCGCGTCCAGATGCAGATCAGCAGCATGCAGAAACTTAATCACGGACATTCACCCTTTCTACATGTGTACAGCGACGGCTGCCCATGTCAATGACGAAGATCGCGCCGCGCAGGGCGCAGGGGCCGGACGCTGCTTCATAGCGGGAGGAAAGCTCCCCGCGAAAATGTGCAATCGACTGCTCCGGCCGTACACCGAGCGCAGAATAAACAGGCCCGGTCATACCAAGATCGGTCAGATAACCGGTGCCCTGCGGCAGGATCATCTCATCGGCTGTCTGCACATGCGTGTGCGTACCCCACTGGGCGCTGATCCGCCCGTCGAGATAAAAGCCCATGGCGAGTTTTTCGCTTGTCGCCTCCGCGTGGAAATCCAGCAGAACGGGGAGGCCGGAAAGCTCCCGAAGAAGCTTGTCCATGGCAGCAAAGGGGCTGTCCAGGTTACAGTTGAGGTTGAACCGGCCCATCAGGTTGACAACGCCGACCGGCCCGGCCGGTGTTTCGAACACGCCATAGCCGCGCCCGGGCAGGCTTGGCAGCAGATTCGCCGGGCGGAGAATATAGCTGTTGTCATCCAGATATGGGCAGATCTCCCGGCGGTCAAACGAGTGATTTCCAAGCGTGATGACATCCGCGCCGGCATCAAAAATCGTGTCTGCCTGCCGCGGCGTGATCCCGAGCCCGTTGGCATTCTCCCCGTTTACAATGCAAAAATCGATATTCTGCTGTTTTTTTATCTGACGCAGGCGGTGCATCAAGCATTGCAGGCCGCTGGCAAAGGTGACGTCCCCCACGGCGAGAACACGAAGCTCCATAGATAAAGTCCTCCCGAATGTTTTTTTCAGTATACCATTTTCAAAAAACTTTGGCAATGCTATACTGATGGCTGAAACCAAACGCAGATTTCTGCGTCAATCATAACAGAGCGGCGACGCGATAGAGAAAGGAGAAAGCTTGTACATGGAGGATGCAGCGATTATTGACCTGTACTGGGCGCGGGAGGAGCTTGCGCTCAGGGAAACGGATACGAAA
Organism: uncultured Oscillospiraceae bacterium; assembly: GCA_934636305.1. GTDB lineage: Bacteria > Bacillota > Clostridia > Oscillospirales > Oscillospiraceae > CAG-170. Next base: position 4,688 of record CAKUAM010000063.1, read on the forward strand.
TATGGCGGCTACTGCCGCGCCATTGCCCGGAATATTTTGCAGAACCGGGAGGATACGGAGGAATGCGTCAGCGATACGTGGCTGCACGCCTGGAATGCCATGCCGCCGCAGCGGCCATCCATTCTGCAGGCGTTTCTGGGCCGGATCACGCGAAACCTGTCGTTTGACCGCTGCCGCCGGCAAAGCGCGGAAAAGCGCGGCGGCGGTGTGCTGCCGCTGGCGCTCGACGAGCTATCGGAATGTGTGCCCGCGCCCGGGCGCGTAGAGCACGCGCTTGAGGAACGGGAGCTGGCGGAAGCCATAGACCGGTTTCTGCGCGCCCTGCCGGAGCGCGAATGCAATATATTCCTGCGCCGGTACTGGTATGTGGATTCGGTGCAGGCCATTGCAGCGCGGTACGAAACAAAGGAAAACACGGTCAAATCGATCTTGTTCCGCACGCGGGAAAAGCTGCGGAAGTTCCTGGCTGGGGAGGGGATCGCAGTATGAAAAATGAAAAGCTGTTCCAGGCGATTGGCCTGGTTGGGGACGATCTGATCGCCCGGGCAGACGAGCCGGCAAAGAAGCTGCCGCACGTCTGGATCAAATGGGCGGCACTGGCCGCGTGCTGCGTGCTGGTGATTGGTGCGGCAGCCTTCGTGCTGCCGATGTTCCATGCAAAATCATCCGCCCCGACTGCGGACACGACGACCGCAGAAGCGCCGGCCTCTGCGGACACTTGGGCGCTGCCGGAGACAGATTCCGAAGCCGCAAATGAGACGGCGCCGCAGGATGCGGCCGGCACCGACGCAGACGCCGCAGAAAGCCCGGAAAGCGGCACGATGTACCTTGGCCCATTGACGCTTGGCATGACGGAGGACGAAATCCGCGCGGCAATCGGTGAGCCGGACGAGACATCCAACAGCGGCGCTGTCACCGATGCCGATGGCACGGCGCATATCTGCTGGTTCTACAAGCTTACCTCAGACGTGCATTCCCGCTACGACGCAGCACTGGAGCTGGCCGACAAGGGAACCGGCTGGGTTCTGGACGCAGTTACCGTCATGGCCGGTGACTGGACGACGCCGGAGGGCATTGGTATCGGCAGCGCGGAACAGGATGTGATAGATGCGTATCCTGATGCGGCGCTCATTGTGGAGGATACAATGGAAAACGATGTCCTGGTGGAGCGGAATTTCTACCGGATCGGCAGCGCACAGACCGATCTGCAGCTGCGTACAACGGATGGCATTGTGGACAGCATCTACCTCGGCACGTATTTTGCCGTGACAGAGTTTGAACCTTAATAAAAGGCGGCGCGCTCCAGATGGGGCGCGCCGCCTTCGGGAATTGACAAAAGGACAATCGTCATTTTATCAGCAGGCCGTGCGTCTCTGGTAACATTCAGGAAAATGGAGACTGTTCCACCCTCACGGAATAATCCGTGAGGGCTTCTGATACCGCTCCTGTTCGGAGAACACGCAGCCGCAGTATTTCTGCATATAAAATCCAAGCTCTCTGGCCCGTGCCTGTCCGTCGCGGAACATGGGCCGGAAATCCTGATAATAAAATTCCACGCCATATTGCTCCGCTGCGCAGTAAGCAACGTCGCGCATCAGCTCATGCTTTTGGTAGGGACTGATGAAAAGCGACGACGTAAACGCGTCGAAGCCGCCCTCCTTTGCCGCACGCGCCGCCTCAAACAGGCGCATCTCATAGCATTTGACGCAGCGGCCGGCAATGTCGTCTGCAACCTCCCGGACAAAGGGCCGCAGACCATAGTCGTCGCGGACGACAAGCGGCAGCCCGATGGTTCTGGCATATTCCTGCAGGCAGTTGCGCCGGGCGCGGTATTCGGTAAACGGATGGATGTTGGGGTTATACCAGTACCCAGTCAGATCCATTCCATCGGCGCGCAGCGCATCAATGGGCATATTGGCGCACGGTGCGCAGCAGATATGCATCAGCAGCTTCATAGTTTTGCCTCCCGATTTACGTCAGCTGATATTGGTACCAGCATAGCACATTTCTGTCCCCCTGTACAGATTGCTAAAAAAATCTGTGACATTCCGTTCAAAATGAACATGGACAAGCGCCAGATCCGGTGCTATAATTTCCACTAATATCAGCCACAAGTAAAACTGAACACAGAAAGGAAGATGCAGCATGTCTGTTCCAACGGAAAGCTATGCAGGTAAGATCCAGAGAAAGCTCCTGAAAAAGCAGCGCGTGATTGAGGCAGCCTCCGGCCGGGAAAAGGCCGATCTGGTTCTCAAGAACGCAACATATGTGAATGTGTTCTCCAACGAACTGCTGACGTGCGACATTGCCGTGGCCAATGGTCTGATCGTGGGTCTTGGCAGCTATGAGGGCGAAAAAGAATACGACATGACGGGCAAGATTGTCTGCCCGGGCTTCATTGACGCGCATATCCATCTGGAATCCAGTCTGGTCACGCCAAAGGAATTTGTCCGCGCGACGCTGCCGCATGGCACGACCACCGTGATTACAGATCCCCACGAGATTACAAACGTCATGGGGACAGATGGCATCGACTACATGTTCCAGGCGACTGAGGGCCTGCCGATTGACGTGCGGTTCATGCTGCCCTCCTGCGTGCCGGCCACGCCGATGGATGAATCCGGTGCAAATCTGGACTACCGTGCGATCGACTCATTTTATGACTACCCCAGAGTACAGGGTCTGGCAGAGATGATGAACGCCTATGGCATTATCCACAATGATCCGGAGGTCGTCTCCAAAATCGTCGCCTCGCAGGCGCACCACAAAAAGATCGACGGCCACGCGCCGGGCCTGACCGGCAAGGATCTGGACACCTACATTGCCGCAGGCGTATATTCTGACCATGAATGCGCCACAATGGACGACGCGCTGGCAAAGCTGCAGCGCGGCCAGTTCATCATGGTCCGCGAGGGTACGGCCGCGCGCAATCTGGAGGCATTGGCGCCGCTGCTGACGCCGCAGTATGCCGAGCGCTGCATGTTCTGCACCGACGACAAGCACCCGAACGATCTGCTGGAAAAGGGCCATATTGATTATATCGCGCGCGAGGCCATCAACAAATACGGCGTTGACCCCATCATTGCCGTCAAGGTTGCCTGCCACCATGCAGCACGGTATTTCCTGCTCAATAACCGCGGCGCGATTGCCCCCGGCTATCTGGCAGACTTCGCAGTGATCGACAATTTCAAGGACTTCAACGTTGAGATGGTCTTTAAAAAGGGCGTTCTTTATTGGGACCACGGTGAGCTGCGTGACTTTGAATCGCCGAAGATTGAAGAATACCTTGATAAGCGCGCACATGATACATTCCATGTGGCAAAACTCATGCCGGATGATTTCCGCGACACGCGGCAAAGAGGCGTCCTTGGCATGGTACCGGGCGAAATTATCACGACAGACAATGGCTATGCCGATCATGTGGATCTGGAAAAGGATATCCTGAAAATCGCGGTGATTGAACGTCACAAGGGCACACACCACATTGGCCTTGGCTACATTCAGGGCTATGGCCTCAAATCCGGCGCAGTTGCGACGAGCATTTCGCACGATTCCCACAATATCATTGTCGTCGGCACAAATTCCAGCGATATGGCGGCCGCAGCCAACCATATTGTAGAGCACCACGGCGGCATCGTCGTAATGGAGGATGGAGCCGTCAAGGGCGAGGTTGTGCTGGAGATTGCCGGCATCATGTCTGATCGCCCGCTCACCGAGATCAACGATCAGCTGGAGGCTGCGAAGGCTGCCGCGTTCGAGCTCGGCGTCAGCCGCGGGATCGATCCGTTCATGACGCTCAGCTTCATGGCGCTGCCGGTCATTCCGAAGCTGCGTATCACGACGCGCGGCGTGATTGATGTGGATACCCAGCAATATGTATAACAAACAAAGATACGCAAGCCCGCCCGGGACTGCCGGCTGCAGCCCCGGGCGGGCTTTTGCTGTCTTAAATGAATCAGCAGTGTGTATTCACTGTTTCATGTCGGGGGCAGCCACACCAAACAATACATTTCTGAAATTTCCAACGCTGCTCTGTCTCCGACGGCGCGTCAGAAACGGCCACGACAGAACGAGCCGCCGTGGTCGTGTCTGACGCGCCGCCGGAGGCACGATACTTACTCGCGTTCGCGCAGACCGGCGACCGACGACACCGGCAGCGAGAAGCAGATTGCCCCGGCCTTAGTGGCAGGCCCCGCCTGCTCGTTGATGGCGCGCATGATTGCGGCCTTTTCGTCGGCGTGCGCAATAATATAAACCATATCCTTTTCATCGGCCAGGCTGACACCGAAGAATTTTTCCCCGCGCGTCGAGCCGGTGCCCTTCGCATGCAGCACCGTGCCGCCGCCAGCGCCGGCAGCACGTGCGGCGTCCATGACAAAATCGGCGTAGCCCTCGTTCAGGATCACGACGATCAATTCGTGTTTAAATACCATATCCGGCGTTCCTCCAGCTTTCAGATTGTCGGTGAGATAGGCAAGCGTCCTGCCGCCGGCCACACTTTTGAGCGGAACGGTCAGCATGATCCCGTTGCCAGGAATATCGATCAGCAGCTTACGCTTGGCGGCGCGGAGCAACTGGGCAGCCTCCTGCGCACTGGCAACCGCGCTGATTACCGTTTTCGGCTCTGCGCCAAGGCCATAGATATCCAGATGCTCGCTTCTGGCGGTGCCGCGGGCAGGCATGCTGAGAATGGTGTGCATGCCAGTTTCCCGGTACAAGGTGTTCATATGTTCGCCCTTTGCGGCGTCGGTGACAGCAATGATGTAATACAGCTCCATATCAGCAGGCCTCCCAAAGCTCGATGATCTCGTTGTCGCTGAAGTCCGGCAGCGCAGGCTCTGCAGCGGTGCGGCGGGATTTGATCACATAGATTGCGCCCATGACCTGCACAGTGATGAGTGGCATCATAGCCACAAGCGCAACGAGGCCAAATGCGTCCGTCATGACGTTGCCGCCCAGCGCCTGACATGCGCCCATGGCAAACGGCAGCATGAACGTCGCGGTAAGCGGGCCAGAGGCAACGCCGCCGGAGTCAAAGGCAATAGCTGTGAACGTGCGCGGCACGAAAAACGTCAGCGCCAGCGCCAAGGCATATCCCGGCACAAGAAAATACAAAATAGGAACTCCGGTTATCACACGCAGCATGGCGAGGCCGCCGGCGGCAGACACCGCAATGGAGAGGCTGGTGCCCATAGCTCTGGCAGAGATTGCGCCGGCGCTCAGCTCCTCCACCTGCTTGTTGAGGATGTGGACAGCCGGCTCTGCATTGATGATGAACCAGCCCATCAGCATGGCCAGCGGAATCAGCAGCCAGAGCTTCCAGCCCTCCGTGAGCGCAGCGCCGAGCGCGTAGCCAAGCGGAGAAAATCCAACGTTCACACCGGTCAAAAACAGCACCAATCCCACATAGGTATACAAAATGCCGATCATGACCCGCAGAAATGGCAGCCTGCGCAGCCGCAGGGAAACGAACTGGAACAGAAGGAAGAACACTACAATCGGCAAAAGTGCAACCGTTACCTCCTTCAGATACTCCGGCAGTGCATGCAGGTAGTCCTGCCCCAGCGCAACGGTCGAGGTGATGGCCGCAGCAGCCTGTGTCTGCATCCCGGTGGTGGGCTGCGCCGGGTAAAGCGCACCCAGCAGCAGGACGGATGCAACCGGCCCGATGGAGCACAGCGCAACAAGGCCAAACGAGTCTGCCTTGGCATTTTCATCAGAGCGGATGGAGGCCACGCCGACACCCAGCGCCATAATGAACGGCACTGTCATCGGCCCCGTCGTCACGCCGCCGGAATCGAACGCAACGGACAGAATCCCGGAATCCGACAGAAATGCGGCAGCGAAAACCAGCACGTAAAACACAATCAGCAGCAGCCGCAGCGAAATACCGAACAAAATACGCACCATGCACAGCATCAGAAACAGCCCGACGCCCACCGAGACAGTCAGAATCAGGACATTTTTATCAATGGCGGGCACATTTGCGGCCAATACCTGAAGATCGGGCTCCGCCACCGTGATGGCGACGCCCAGCACGAAGCTTACCGTCAGAATCAGCCACAGCTTGCGCGATTTGGTCAGCTTTGCGCCCATGTAATTTCCGATTTTGCTCATAGACATCTCTGCGCCGAGTGTAAACAGCCCCATGCCCAGAATAAGCATGGCCGTGGCCAGCACGAACGAGAGCATCAGGCCGGTATCCACCGGTACCAGCACAAGACAGATCACAGCCACAATCAGACTGATGGGCAGGACGGAGGCGGCAGCCTCCCGCAGTTTTTCCAGCAGGATTTGTTTTTGGTACAAAGGCTCACTCCTTTTCGAGAATTATTCTTATTTTATCAGATAAACACAATTCTGAACAGAGCGAAAATGTAAAGATGCTGTTAATTTTATGGATTCTGGATACAGGCGGCAGTCAATCCGGCGCTCTGCATGAAAAAATGCCAGGAATAGCTGTTTCCCGGCATTGCAATAGAAGCGCAATAATATAAAAAAACTCGCCGCAAGCGATATCACGCTTGCGACGAGCTGGCGCGGAAGGAGAGATTTGAACTCTCGCGCGCTTTTTAGACGCCTACTCCCTTAGCAGGGGAGCCCCTTCGGC
>CAKUAM010000064.1 GCA_934636305.1 uncultured Oscillospiraceae bacterium
CTCATGGCGTCCAGCACCGCAAGCACATCTCCATGCGCCGCACCAAACAAAATAATCTGGCCCTGATGGGATGGATACCCGTCTTTTGCATTGTGCGGATAGACGCTGATGACCTTGGCCCCGAAATAGCCACGGCTGCTGAAGCCCGGCATAAGGCCAAGCACATTCTGGTTCGGCATGGTGATGGCCGTACGCAGGTACTGGACACACTGCCCGCTGCGTTCATCCGCAAGCGTCTGGCGCATCAGAGAAATGCACGTTTTTGTTGTAAGATGTTTTTCTATATATGCAGCATCAAATTGCAGCATCGCTTCACCAAGTCTCTCAAAGTATTGCAAGCAGTACCAGATCCGGCAGGATGGAGACCAGCAGGACCCCTATCGCGACCGTCAGCATAGTATACGGCCGCGGTACGCGGCGGTACAGATGGAGCGGCTGAGGCGGCCGTTCCTCAGAAAACGGTTCTTTTTTCGTGCGGATGCGGAAGGCCTCATCCGGGAGGTTGCCTCCCTTGAGCAGAAAGGCCGCTGCAGCAAGCAGGATGATGCCGCCTGTCAGCAAAACTGCAGAACGTGCCGCCGACACCCCTGCGCGCATGCCTCCGCCAATCCACGCCCCAATGGCCCATACCAGCAGGCAAAGAACCAGTCCGGTGCCGAGCCCAATGGCCAGCGCCAATGCAAGATCCCGCAGGATCTGTTTCAGCTTTTCCATGCTGTCACACCAGATGGCAGGCAACAAAGTGCCCGTCCTCGATTTCGCGCAGCGCGGGCGCTTCCTGCCGGCAGCGGTCACATGCCATGCGGCAGCGGCCGGCAAAGCGGCAGCCGGCCGGCGGATCGATGGGGCTTGGAATGTCCCCTTCCAGCTTGATGCGCTCCCGGCTTTCTTCAATATCCGGATCCGGAATCGGGATTGCAGACAAAAGCGCCTGTGTATAGGGATGCATTGGCTTGTCATAGAGTGTTTCTGACGCAGTCAGCTCCACCAGCGTGCCAAGGTACATAACGGCAATCCGATCGGAGATATGCTTGACCATGGCAAGATCATGCGCGATAAACAAATACGTCAGCCCCATTTTTCGCTGCAGCTGCACCAGCAGATTGACGATCTGTGCCTGAATGGAAACATCCAGCGCAGAGATCGGCTCATCACACATAATAAACTCTGGATTTACGGCAAACGCGCGCGCGATGCCGATACGCTGCCGCTGGCCGCCGGAAAATTCATGGGCAAAGCGATTCGCATGCTCGCGGTTCAGCCCCACCATTTCCAGCAGTTCATACACGCGTGCCGCCCGCTCTGCCTTGCTGCGGCATAATCCATGGATATCCAGGCCCTCGGCAATAATATCTGCAACAGTCATACGCGGATCAAGCGACGCATACGGATCCTGAAAAATAATCTGTGCGCGGCGGCTGAATTCCTTTTTTTTTGCGCCGCGCAGCGTGTGCACGTCGATTCCGTCGAAAAGCACCTCGCCGCTCGTCTTGTCGTACAGACCCATCGCCGTGCGTCCGCAGGTTGTTTTGCCGCAGCCGGACTCACCCACCATGCCAAGCGTTTCCCCACGATAGATTGTAAATGATACATCATCAACGGCCTTGACCGTCCCGCCCGAGGCCGAAAAGTACTTGCACAGGTGGCTGACCTGCAGAAGGGGGGATTTTTCACCTGTCATTTTTCTGTCTCCTTTTCGTCATACAAGGGCGCATCTACACTTGGTGCGCGTGCATCATGCAGCCAGCAAGCGGCCAGATGGCCGCTGCCAAAGTCAGTTTCAGCCGGCATTTCGTCCCGGCAGATGGGCATACAGTATTTGCACCGCGTGCAGAACGGACAGCCCGCGGGCGGCTGCAGAAGATCTGGCGGCGTGCCGTCAATTGTAACAAGCTCCTGCTTGTTTTTCAGATCCAGACGCGGCACAGAGGACAAAAGTGCCAGTGTATACGGATGACGCGGACGGTAGAAAATATCGCGGGCGCTGCCGCATTCAACAATCTTGCCGGAATACATGACGCAGATACGCTGCGCAATATCTGCCACAACGCCAAGATCGTGCGTGATCAGAATGATTGCCGTCCCGGTCTGCTGCTGCAGCTGCTTCATGAGATCAATAATCTGCGCCTGAATCGTCACATCCAGTGCCGTCGTCGGTTCATCCGCAATCAGCAGCTTCGGGGAACAGGCAAGCGCTGTGGCAATCATGGCGCGCTGCCGCATGCCGCCGGAAAACTGGTGTGGGTATTCCTGCGCGCGACGCTCCGGATTAGGAATACCAACCTGCCGCAGAAGCTCCACAGCCTGTGCAGCAGCCCGTTTGCCGTTGGCCTTTCCGTGTATTTTCAGAACCTCAGCAATCTGCTTGCCGACCTTCATTGTGGGGTCAAGACTCGTCAGTGCATCCTGAAAGATCATCGCACAGTCGTCCCCGCGATAGCTGCGCAGCTCACGCTTGCGCATGGCAAGCACATCCCGTCCATCAAACACAATCGATGATCCGTCTTTGATTTTCCCGGGGTCTGCAATCAGACGCATGATGGATTTCGCCGTTACGCTCTTGCCGCAGCCAGACTCACCAACAATGGCAAGGGTCTCCCCCTTTTTGACATAGAAGGAAACACCGCGGACAGACTGCACCTCGCCGGCATATGTATAATACGAGACGCGAAGATCCTTGACCTGTAAAATATTCTGCTCCATGTTGCGCCTCACTTTCTCAGCTTGGGATCAAGCGCATCGCGCAGACCATCGCCAAGCAGGTTGAACGAAAGAACAATCAGCACAAGGATTGCAGCCGGAAACACCAGCTGCAGCGGATAAAATTCCATCGACGACTGGCCGAGAGAAATAATAACGCCGAGCGAGGTATCAGGCGGCTGCAGGCCAATCCCGAGAAAGCTCAGGGTGGATTCCTGGAAAATATAATTGGGAATTGAGGTCGCCGTATTGAGAATCAGAATCCCCATTGTGTTGGGCAGCAGGTGACGCAGGATAATACGGCCAGCCGGCGCGCCAAGCGTCCTGGCCGCCATAACATACTCTGATTCTTTCAGCTGCAGAATCATGCCGCGCACCGCACGCGCCGTGTTGCACCAGGAGGTGACACACAGCGCCACCAGCAGACTTGGCACGCTGTTGCCGAGCACCAGCATCACCAGAATGACAACCAGCAAATATGGCAGTGACATAAGGATTTCAATCACGCGCATCATAATGCTGTCCACCCAGCCGCCGAAGTATGCCATTACGCCGCCGTAGATGCAGCCAATGACGATCTGCACACATGTGCAGACCATGGCAATCAGCAGGCTCACCCGTGCGCCCACACAGACACGTGCGAACAAATCACGACCCAGCATGTCCGTACCAAACCAGTGTTCGGCGCTGGGATTCTGGTTCTTGAGCGTCGGCTCCATATAGGTATAATCCTGCCCGCACAGCGCTGGGCCAAAGATTGCCATTGCAACCAGCAGAATCAGCACCACCAGTGAGATCATGGCAATTGGATTTTTCCGCAAACGCCGCCAGGCGTCCTGCGCATAGGTAATCGGCGGGCGAACAATTGCTTCTTTATCTGTGCTCTGACACCCTTCAATCACGAAGCGTGGATCGATTGCTTGATTTGCCATCATACTCACCTCTTTCCTGACACGCGGATTCTCGGATCGACAAGCGTATAGAGAATATCGACCAGGAACACAACCGCGATGTACAGAGCAGCCATCAGAACCGTCTGCCCCATAACGATGGACAGATCCCGCGCCTGGATTGCCTCAATAAAATAGCGGCCAAATCCGGGAATAGAATAGATTTTCTCAATGAAGAACGAACCTGTCAGTGCAAATGCGATACTCATCGGGAGCACCGTAATGATGGGGATGAATGCATTGCGCAGGATATGCCGCCGCACGATCTGCGGCTCGCTCAGGCCCTTGGCCCGTGCGGCAAGCACGTAATCCTGATTGATCACATCGAGCATGGACGTTTTCAGCAGTCGGGAATACGTTGCCACATAGCTGAAGCAGCCGCTGAGCGTCGGCAGAATGGTATATTTCCAGCCGCCGAACCAGAGTTCCTTCCCCTTGGGCCAGCCAATAATCGGGAACCACCCCAGCTCGCCTGCAACATATTTCTGCAGCAGCAGGCCAAAGATCAGCGTCGGCACGGATATCATCAGGACCGAAAAGAACACAATCAGATAGTCTATCCAAGTCCCTTTGAACATGGCAGCCAGAATGCCCAGCAGCAAGCCAAGGCCAATTCCAACAATAATCGACTGCAGACCAAGTCTGGCCGACGGGGCAAGCGTTTCCTCCAGTAATTTGTGGATATCATAGCCTGGCATACGCACGGATTCACCAAAATCGCCCTTCAGCATACCCTTCATCGTGATGACATACCGTTCCATCGTCGGCTTGTCCAAGCCATATTTATGGTAAAGGTTCTCCGCAACAGACTCCGGCAGGCGCTCTACACGCTCAGACAGCGGGTCGCCCGGAACTGCCTCCAACATGAAAAATGTTGCTGTCGCAATGATGAAAAGCGTCAGAATCATCTCAAAAAATCGACGTACGGTATATTTCAGCATGTCATTTCCTCATTTCTGCCAGGTTTTGCGGTTTCCTTCCCTTTACAAAAGACACCCCCGGCTGCCCATACAGCATATGCGCTGCCCTTTGTAAGCGGAAGGAGATCAGACAGAAACCCGTGCAGATTCCTGCCGGTTTTCTGTCTGGCTGCGTCCCCGGGAATCCCCGGGGACGGCATACATACAGGATTTACTCCACGACACAGGCATGCGTGAAGTCGAAATACGGGCCAACGAACGGGCACACAACGCCCTGAACCTTGTTGCTGATGCACAGGATATTGTCCGTATACATATACGGAATTGCAGCGACCTCGTCGCACACGATCCACTTTTCCATCTCAGCATACGTTTCAAGACGGTTTTCTGCGTCAACTTCCGTGTTGAGCTTTTCAATAAACTTGTCATACTCTGCAGCCTTTTCCTCGCTCCAGCCAGAGTAACGCACGGACGTGCCGTAGCTTGCCCACATTTCCAGGAAAGCGATTGGATCGTCGTAGTCGCCATTCCAACCAGCCTGCGCAATATCGTAGCGGCCTGCTTTGCGTTCTTCACTCAGAAGTGAGCTGTCGCCCAGGACGTTGACGACGACCTGAATGCCCAGCGTGCTCTCCCAGCGGTTCTTCCAGTATTCCTGCTGCTGACGCTTGATCGCCGTATCGCCGCGGCAAATGTAGGTAATGGTGACATCGGACAGCTCACGGGTATCGCCCAACTCTTCCATGCCCTCTTTGAACAGTGCCTGCAGCTTTTCCGGAGTGTCATACTCTGCAGCAAGCTCCTTGAGCGGTTCTTCCACATGATCGCGGAAGTTCAGGTCGCCAACCGTGATGCCATACGGAACGAAGCCATACGCAGGTGTATAGCGGTTGAAGATGACCTCCGTGAACTCCTCACGGTTGGCCGCCAGAGACAGCGCCAGACGGACCTTGCGGCTCTCCATCAGGCCGGACAGGGAATTGCCTTCCCGGTTGAAGTAAAAATACGTAACATTCGGCGCATAGTTTGCAATATAGGTATACTCGCCGCTCTCTGCGCCGTCGCGATAGGGCTGAACGTAATCGGACGTCGGTGCCAGAACTGCCAGCTCCCCGTTCTTGAACATGGTGCTCTGCGTGGAGGTTTCGCCAATGTCAATGAAGGTGATCTGCTGGAGCTTGACATTCTCTGCATCCCAATAGCTCTCATTCTTCGTCAGGACCATGCTGTTGTCCTTGACATACTCCGACACCGTGAACGGCCCGCACCAGACATGCGTGCTGAAGTCGGTATCGTACATGTCCCCGGCAGCCTCAATGACGTCCAGACGAACCGGTGCCATCCAGGTGCAGCCGACCTTGGAAAGGAACTGCGGAGCCGGTGTTTTGAGCGTAATTTCCAGCGTGGTCTCGTCCAGCGCCTTGACCGCCAGCGCCTGTTTGGCCGCTTCAATCTCTTCGTCCGTAGCCTCAGAGGCATCGAGCGTATAGAGCTCTGCGCCGCCGACAATGTCATCAACGAAGGATGCAAAATCGAAGCCGTTGCGCGGGTCGGCCAGACGACGGAAGGAATCTACAAAGTTCTGCGCCGTAACCTGTACACCGTCGCTCCAGTAGTATTCACGCAGATGGAACGTCCAGACAAGACCGTCGTCCGAGGTTTCCCAGCTTTCTGCACCTGCGGGCAGATACGTCTGGGAGTTATTTTCATCCATCGACGCACGAACCAGACCTTCCAGCACATGCGACTGAATCTGGATTTCCTCGGCAGCGTAGTTCTTATTATTGTCGAAGGAATAAAAGTTGCTGGCGGCCCAGGGAACCTGAATCGTCTGTTCTGCAGCGGAAGCCTCCTGCGCAGCAGTCTCGCCGGTTGTTTCCGCATCCGTCTGCGTTGTCTCGGCTGCGGGATCTGCCGTTGTCTTGCTGCTGCAGCCTGCCAGCATGCTCAAAAGCATGACGCAGGCCAGCAAAAGCGTGAGAATACGTTTTTTCATTGTTTGTCCTCCTTTTAACATGCAATTCCGGCCTCCCAGAATTGCTCGGTCAAAATATTGAATCCGGATCATCATCTCTCCGGCATTCATGCTCGATCAGTTTCAGCGTCTGTTCTTCATCGCGTGCACGCATGGCGTCAATCAATTGCAAATGGTACAGATGTGGGTTTTCCCGTACCTCTGTATAAAGCTTGACGCTGGGTGTCCGGCGCATATGCTGAAATACATCCCTTACCGCAGCTTCGAGAAACCAGTTCCCGGTGAGCGCGGCCATCGCAATGTGGAAATCACTGTTGATCCCTGCGAAATCGCAATATTCCACAGCAGTCTGCTGACAGTAGCTGCGAAGGGAATCAATCTGTTCATCGCTGCAATAATGCAGGATCCGTAATACAACACCCTTTTCCAATGTAAACCGCAGATAGGCCAGCTGCAGATATTCCTCATTCGTGACCTCACAAATGAGATACCCCACACGAGGAATTTTTTTAAGATAGCCCTCCTGCACCAGCATGCCCAAGGCCTCACGCACCGGTGTCTTACTGACATCATACTGCTCCGCCAGCTTCTTTTCATTGATGATCTCATCACAGCGGAACCGCAGCCGCAGAAGCTCCTCCTTCAGCCGCATGTAAATCTCATCTGCCTTGGACTGCATGGGCAAGCCTCCTTTTCAGCTTTGGGACCGCCAATCCGCCATGGCGTGGATCAGGCAATCCATGTCTGCCTGCACAGTAAACGGGGCAACGCTGATCCGGACGTAGCCGGCTTTTCCGCTGCTGATATAAATTTTCCGCTCGGCCAAAAACTGTACAAGCTCATTGTTCCGCTCGGTGCAGAGCAAAAGGCTGTTGCACCGGTGTTCCGCATCCATCGGTGTCGCCAGACGGAACCCCAGCTCCGTAAGCGCGCGATATACATATTCATAGCACTCAGATACGTGTGCGGCAATGGATGCAATCCCGATACGTTCCATTTGCGCAAGCGCTGCCTGCAGCACATAGATGGCCATAAACGGCAATGTTCCGGCCTCCAGCTTCCGCGCCTGCAGCGGCTGCGTACAGGTAACCATGCCTGTCTGCCGGTCAAAATCCATAGCCTCGCTGTAGCAAAGAAATACCGGCTCAAGCTGACACAGCAGTTCCTTGGTACAGTATAGAAAGCCGACACCCTCTGTCCCAAGCATCCCTTTGTAGGGGGAGCCTGCCAGCGCGTCCACGCCAAGCTTCTGCACATCAATCTCCGTCAGGCCAAGCGCCTGGATGGCGTCCGTCACAACCAGGATCCCCCGCTTGTGGGCCTCGCGCGTCAGGTGCTCCATATCAATGCGATATCCGCTGCACGACTGAACAAGGCTCACCGCAATCACACGCGTATGACAATCCGCGGCAGCAAGCAGCGCATCGCTTGTCACCCAAAGATCACTCCCGCGCCCAACAACGCGGCACTCAACGCCTTGCCGCTGCAGATGCAAGCACGGCATCAGCACCGAAACATGCTCCATCGCGCCGACGACAACGTTGTCTCCCGGCTGATAGCGCAGTCCCATCAGCGCAGTGCTGATGGCCTGACACGTATTTGCTAAAAAGGCGATATTCTCTGGTCCCGGCGCATGCAGAAACGCAGCCAGCGCTGCGCGCGTCTCTGCAATCACATCAACCGTCGCCCCCTTGCCGCCGCCGCCGTTTTTTGGCATAAACGGTGAGAGGGCCGTCTTGTCCTGCAGATACTGGTTCAGTGCCTCACGCATATAGGCCGCGCCGCAGTTCTCATAGGCGATATCAAAAAAAGCCCCCTGCCCTGTCACCGGAAACTGGGCACGCAATGCATCCACCCAGTTCCGTTCCGCGCGGCTCATCTGACAAGTCCGCCTGTTCTTGTAACTTCCAGTCCGGCTTCTTCCCATGCATTGAGCACCCGGTTGAAGCCAATAGAGTCGCTGCCCATATGCCCGGCAATGATAACGTTGCCCTTATTATGCTCCTGTACCGCCTTGATATCATCCTCGGGCATATGCATGACAATCAGCGTTCCGACGCCATAGTCGAAGAATGTGTTATAGACGTTTGCGCCGCCGCCGGTGACGCCGGCATACAGCACACAGATCCGCCCGGCGTAGCTGCCCGGTTCGCCGACGCGGATGGCCGGCTCCTGCAGCGCATTGCGGATCTCCGGGAACTCGTTCAGCGCATCAACAACATTCTGCAGCGTAACAAATGGGCCCACGGCATTCAGTTCATCCATCCGTTTCTGCACAATCGCCTGCCCAATCAGATCCGCCGGCGTATGCAGGCCAATATACGGCATCTGGATAAGCTTTGCAAAATCAGCCTGCCGATTCAGATTTTTCGAATGCATGCGCTGGCTCTCTTGCTTTGCCCGCTTTTCGATCGCCTTCTGCGCAACATTGATCGGAACGCCAAAGTTATACATCAGCATCATCTGATCCTTGAGCATCTGGTCGCCGATGTGCATCGCTTTTCCCATAATGCCATGGTGTTCTGCAACACAGTCATAGCCCATCTGCTTTCCAGCCAGCATCGCAGCATCTGACACATCAATCCCGGCAAGAACGCGGTGGACATCCGCGCCCTCACAGCCGATTTCCGTATCGACAGTATCTGCCTCCAGCCCCGCAAGCTTCAGTGCAATATCCACCATCTGTCGTGTTGTCAAAATACATCACCTCATAATCGATTTAAACCGCTAAATATATTTGTATTATATCACCTGATATATCAGTTTTCTACAAAAATCGCCTCGCCGTTCCGTCGAAAAACAGTATTCTATTTATTGCTTTTTTGGTTAAAATAACGAATTTTCACGGATTTATCCACGCAGACTGACGTAGTATGGCTTTTATGATATAGTGTAGACACATTAAGGGAACAGAAGGAAGAACTATGCATATCACAATATCAGACCGTTTATCCGGGCAATATGACGCAGTTATTCGCTTTCTACAGGCAGGCAGTCCCGTGCATTTTTCAGATCCCGGACTGCAGCGGGCCTATGCCGCCGTCTTTTCCGGTGATGCGCTGACGCTTGAGCACAAGCAACTGCGCACGCTGCGTCTGCCGCTGCATGGCGGATTCAGCAATGTAATCCTTGTGGGCTTTGACAGCAGTGTACGCGCACCATTTGATGATTTCCGCGCAGCCTCTGCTGCAGTTGGAAGTGAGCTGAATCGTCTGAAGGCCGTACACGTGGCCATGGATCGGCTGGACTGCGTCAGCTTCGCCGCAGAGCAGGTTCTGGCCGGGCAGCTGGCATGCACGCTGCCGCTCAGCGAATATTGCTTTGATTATTACCTCTCTGAAAAGAGTACACATTACAGCCGCACTCTCACACTGCTGGCAGCGGAGACCTGCACCGAAGCCGTTGAGGAGGGGCTGGCTCTGGCAGAGAGTATCTGCACAGCGCGTGATCTTGTCAACGAGCTGGCAGATATTCTGACGCCGGAAGAACTCGCGCGGCGGGCCATCGCCTGCGGGCAGCGCTGCGGCTTCTCGGTTAAAACGCTGGATAAAGCAGCGTGTGAAACGCTCGGAATGGGCCTGTTTCTGGCCGTGGCCAAAGGCAGTCCTTTGCCGCCGCGTCTGATTGTCATGCGCTGGAACGGCGGCGCGTCTGACGAGCCGCCAATCGGGCTTGTCGGCAAGGGCATCACCTATGACAGCGGCGGTCTGGCCATCAAGACCAGCAGCATGGAATCCATGCGGTTTGATATGAATGGAGCCGCCGCAGTCATCGGGGCAATGTGCGCGATTGCGCGGCAGAAGCTTCCCTGCAATGTCGTTGCGGTCGTTGCGGCATGTGAAAATGCGGTGGACGGCTGCAGCTATCGCAACGGAGACGTGCTGCGCTCCATGAACGGAAAAACAGTCTTTGTGCAGAATACGGACGCAGAGGGACGGCTCAGCATGGCCGACGCAATGACCTACTGCATCCGGACCTTCCACCCGTCAGCGCTTATCGAGGTCGCTGGTCTGACCGGCAGCGTGTGCAGCTTTTTCGGCAGCGTATGTGCCGCAGCGCTGACCAACACGCCCGCCATGTTTGAAAAGATTCACGCGCTCAGTTCGCTGACCGGCGAAAAATACGCGGCCATGCCCTTTTACCCAGAATACCGTGAGCAGCTTCGTTCGCCATATGCAGATCTCAATAATGCCCCTAAAGGCGGACCGGGCGGCATTCTGGCCGGCTTTTTCCTGGAAGCATTTTGCGAGCAAACGCCGTTTTTACATGTGGACTTCGGCGCCATGCCGTTCACCGGCAAACGTTCCGACGGTCAGCCAGAGGGTGGAACCGGGTTTGGGGTAAAAACGCTGTACCAGTACGTTCGCAGCCATTGTAAAAACAGCTAAATCAGACGATTCGCCGCTGAAACACAGCATTGCGCAGGAGGAAGGAGCAATGAAACACAGAAGATTGGGGAAAACCGGGCTGCTGGTCAGTGAAATCGGCTTCGGCGGAGAATGGCTGGAGCGCCATCCGGAGGCAGACGGCATTGATCTGATTCACTACGCCTCGGCACAGGGAATCAACATTCTGGACTGCTGGATGGCAGATCCCAAGTCCAGGGATGTGATTGGAAAGGGCATTAAAGAAAACCGCAGCCAGTGGTATATTCAGTGACATATCTGCTCTGCATGGAAGGATGGCCAGTATTACCGCACCAGAGAAAT
>CAKUAM010000065.1 GCA_934636305.1 uncultured Oscillospiraceae bacterium
CGCACCGGCTATCACATCCACGTCTCCGAGGGCATGAACGACGTCTATGACAGCCTGCAGAACTATGGCCGCCGCCCGGTACAGCGTCTGCACGACCACGGCATTCTGGGTGAAAAGACCATCCTCGGTCACTGCATCCACGTGAATCCGGCTGAGATTGAGCTGATCCAGAATACCCACACCATGGTTGTCAACAACCCGGAATCCAACATGTCCAACGCCGTCGGCGTGTGCCCGGTGCTGCCGCTGTCCAGGGCCGGGATCCTGCTTGGTCTTGGCACCGATGCATGGACAAACGATATGATTGAATCGCTCAAGGCTGCGCTGTGCGTCCAGCGCCTGAACGCCTGCCTGCCGAATGTCGCCTGGTGCGAGGTCACAGGCATGCTCTTTAAGAACAATGCAAAGATCGGCGCAAAATACTTCCCGGACGAGCTTGGCGTTCTCAAGGCCGGTGCAGCCGCCGATATCATTGTCATGGACTACAAGCCGTACACCCCGTTCTCCGACGAGAACATTGACGGCCACATTCTGTTCGGCATGACCGGCAAGCTCTGTCGCACGACAATTGCAAACGGCAAGCTCCTCATGAAGGACCGTGCGCTCATCGGCATCGACGAGGAAGCAGAAAACGCCCACATTCTCGAGACAGCCAAAAAGCTCTGGGGCGAGCTGAACCACAGAACGTACTAAAGAAAACCTTTCCGGGGCGCCGTAGAGGCCGATGCGCGCATCGGCCTCACCCCCTCTTTCGATTGCAGAATAAAAACAGGAGGAATTTTCATGTCTGAAAGAATGTACCCGATTCCGTTCAAGTCCCTGATGAACTGGATCGTTACGGAATATGCCCGCGAGGGCGAGATTTTTGGCGTGCATGCGCCGTATTACGCCTCGGGCAAGACGCTGCCCATCTTCGGCGAGACGATTGAAACGCCGTTTGGCCCCGCCGCCGGCCCCAACAGCCAGCTCGCGCAGAACATCATCGCCGCATACTTTGCCGGTGCCCGCTTCTTCGAGGTCAAGACCGTGCAGAAGATGGACGGCGAGGAGCTGGCCCGCTGCGTGCCGCGTCCGTGCATTCTGGCCGCCGACGAGGGCTACAACCAGGAATGGTCAACCGAGCTGGAGATTCCGCAGGCCCAGAACGAATATATCAAGGCCTGGTGCGCCCTCAAGGTTCTGTCAAAGGTCTACGGTCTCGGCTCTCCGGACGGCTTTGTGTTCAACATGTCTGTCGGCTATGATCTGGAAGGCATCAAGGGTGAGAAGGTCAACAGCTACATCGACAACATGATGGACGCATCCAAAACGGCGCAGTTCCAAGAGTGCCTTGCCGTCCTGACAGAGATGTTCCCGGATGAGAAAGAATTCATTGCCGGCATCTCCCCGCGCGTCAGCCGCAGCGTCACCGTTTCCACGCTCCATGGCTGTCCTCCGCAGGAGATTGAGCGCATTGCCTCGTATCTGCTGACGGAAAAGCACCTGCATACGTTTGTCAAGTGCAACCCGACCATCCTCGGCTACAAGACTGCCCGCACCATTCTCGATTCCATGGGCTATGACTACATTGTCTTTGACGAGCACCACTTCAACGAGGATCTGCAGTGGGCCGACGCCGTGCCGATGTTTGAGCGTCTGCAGGCCCTGGCCGATTCCAAGGGTCTGGAGTTTGGTCTCAAGCTCTCCAACACCTTCCCCGTCGACACCACCCGGGGCGAGCTTCCCGGCACTGAGATGTACATGTCCGGCCGCAGCCTGTTCCCGCTGACCATTGAAATGTGCAGCCGCATCAGCCGCCAGTTTGCCGGCAGGATGCGCATCAGCTTCGCCGGCGGCGCAGAATATTTCAACTGTGACAAGCTGTTTGCAGCCGGCATCTGGCCCATCACGGTCGCCACCACCATTCTCAAGCCCGGCGGATACAACCGTCTGGCCCAGATGGTTGAGAAAACGGAAAAGCTGCCGTACCACGCGTTCAATGGCACAAACTCCGCCGCCATCAGCGACATGTCCGCAGCCAGCCATTCTGATTTCCACCATCTCAAGCCCATCAAGCCGCTGCCGGCCCGCAAGAGTGCGGACAAGGTACCGCTGATCGACTGCTTCACAGCTCCCTGCAAGGGCGGCTGTCCCATCCATCAGGATATCCCGGAGTATATGGAGCTCTGCCGCCGCGGCCTCTACGGCCCGGCCCTGAAGCTCATCACCGAAAAAAATGCCCTGCCGTTCCTGACCGGCACCATCTGCGCGCACCGCTGCCAGAACAAGTGCTCGCGCAATTTCTATGAGGAATCCATCCAGATCCGCGACACCAAGCTCATCGCAGCTGAGCGCGGCTATGGCGCGCTGATGGCCGCCCTGAAGCCGACTGCAAAGCAGCCCGGCAAGAAGGCCGCTATCATCGGCGGCGGCCCGACCGGCATTGCGGCAGCCTACTTCCTTGCGCGCGGCGGCGTGGAAACCACAATCTTTGAGCGCGAAGAAAAGCTCGGCGGCGTGCCGCGCTATGTCATCCCCGCGTTCCGTATCTCCGACGAGGCCCTCGACAAGGATATCGCCATCATGGAGCGTCTGGGCGTTGAGGTCAAGTGCGGGGCTCCCGCTCCCAGCGTGGATGCACTCAAGAAGATGGGCTACACGCATATTCTGATGGCGACCGGTGCATGGCAGGCCGGTGAGCTTGGCATCCCCGGCAACGTCAAGGGCGTCATCGGCTGGATGAAGGAAATGAAGCAGCAGGTCAAGCCGTGCCTGGATGGCCACGTGGTCGTCGTCGGCGCCGGCAATACTGCCATGGACGCAGCCCGCGTTGCAAAGCGCATGGGCGCCTGCTCCTCCACGCTGGTCTATCGCCGCACGAAGAAGGAAATGCCCGCCGACGAGCACGAGCTGAAGCTCGCCATCGACGAGGGTGTCAACATGATCGAGCTGGCCGCGCCGGTCGAGCAGAAGGACGGCAAGCTGAAGCTTGAAAAGATGAAGCTCGGCGAGCCCGATGCCTCCGGCCGCCGCAGCCCGGTCGCCACCGGCGAATATTTCGAGATTCCGTGTGATCTCGTCATCTCCGCCATCGGCGAGAAGGTCGACAGCAAGCTCATGGCCGACAACGGCATTGAAATGGGCCGCAAGGGCCCGGCCTTCAAGACCAACGTTGAAAACGTCTGGTCCGCCGGCGATGCACACCGCGGCCCCGCCACCGTGGTCGAGGGCATTGCTGATGCCGCTGCATTTGCAGAGGCTGTCATCGGCACAGCCTACACATACGAAATCCCCGAGCAGGCCTACCCTGCCAAGGCTGACGCCACCGCCAAGAAGGGCATCCTCAAGATGGCGAAGGACGCCTGCTGCGAGGGCAGCCGCTGCCTGAACTGCAACACCATCTGCGAAAACTGCGTGGATTCCTGCCCGAACCGTGCAAACGTCGTCATCCGCATGGCCGATGGCCGCCATGAGATTGTCCACGTCGACAAAATGTGCAACGAATGCGGCAACTGCACGCAGTTCTGCCCGTATGCCTCCGAGCCGTGCCACGACAAATTTACGCTGTTCCAGACCGAAAAGGATATGAACGAAAGCGAGAACCGGGGTGTTCTGTTCCTGGGCGGCGACAAGATCCGGGTCCGTCTGAACAAGGACGAGGTTCTGGATCTGTCCCAGCCGAACGATCTGGAGACGGATATTGAGGCGCTGATCCTCACCATCCGCAGCAAGTACGCATACCTCTATACCGAATAATCCCCAAACGGATAAACAGCGCGGGCTGCTGCACCAGATGCAGCAGCCCGCGCTTCAGCGTGTCGAAAAAGTTTTTCGCCCCGCTGAGACAGTTTTTTGCAGGAATCCTGACGTATTGCAAGGAAAAATGAGGCAGCACGCGCAAAAAGGCCCGCTGTCCGGGGGCGTTGGCTGTTTTCAGATACACCTTAGGGCCGGATTATCAAATCTGCCTGCAGCTGCTTTTCTGCAATGGCATACATGTTGGTCACTTCCCCAACCCGCAGCTTCTGCGTCAGCCCATAGTGGCTCAGGCACGTGCCGCGCGGATCATCCGCCTGTGTTTTTATCATAGCAGACTGCATCCGCAAGTGCAAGCGTTTCCATGGCGCAGAATGCATCCGGTTTTCCAGCGCAAAATTTATATTTTCGTTGTATTTCCAACATAACATTTTTCGCTGCTCTGCTATACTCAAGCCACAGCCTGGATTCCAAGGCCCCAGACATCCCCAACCAAACAGGAGGAACAAACCATGGACAACCATATGTTTTGCTATCAGTGTGAACAGACAGCCGGCTGCAGCGGCTGCACCGGGAAAGCCGGCGTCTGCGGCAAAAGCGCCGAGACCGCGCGCCTGCAGGATGCGCTGACGGGCGCGCTCATTGGTCTTGCCCGCGCAACTGATGGCAGCACACGCACAGATGTGCAAACCTGGCAGCTTTTGATCGAGGGGCTTTTCACGACCGTCACAAATGTTAATTTTAACGACGAAACTATCCGTGCACTTCTGGACCGCGTCCACGCGGAACACGACCGTCTTGTCCCGGACTGTCAGGCCTGCGCCAGCCCCTGCGGGCACAATGCCGACTATGACATGCAGCTTCTCTGGACTGCGGATGAGGATATCCGCAGCCTGAAATCCCTGATTCTGTTCGGCATCCGCGGCATGGCTGCCTATGCCCACCATGCAATGGTACTCGGCTATCAGGAGGATTCCCTCAACCGCTTCTTCGCCCGTGCGCTGTTTGCCGTCGGCGAGGATCTGGACATGCAGCAGCTGCTGCCCATTGTGCTGGAGGTCGGCCGGCAGAACCTTGCCTGCATGGCGCTGCTGGACCGCGCGAACACCGAAACCTACGGCCATCCCGTGCCGGTCACCGTCCCGCTGACGGTAGAAAAGGGGCCGTTTATCGTGGTCACGGGCCACGATCTGCACGACCTCAAGCTGCTGCTTGAGCAGACAGCCGGCAAGGGCATCCATATCTACACGCACGGGGAAATGCTGCCCGCGCATGGCTATCCGGAGCTCAAAAAGTACCCGCATCTCAAAGGCAACTTCGGCACTGCCTGGCAGAACCAGCAAAAGGAGTTTGCAAACATCCCAGCCCCCATTTTATTCACAACCAACTGTCTCATGCCGCCAAAGCCCAGCTATGCTGACCGCGTCTATACAACCTCTGTCGTCTCCTTCCCGCAGATCCGCCACATCGGCGCGGATAAGGATTTTTCCCCGCTCATTGCGCAGGCGCTGCGCCTCGGCGGCTATCCGGAGGATCAGGCCTTCACCGGCATCAATGGCGGCACCACCGTCACCACCGGCTTTGCACGCAATGCCGTGCTGTCTGTCGCCTCACAGGTCGTAGATGGCGTCAAATCCGGTGCCATCCGCCACTTTTTCCTCGTCGGCGGCTGCGACGGCGCGCGTCCGGGCCGCAACTATTATACCGAGTTTGTCAAACAGGCGCCCCATGACACCGTCATTCTGACGCTGGCCTGCGGCAAGTACCGCTTCAATGATCTGGATCTCGGCACCATCGGCGGCATTCCGCGCCTTCTCGATATCGGGCAGTGCAACGACGCCTACAGCGCCATTCAGATCGCACTGGCGCTGGCCGACGCGTTCGGCTGCAGCGTCAACGAGCTGCCGCTTTCCATGGTGCTCAGCTGGTACGAACAGAAGGCTGTCTGCATTTTGCTGACGCTGCTGCATCTTGGCATCCGGGGCATTCGCCTGGGCCCGACGCTGCCGGCTTTCCTCTCGCCGAACGTGCTGAACTATCTGGTGGAGCACTATGCAATCGCTCCAACCACCACACCAGAGGCAGATCTTGCAGCGCTGCTGCAAAAATAAGCGCTCGACACAGCCCGCTGCAGCCTGCAGCGGGCTGCATTGCACCAAGCGGGGCAAAAAACGGCGCTCGCATTGCGGCTACGCGCTTCGCTGGATCTTTTCCACCAATTCTGCGGTTTGAAAAGCTTGAAATACATACAGGATTCCTGCACGTTTCAAACCTTGACCTGGTGAAAAATCTCTCGCCGGATCTGCTTGCCGGATTGTGCGGTGTTACCTTAGTAATCCGGCAGAGACCTGTCAACCTGCAGGCAGGGAAAAAGTTGAAACTGCAGGTTTCTTTCACGGCGCTGTCCAATGTATGCCTCCGGCGGCCCCTTCTTTTCCGTCTTGCCGGAAAAGAAGGGAGAGAAAAGGGGCGCTGTTACTCGGAAACCGCCGTCACGTATCTGCTCAATAAAGGGCACACATCTATGTCACACGAAATGCCTATCTATTGCTTTGTGCCGAAAGAGCCTGCCATTGCTGGTGACGGCACTGTCGGTGCCGTGAAAACTTGCAGCAGTCAAAGATGAAAGACCAATGCGAATCCGTACTGCGTAACAGATTTTATCTGCAGTACGGATTTTCTGCACCTATGAAACTGCAGCGGCTGTCAAATTTGATTCCGATATGACGGGCGGCGCATAGTAAGATACGGTAAGGTGACTTGGTGCGATATGAGTTCTAGCCAGCTTGTTTCCTGCCTAAATTCAGACGCAGTGCACCAGATGTAACCCGGCGCCCTTTTTCTCCCGCGTCTTTTCCGATAACCAACCGGCGGCACAGTCGCTGGTTGGAAAGGAGGAAACGGCCACGGAGGATCAAAGACGTCGTTTACGGCAGCTCGTTCTGTCGTGACCGTTTCTGACGCGCCGCCGGGTCTGTCAGCTCCGGAATGGCTCCGCCCGCAATTGCCCAGAGATACAGGCTGGCAACCGTGCCATAGGGCGAATACCGCCGCTGATAGCGCGCAAAGCGCGCACGGTCAATTTCACGGTGGCGGTAGAGCATCCGCATGCCGCGCAGAATCGCCAGATCTCCAAAGCTGACCACATCCGGTCTTTGCATGCAGAATGTCAGGATCATCTCCGCCGTCCATACACCGATGCCGCGCAGCTGTGTCAGCTCCCGGATCACATCCTCGTCGCTTTTCTGCCACAGGCCATCCAGATCCAGCTCTCCGCGCTGCACCTTGCCTGCAAAATCCAGAATATAGTCCGCCTTCCGGTACGTGATTCCAATCCCCTGCAGTCTTTCACGCCCCAGTGCCAGCATGGTATCCGCACATACTGTCTCCGCTGCAGCCTGCAGCCGTCCCCAGATCGTCGCCTGCGCTGCCGTGGACACCTGCTGCCCGACAATATGGTGCACCACTGCGGAAAACAGATCGTCGTCAACAACGCGTTCAATCCTCCCGATCTGCTCAATTGCGTGCCCGAGCCGCTTATCCTTTTTGGTCAGATAGGCAAGCTCCTGTTCTCCGTAAGAATAAAACATTTGCCCGGCTCCACTTTCATAAAGTATAGCATCAGGAAATTCAATTTTATGTTTGCATTTCCTATATTAGTTCATATATCCATTTTTTATATAAAAAAATAGTTATTTTTTTAGTTTACTCGGCAAATTCCCGCTTTTTTCGACAAAAACGAAGTGTACTTCATGGAAGTATGCTTCTGGGCACGATACTATTTCCATAGAACCTGTTGCACTGTGGAGGTGTTGCCCAATGAAACAATATACAACGCTGGTAAAGGAAATGCTCTCGGAATACACGGGCTCCCTGCGCAAGCGCAAGCAGCTCACACAGGAGGAAATGGCAGAGCAGCTGCACATTACCAGCCGGGCCTATGGAGATCTGGAGCGCGGAAAGTTCTGCTTCTCTGCGGTTACCCTTCTGTTTCTGATGCTGATCGACGACGACAGTCAAGGCACGCTTTTAGACACATTTCGAGAAAAAGTACATACGCTGGAGGAATGATGCCTATATGACACTGCAATACGATATCGTCGACATCTATGACCTTTTGTACCGTCTTGGTCTCAAAGCAACGAATACCGCATTCTTCTACACATCCTACGCCGTTTATCTGGCTGCCCAGCAGCCGGACCGGCTTTTGCTGCTTTCGCAATGGATCTATCCCAAGGTTTCCAGCCGCTACAGCGTGAATTTATTTTATGTGGCGCATGAGATCCGGAATACCGCGGCGCAGGTCTGGCAGAACAGGCGTGCGCAGCTCGAGCATATGGCGCACAAGCCGCTGCCGGACTGTCCAACGCCAGCACGCTTTCTGTCCATTCTGCTGTCCAGTTTTTCCAAGGATATTGCATAACTTAAGGCCGGCCGTTTCTGACACGCCGCCGGGGGCTAAACAAGCTAGGGTGTATCTGAAAACCGGAGATGTGACCGGCAGCGCGAAAAGGCCCGCAGCCCGGGGGCATTGGCTGTTTTCAGATATGCCCTAGCAGCGCATTTTACACGTATTTTACATGATTTTTACGCTATTGTAGCACCTTACCTATATAATTTCCACCACAAATCTCTCAAATTATCGTTTTTCCTGTTTCTTTTTATTCTATTTGCCGAAGAACGTTCAAGCAGCTCGCATCCGGCCTCAGAATCTGGAAGCTTATCCCTCCTTCGGCAGAATGTCAGAGATATTCTGAATAAAGAGAGACGCTTCTGAAGGTTACTCTGTTCTGCCTCCGGCGGCCCCATCTTTTCCGCCTTGCCGGAAAAGATGGGGAAGAAAAGGGGCGCTTAGGACGCGGTTGATGCAATCTGCATCTGAATTTAGGCGAAAAACAAATTTGCCAGCACGCATATCGCACCGACCCACCCTACCGTATTCTCACTACATGCCGCCCGTCATTTCGGTATCGAATTTGGCAGCCGTTGCAGGTTAATCGGTGCAGAAAATCCGTACTGCTAACAAAATTTGTTATGCAGTACGGATTTGCATTGGTCTGTCAGGCAACGCGGGAAAGATCCAAGAAAACCGAAAGAGCCGGCACAGAGGATCAGAGACGTTGTTTACAGCGGCTCGTTCCATTGTGCCTGCTTCTGACGCAGAAGCAAGAAAGAAAGGATGAAAAACGCTCTTTTGGGAGAAACAAAAAGAAAATGCTGAGGAATTTCGGGTCTCTTGGGTTAGGACATCCTTCTGTCAATTTTACAGTTTTCTCTGCAGATATACCATATCCACCAATTGCACGCCGCATTCCACAATCGGACGATCATAATTCTCCGTGAAAAAATTAGGAATTCGGTGGGATCGGACAAAGCCGCACTTTTCATAAAACGGCACCGTCAGTGGGCTGTCCCCCGTCCCGACTTGCAGGACATCGTACTGACCGGCATAGTTCCGGGCAATCGCCTCAATCAGTGCCCTTGCGTAGCCCTTTCCCTGGCTGGCCGGATTCGTCGCAATATTTTTAATTTCAAGCACGCCGCTTCCCTCATCGGTAACAACACACTCCGCTTTTACGCCATTATCATCAAGCACATACATGGTTCCCCGGCCCAGATACCGGTCCACCATATCCTCCTGCTCGTCCGCCAGCAACAGCAGATCAAGGTACTGCTTTTTGTTTTCTCTGACTTCTCTGATTTCCATATTAAAGCTCCGTTTCTCATATTTTATGTCTGTGTTGGGGCTGTTTTTCTGCTGCTATATTCAGATTCTGCAAGAAAATCATAGCGCAAACCGGGCATTTTGACAAGGTGAGAATACGTCTCCTCTATTTTTTGAGGCTCACGCCAAAATCATACTTGACAAATGGCGGCACCTGCGATATACTTCGTCACAAGTTGAAACCGTTGATGCAGACGAGTACGCACCCGATTCTTCTCACAGAGAGCTGCCGGTGGTGGGAGTGCAGCAGAAGGGTTCTTGCCGAATGGACTGCGGAGGGCAGGCTGAACGCATTTGCAAGTAGGCTCTGACGGGTATTCCCCCCGTTACCAAGGGAGGATGTGTGTCAGCACATCATGAGCGGACAAGTAATTGTCAATTTGGGTGGCACCGCAGAAGTTTTCAGACTTTTGTCCCAAGAGATCAAACCGAACGAGGTTTTCTCTGTGGACGAAGGTCTTTTTTGTTTCCCTTTTCCCGGAGAAGCCAACATGCGAAAGGAGTCACAACCATGAAAACCGAAAACATTCCCTACAAAATTTATCTGTCTGAATCTGAGATGCCGCAGAATTGGTACAACGTCCGCGCGGACATGAAAAACAAGCCGGCTCCTCTGGTCAACCCCGGCACCGGCAAGCCCATGGGCTTTGACGATCTGCGCCCCGTCTTCTGCGACGAGCTCATCGAGCAGGAACTCGACAACGACACGCCGTATATCCCGATCCCGGACGAGATCCGCAATTTCTACAAAATGTACCGTCCGTCGCCGCTGGTGCGCGCCTACTGCCTGGAAGAAAAGCTCGGCACCCCGGCGAAGATCTATTACAAATTTGAAGGCAACAACACCTCCGGCAGCCACAAGCTGAACTCCGCCATTGCCCAGGCCTATTACGCCAAAAAGCAGGGCCTCAAGGGTGTCACAACGGAGACCGGCGCCGGCCAGTGGGGCACTGCACTCTCCATGGCCTGCGCATATCTCGGCCTTGACCTGAAGGTATTTATGGTCAAGTGCTCATATGAGCAGAAGCCCTTCCGCCGCGAGGTCATGCGCACCTATGGTGCCAGCGTCACCCCCAGCCCGTCGAACACCACAAACGTCGGCCGCGCAATCCTTGCCAAGGATCCCGATACCACAGGCTCTCTCGGCTGCGCCATCAGCGAGGCTGTTGAGGTCGCGACCACCACGCCCGGCTACCGCTATGTTCTCGGCAGCGTGCTCAATCAGGTTCTGCTGCACCAGTCCGTGATCGGTCTGGAAACCAAAATTGCACTCGATAAATACGGCATCACGCCGGATATCATCATCGGCTGCGCCGGCGGCGGCTCCAACCTTGGCGGCCTCATCTCCCCGTTCATGGGCGAAAAGCTGCGCGGGGAAAAGGATTATCGCTTCATCGCTGTGGAGCCGGCCTCCTGCCCCAGCTTCACACGCGGCGTATACGCCTATGACTTCTGCGACACTGGCATGGTTTGCCCGCTGGCCAAGATGTACACGCTCGGCAGCGGCTTCATCCCCTCTGCCAACCATGCAGGCGGCCTGCGCTACCACGGCATGAGCCCCATCCTCTCGCAGCTGTATCACGACGGTCTAATGGAAGCCCGCAGCGTGGAACAGACCAGCGTATTCGAGGCAGCCGAGTATTTCGCCCGGACAGAGGGCATCCTCCCCGCTCCCGAAT
>CAKUAM010000066.1 GCA_934636305.1 uncultured Oscillospiraceae bacterium
CGCCAGAACGAGCCGCCGTAAACGCCGTCTCGTTCCGTCGTGGTCGTTTCTGACGCGCCATACTTTCTTTCTCGGAGAAGTGAGAAAGAAAGTATGACCCGTTCTTCATCCTTTGGAGAAGCAAAAGAAAATGCTGAAAACTCATGTGTGTCAACCGCTCTATTGTAATTTGGCAGCACCATTTTCTGCAAGTCAATCGGCAGCGCTGTTAAAAGCCAAGGCTTGCTGTTTTTGGCAGGATCGCGTATAATACTGCCAGCGGAATGCAAATCCCGGAAAAACGCCTGCGGCGTGGCCGCAGATAGAAAAGGTGATCTATGGAAATATGGAAACAGGTCGGGCTGGTGCTCCTGCTGGCCATGGCGCCCGTCTCAGAGCTGCGCGGGGCGATCCCTGCGGGAGCAGCAATGGGACTGGACATGAAATGTGTATTCCTGCTCAGTGTGATTGGCAATATTCTGCCGGTGCCGATCCTGATTTTGTTTGTCCGGCAGATCCTTGCGTGGATGAAGCAATGCGGCGGCAGGCTGGCGCGCATAGTCGAATGGATAGAAAAGCGCGCGGAGAAGGGGAAGCAGCTGTTTTACCGGTATGAGCTGCTGGGCCTTTATATCCTTGTGGCAATCCCGCTGCCGGGTACGGGCGCATGGACAGGCTCACTGGTTGCGGCTATGCTGCGGCTTCGGCTACGCACGGCAGTGCCCGTGATTGCCTGCGGCGTTGCAACGGCGGGCGTGATCATCCTTGCATTGACGCATGGAACGGGGGTTCTGCTGGATCTGCTGTAAAGAAAAAAGAGAGATCGTTGAGGCGATCTCTCTTTTTATCCGAAATATCCGTTTTCCAGCAGCAGCGCCAGACAGGCATCAGCCTCCTCGTCGGTAAAGAGCATGCCGAATGTTCCCTTGATGACGCTGGCTTCCATGCTCAGATCCAGCCGCCCGGCGTCTGCCAGCGTGCCAAATGCGTCCGACGGTCTGCGCCGGTGCAGATACTCCCGCACGGCATCTACGCCGCCGCGGGAGCGGATGCGCTCTGCAAAGCGCGCAGTCTGTGCGCCGAACTGCCTGGCGGCAAGCTGGGCATGCTGCAGCAGCTCGGCTTCAAATTCAAGCTCCAGCTTTGATTTTACCATAGATTCTCCTTATCTGCGCCGCAGCTCAGTCCATATTGAACTGGATCTGGTCACGGCGGCCGAGCTCGCTCAGGCGCGTTTCAATTGCGCCGACGGACCGTCCGTGCAGGCGCGCAATTGCCGGGAACTCCATCCCCGCGTCATATTCGCGGATAAGGCGCGCTTCCTCCTCCTGCGTCCAGCTGCGGCCTGCGTTCATTGCGGGCGCGTCCGACTGGACAGCCTGCAGCACACAGTGGAGCGCGCGGATGATTTCCGGTCGGTTATAGACGCTTTCGTCCGGCAGCGGCGTACCGGTTGCGGGGTCAATCCCGTCAGCCAGCTGCTGCAGAAGCTGCCGTGCACGTGTGATTTCCATAGGCTCACCCTTTTGCCGTGATCCGGCTATTTTCTCTATTATAATGCGTCTTTCCCGCTGCGGCAAGAGGGAAAACAGCGGAAATTCCTCTGAAAATTGGTCTGCGCGCAGTTCGCCTTCTGAACTGCGCGCAGAGAGAATATTGTAGAGTTCTTATGACGATGGCGATTGTCACGTGCGTGCCCGTCGGCTTATCCGCAGATCTTTCCGCAGCATCGGGCGGCACATCGCCGGCGAAGGAGCGGCCATATTGGCCTAGCATCAGTTAACAAGGACATACACGGTTTTTCACGGGGCAAAACAGCGGCGAACGTCGTTATCCTCGTTGGCGGGCGACAGCCCGCCTGCCTTGTCAGCCGCCGTTTATCCTCCGTGAAAAACTCCGGAGGACTTGTCGGCCGGTTTGATTCGCAAGCGTGTGCGCCCCTGTTAACTGATGCTGTACATTCAGCATACAGGAAAATTTTGAACGCCGTATCAATGCCTGGTAAAGAATTTGTGAACACAGGGCCGCCGCTTGCCGTGGCGAACAGAGTATGGTATAGTAAGGGCAGCATCCGGCGGACAAATATGCCCGGATATTCTTGATGGGGGTAATGATGCAATGCAGGTGATAATGGCGCTTGATCAGGGGACAACCAGCTCCCGCTGCATCCTGTTTGGTAAGGACGGGACAATGCTGTCGGTTGTCCAGAAGGAGTTCCCGCAGATTTTTCCGCAGCCCGGCTGGGTAGAGCACGATGCACAGACCATCTGGGACACGACGCTGGAGGTTGCGCGGGCCGCCATGGAAAAGCTGGGCGTTCAGGCCGGGCAGATTGCAGCCATCGGCATTACCAACCAGCGCGAAACGACGGTCGTTTGGGATAAGCAGACCGGTGAGCCGATCTGCAACGCGATTGTCTGGCAGTGCCGCCGGACAGCACCCATCATTGACCAGCTGGTGCGAGATGGACACGCAGAGTTGATCCGGAAGAAAACGGGACTTGTGCCGGATGCCTATTTTTCCGGCAGCAAGCTGCGCTGGATTCTTGACCACGTGCCGGGTGCGCGGCAGCGGGCCGAGCGGGGAGAGCTGCTGTTCGGCACGATCGACACGTGGCTGATCTGGAAGCTGACGGGCGGAAAGGCACACGTCACGGATTATACAAATGCCTCGCGGACCATGCTGTTTGATATTCACAAGCTCTGCTGGGATGAGGAACTGCTGCAGCTGCTGGACATTCCGCGGCAGATGCTGCCGGAGGTCAGGCCGTCGAGCTGCGTATACGGCAGGACGGTCTATGAGCTCTTTGGCGGAGAAATTCTTGTGGCTGGCGCGGCCGGCGATCAGCAGAGCGCGCTGTTCGGCCAGTGCTGTTTTGAACCCGGAGATGTGAAAAATACATACGGGACGGGCTGCTTCTTGCTGATGAATACCGGCACGGCGCCGGTTGTGAGCAAATCCGGGCTCCTGACTACGATTGCGGTCGGGCTGGATGACCATGTGGAGTATGCGCTGGAGGGCAGTATTTTTACCGCTGGGGCGGCGATTCAGTGGCTGCGCGACGAGCTGCAGATCCTGTCGTCTGCGTCGGAAAGCCAGCAGTATGCGCAGAGCGTGCCGGATACCGCCGGGGCCTATGTGGTGCCTGCGTTTACGGGGCTTGGCGCGCCGTATTGGAGCCAGTATGCAAGGGGGACAATTACGGGCGTAACGCGCGGTTTCTCGCGGTCCCATCTGGTGCGCGCGGTGCTTGAGTCGCTGGCGTATCAGACCAACGATATCTGCCGGGCGATGGAGGCGGATGCCGGAATCCAGCTGACAAGCGTGCAGGTGGACGGCGGCGCGTGTGCCAATGATTTTCTGATGCAGTTCCAGGCGGATATTTTGCAAACGAAGGTCATCCGGCCCAGCTGTATTGAGACGACGGCGCTTGGCGCGGCGTATCTGGCCGGACTGGCTGTCGGCTATTGGACGGACCGGCAGGATGTGCGCGCAAACTGGCAGATCGGCCGGATCTTCCAGCCGACAATGGCGCAGGCAGCGCGGGACGAGCGGCTGCGTGGCTGGGACAGAGCGGTGCAGACTGCGCTGTACTGGGCGGAGAACAGATAAAAAATCCCACAGGCAAATGACCAGTTTGCCTGTGGGATTTTTATATGGAGAAAAGGAGAAAAATG
Organism: uncultured Oscillospiraceae bacterium; assembly: GCA_934636305.1. Lineage (GTDB taxonomy): Bacteria > Bacillota > Clostridia > Oscillospirales > Oscillospiraceae > CAG-170. The sequence goes on from CAKUAM010000066.1 coordinate 3,657, forward strand.
AAAAAGACGATTTGCTTCTTGCAAGTATAGAATATCAGTGTGGTATTAAAAAACTTAGAGGGAAGTTATTAAATATCTATGAAATCCGGGCAATTTTTTTGAGTATTTGCCTGGCAGGGAGCCGGTCGCTGCGGAGCTCAGAAGTAATCGCCCCAGCCGTCCTCGTCGTCGGCGTAGTCGCCCCAGCCGTCGCCGGGATCGGACCATGGATCATAGTCGTCGTAGTATTCATCCGAGTAGTCCCAGCCGGCGTCGTTGGACTCCATGTATTCACCGGTATCCTCGTCAATATAACCGTCGCTGCCATAGCTGATGAACTCATTTTCATAGCCGTTCCAGTACCAGACGTCGCCGTCCTCATCGTACCAGTAATATGGCGTGCCGTAATCGCCGGAGTCTCCGGAATAGGCCGGCTGCGCCGGACGGGCCTTGGGCGCGGTGCTCCAGCCGGCGGTGTAGGACAACGTTCCGAGCATATTGTTGCAGATATCAAAGTAGTTGCGGATGCGGCCCTCGGGCGCGATGGTCACTGCGACAAGCGCGTAGCCGGTCGGGCCGTAGTACCGGACCTCCATGCAGCCGCGTACAGGCTGCGACGGGCCATCCTGGAAGATCGAGCCGTCGAGCCACAGATAGCCGGTCAGGCTATAGTAGTCCCCATTGTCGCGGAAATCGGAGCCGAAGGATTTGAGCAGATAGCTGCCGTACATGCTGGACGTGAAATTCTCCAGCATATGCAGCATATAAGGCTTTGCTGTGCCGGCGCCCTGCGTCATATAGCTGTCGTAGCCCTCAATGGGCTGGAAGGCAATCATGATATTAGCATAGGTATCATCCGTGCCGTCCTCCATGACGGCGTTGAAGCTCAGTGCGTTGGAGACACTGGGATGCTCATGCGCCTCCATCTGCACGGGATACTCAATTGTGACGTTTGAGAAGCCGCCGGGGAAGCTTGCTGTCACATTGAGGGCATCCTCCGGCGTCGGCAGGAGCATGATGTAGTCCATGGAGGTCAGGGTATTGCCGTCTGCGTCGCTCAGCTCCCCATAGGCTGTCTGCCAGAGGGAGACAAGCTCGGAGCCGTCGTCCATACAGAGCGTGATGAAGCCGTCCTCTTCTGCGACAGTGCCCGGACCGATCTGCTCGCCGTAGAGGTTGATGGCGATCCACTCGGAGTCCTCGTTGATGACAAAGTAGAACGGCTCGCCGTCCAGTTTCCAGCAGCCGGCATAGGCGCTCAGGTCGCCGCCGCTAAGCTCCTCCTCGGTGTAGCCCGTTGGCTCATAGTCCATCTCATAGGCGGAAGCGTCATAGTTGGACGTGATTTCGATGGGCACCTCGCCCTCGGGCGGCAGAAAAACGATATAATCGCCGTCCTGGATCGCGAAATCCAGCTCGTCGACGCTGGTATCGTACAGAATATAATTTTCGTCGTTGTAGACAAGGATGTTATAGGTGTCGGGCACTGCGGATTCCTTGTAGGTGCCAAGAACGGCCTCCATGCTCTCGCCGTCCTGGAACATCCCGTCGACGAACTCTGTATCCCAGTCGCTGCTGGTTGTTGGGGTGATGCTGATGGATGAAATGCTGTGTCCACTGCGATTGACCAGTGTAACGGATACCGACTGCTCCTTCTCGCCGCAGGCAGTCAGCGCCAGACAAAATAGCGTACCCAGCAGCGCAAAAATCATAGCTTTGATTGTTTTCATATAGGAACCTCCCATGATTCAGGCCGAAAAAGCCTCCACGATAAACGGTCTGATACCAGTTTACCGTGGAAACGGTCTGTTTCATAGGCCCCTCAGGGGCTATTCTTCGGCAGCAGCTCCCCGAGCAGCAGTCGTTTGCCGCGTGCGCTGCCGTCAAGGCCCAATTTGTCGAAGATGCGCTTGAGATGGTTTTTGACGGTTGATTCGGACAGATGGAGCGCCGCGGCAATTTCCGCGTTTGTCCGGCGCTGGGCAGCAAGGTGCGCAATTTCCAGCTCCCGTGGGCTGAGCCCATAGCTGGATTCTTGTGCAGTCAGCTGCAGCATGGTCTCTGCCGCCGGCATGGCGGCCAGCAGCTCCGGCAGGAGCGGGGTAAGATCGGCGGCATGCTCGGCAAAGGGGAAACAGAGCCCATCCGGCGCCGCAAGCGAGATGGCTGTCATCAGCTCCTGCCGGGCTGTGTCCAGACGGCCAAGCCGCACCAGCGCGCAGGCGAGCTGAATATGCAGGTACAAGGATGCCAGGCCGGTGTGCGTGGAGGCATAGAGTGCGGCGCAGGCGTCCCTGCGCGCAAGAAGCTCTGTACAGGCACCGGCCGTGAGAAGAACCTCATTTTGCACCGTGCGCAGCATCGGCAGCATCGGCGTTAAAAATGACATGTCCGCCTCTGGGGCCATGAACCAGGCGGACGCATCTGCCTGACCGAACCGCGTATGCAGCCAGGCCTGGCAGAGGTCGAGCGTGCGCAGCAGAAGGAACTGGCGGTGCGCCTTGAGTGTCTGGTGCAGCTGAGCCAGTGCGCCGTCAACCGGCCTGCCGGAAAGCTGCGCCAGGCGGAGCGCTGTGAATTCCGCGGTGAGAAGAATGCTGTCCTGTCCGTGTGCCAGCGCGGCGCTGCGGGCCTGATGGCAGCTGATTTCCGCATCTGTAAGCTGCCCACGCAGCAGATGCGTCTCCGCCTGCATGGAGTGCTCTGCGCCGCTGCCGTGGCCGTCGGTGACCTTATAATAGTAGGGCATGCACGCGCGCATCTGCGCGTTTTCCTCGTCGAGCTGCCCCGGGGTGCGGTGGAACATCATGAGCACCGACGGCGACCCGAAGGTCCACGTGCCGCCAAGGTCAATGCAGCGCGTGGTGCGCGTCATGCGCGCGCAGGCGGAGCGGTGCAGCACGCTCATGGCGGCGATGTCGTTATAGCCGAGAAAGCTCATCACAAGGTCGCATTCACCGAGATAGTTGTTCCGTTCCTCCTCGCTGCATGCGCTGCCTGGCTGCAGCGCATCGAGAAGCAGCGCACGCAGACGCAGCAGCTCCGGGATCTCCCGGAAAGAAAACAGCTTGCGCATGAGCACGCAGACAGCGTCCGGATGGCGGCGCAGGACCGGCTCCGGGCACTCCCGGCACCAGGCAAGCAGCAGCTGCCGGTGCTCTCCGCCGACGGATTTGCCGCAGTCGGCGGCAACGGCGCAGAGAAGGCCGTCCCAGTCGCCTGCCATGCGGAAGAAGGACGCGGCGGTCAGATACTCCTGGGCCTGCCGGTACCACTGGCCGAGCCTGCGGCAGATTTCTGCCTGCGCCTCTGGGGCAAGTCTGGCAAATTTTCTGCGCAGCAGCTGCTGCAGCATGTGGTGGCAGCGGTAGGTTCCGGTGCCGCTGACAGTAATGAAGGCGTTGTTGCGGGTCAGGTCGCGCAGCAGGGCGTCGGCGTCCGGCTCCTGCCAGACAAATGCGGCCTGTTGCGCGGTGAAGGAATCCGTCATGCAGTTTTCCAACAGGAACAGCTGCCGCCGGTCATCGAGCGGCTGGAGCATGACCTGCTCCATGAGCGCATCCATGCCATGCGTGTCAAGCTGCCAGGTGCCAGTCTGCGTGAACGCACGGAAAATCAGATAGATCATGGCGATCCAGCCCTCACTGACGGCGTGGAGCGCCCGGGCCTGCACAGGCGACAGCGGCAGGCCGCACGCAGCGGCGTACTGCGCAAGCTCTGGCTGCGTCAATTGCAGCTCCGCGATGTCAAGCTCCAGAAGCCTGCTGCCGAGCCGCAGCTTTGCCGCATCGGAGAAAATCTGATTGCGCGAGAGAAGAATCAGATGAACCTGAGACGGCAGACGGTCAGCCAGAAAGCAGACAATTGCCGCAAGATCCCCGCTTTCAAGCAGATGCACATCGTCAAAGATATAAAAGACAGGGCCGTCGGACGATGCAAGCGCGTCAAGCAGGAGCTCCAGCAGAAGCTCCTGTACATGCGGGCTGTCCGGGTAGCCGAGCGCGCGCAGCTGCGTGGCAAGCTGCGGCACAGGACGCAGCGTCCGGCAGAGTCCGTCCCAGAATTCCTGCCGTCCGTCGCCGGAAAGAAACTGGCGGAAGATGTGCGCCTTTGGGGCGGTGGTGGGGAGCTGCTGCTGGAACCAGCCGGCGGCGGTCGTCTTGCCGTAGCCCGTGGGGGCAATGATGGTTGTGACAAGATGGGATGGAATTTTCTGCAGCTCGGCGCGCAGACGCGCGGAAAGATAAAGATCACGCAGATGTGGGTAATGATCCATTCGTGCGCACCCTCCAATGACGTTTTTCTTCATTTTAATAGTTGCGGCGCTATGCGTCAATCTTGACAAGCTTTTTTCTGTCGCTTAGAATTTAATAAAAGAGTGAATGCGAGGAACTGCGGATGCTGTTTGACTTTTTGAAGCAGAAGCGCGAGGAACGCGCCGACGATCGCCAGACCTGGCGTACGCGCTGGCAGTCGCTGGTGCCGGAGCACTGCCGCAATGTGCCGGTCACGGTGCAGGGCAGGACGAAGATTGCCTTTATTCAGTGCAACCAGTTTGTCGTCATGCTGCAGGATGGGCTGTTGATGAAAAAAGAGTTTTTCGATGCCTGCCAGTTCTTTCAGAAGGCCGGGTACCATGTCGTCTGGCTGATGCGGTGCGTGCAGGATGTCAAGGAAGGCTATCTCACTCTGGTCAGACAGGAGGATGGCGGCGGCCGCTGCAAATGGAAATGGCGCAAGCCGACGACAAATTTTGGCCGCTGGACATCGGATAATTACGGCGTGACTATCCTCATCCAGCACAGACAGGTGCCGCAGCAGGATACGGATCTGACGCAGAGCTGCGCACGTGTGCTGCAGCGGGTCACGTGGGCGGAAAGCGACGATGACGCGCAGATGATCCCGGGCAGGACAGAGTTTTTGACGGTCGGCAGGCCGGCCACACCGGCGGAGCTGCTGCAGTGGCTGAACGGCACCACGCTTGCCAACCTGAAATAGAGCTTACCAGGGTGTATCTGAAACCTGCTGACGCACCCGGTCAGCGGGCCTTTTCATGCTGCGCCGCGACTTTTTTCTTGAAATACGTCAGGATTCCTGCAAAAAATGTCTTGCTCAGCCAGAAAATTCCTCGCTGCCGCTCCCATCATCAGTTTTCAGATACACCCTAAAAAATTCAGAAAGAATGAGGAAATCCGATGGCAATCACATTGGAACAGGTCAAAAAGAGTGAGGAAATCACAAGCTATATCCGCAAGGCAGATGAGTCCTTATCCGCGCTGGGCTTTACAGAGCACAGCTTTGCCCATGTGGGGCTTGTTTCGGCGCAGGCCAGCGCCATATTAAAATCCCTGGGATATGATGACCGTACCTGTGAGCTGGCGGCCATTGCCGGCTGGCTGCATGATATCGGCAACGTGATCAACCGCATTGATCATGCGCAGTCCGGCGCGGTTATGGCGTTCCGTATTCTTGATAAAATGGGGGCGGCGCCGGATGAAACGGCCACGATTATCACGGCCATCGGCAACCACGACGAGAAAACGGCGTTCCCGGTCAACCCGGTTGCGGCAGCGCTGATTCTGGCAGACAAGATGGACGTGCGCGCCAACCGTGTGCGGACGAAGGCACGTGCGGCATTTGATATCCATGACCGCGTGAACTACTCCGTCAAAAAGCATGAGGTCACGCTGACAAACAGTGAGATCTGTCTGACACTGAGCATCGACACCGAGGTGTGCGCGGTGATCGAGTATTTTGAGATCTTCATGGACCGTATGCTTCTGTGCCGGCGCGCAGCGGAAAAGCTGGGGCTGCATTTCGCGCTTGTGATTAACGGGCAGCGCATGGCGTAATTTTTTGAAAATCGGGAAGTTTTTCTTGCAAATCTGGATCCAGCAGTTATAATGACTGAACATACAACTGATAAAGGAGCTTTTCTATGAAGCTGTTTGCCATTCTGCTGTTTGCAGCGACCTATGTGCTGATGATCGTCCTGCCGAAAAAGCGTCCCTATGTTGCGCTGGTCTCTGCGATTGTCTTCGTTGTCTCCGGTGCGATGCCGCTTTCGTCTGTATTCACGGCGGTTGACTGGAATGTCCTTCTGATGCTGGCAGGCACAATGGGCACGGTGGCGCTGTTCATCGAGTCCAAAATGCCGGAGCGCATGGCGGATCTGCTCCTGCAGAAAACGCCGAATGTCATGTGGGTGGCGGTGGCACTGTCGATCTTTGCCGGCGTGGTGTCCGCGTTCGTTGACAACGTGGCGACGGTTCTGATGATTGCGCCGGTGGCGCTGGCGATTGCCAAGAAGCTGAACACCTCGCCGGTGGCGCTTCTTATCTGTATTGCCGTTTCATCCAACCTGCAGGGCGCGGCGACGCTGGTCGGCGATACGACGTCCATCATGCTGGGCGGCTATGCCAATATGGATTTTCTGGACTTTTTGTTCATGGACGGCAAGTGCTCGATCTTCTTTGCGGTGGAGTTGGGCGCTCTGGTCACGGTGCCGGTCATCATGTTCATTTTCCGCAAGGAAAAGGGAAAGGTTACGGCCGCTGCGCCGACGGTTGTGGAGGATCTGTTTCCGTCCTATCTGCTCGTTGGAACGGTGGTGCTGCTCATCGCCGCGTCGTTCTTCCCGGGCCGCCCCTCCATTACAAATGGTCTGATCTGCATGGGCCTGTTCTTCATCGGGCTTGTCCGCGCCATTATCCGGAAAAAGCACTTTGGCCCCGTCAGGTATGCACTTGGGGAAATTGATTTTGAGACGCTGCTTCTGCTCATGAGCCTGTTCGTCGTGATCGGCACGCTGACGCAGACTGGCGTTATTGACGATATCAGCGCGCTCTTTGTCCGGCTGGGCGGCGATAACCTATTCCTCATGTACACAATCATTGTCTGGGGCTCGGTCGTGATTTCCGCGTTCATCGACAATATTCCCTATGTGGCGACGATGCTGCCTGTGGTGCAGGGAATTGCGGCCATGATGGGCTGCTCGCCGTATGTGCTGTATTTTGGTCTGCTTGTCGGCGCGACGCTCGGCGGCAATCTGACACCCATTGGCGCGTCAGCCAACATTGCGGCCATCGGCATTTTGCAGAAGGAGGGCTACGAGGTCAAGGCCAAGGACTTCCTCAAAATCGGCGTGCCGTTTACACTGCTGGCGGTGCTGACAGGGTATCTGTACTGCTGGTTTGTCTGGGCATAAAACTCCATGCATGCTCATCGCCCCACGAAACTGTGCAAATGCCGGTGCATGAAGTTTTTGTGCATCATTTCCGGTTGCCCCGCAGGGGCGAGGAAATGGCACATTTCTTAATTTTGCTATGCTTTTGCATAGGGTGTATCTGAAAACTCCCAACGCCCCCGGACAGCGGGCCTTTTCGCACTGCGCTGCGGCATTTTCGCTTGAAATACGTCAGGATTCCTGCGAAAAAATGTCTTGCTCAGCGCGATAATTCCTCGCTGCCGGTCACATCGCCAGTTTTCAGATACACCCT
>CAKUAM010000067.1 GCA_934636305.1 uncultured Oscillospiraceae bacterium
CTATATAACAGCTGTGTGCAGAAATCAAGAAAAAATGAAAACGTTTCAAAAAAATTCACACAGATACACCACGGACGTTGCTTTTTGGCACGGAACAGTCTATTGCTCCAGGATTACGGTCATGCAGACGGGGTTGTGGTCGGAGAAAGCAAAACCGAGATCGACGACCTCTGCGGCACTGACCGTAACATTGGGGGAAACGAGGAACCCGTCCACGGTCAGCTGCAGCTGGGTATCGGTGTAGGGGCCGTCCGCGTTGCGGCACGTGGCGACAGGATCGGAGGCGTCAACCGGTGCGACAAGGGCCATCGAGGTTGCGTCAATCAGATCGCGCCGGACAGGCTGGGCCCAGGTGTAGCCGTCTGTGGAGACGCCAAAATACTGAGCGCTGCCGCCGAGCAGCAGATCTTTATTAAAATCGCCGCCGCCAATGACGTAATTGCCCTTTTCATATTCCGCCTGCATGTCGGCAAGCAGCAGCTGCAGCTGCTCGTCGGCAATGCTCCCGTCGGAGGAATACGCGGACAGGTGCAGGTCGAACAGGCAAAGCTCCTTCCCGTTTTCCACGGGCACGCGGCTGATGCTGTAGCAGCGGTCAAGATCCAGAAGCTTTGTCACGCCTGTTTCCACGGGCAGGCTGCGCCGCACAGCGCTGGTGATGTCCAGAGTTGCCAGCGTCAGAATACCGGAGCGGCTGGCTCCGTGCGGCTGACGAAATGGGTAGAGCAGAAACGGAGAATCGTAATTGACGGCAAACACGCTGGAGGCGTCGGGCAGCGCTTCGTACAGATAGTCCCGTTCGTCCACGTGATACGTGCGCGTGGAGTCGAAGTCGACCTCCTGCAAAAAGAGAATGTCTGCCTGCTGGGCGCGGAGAACCCCGGCAATATCCGTGAGATTTGCGCGCAGGCGATCTTCGCTCCAGGCCCAGGACTCTGTGCCGCCGTCCATAAAGAAGCCGTAATCATCCTCATAGGCGCCGAAGCCGAGATTCCAGGTCAGCACCCGGTATTCTGCTGCTGCAGAGGCAGCCGGCCGGGACTGCGGCGTGCGAACCTCCAGGGACTGGTTATCGTCTATGCGGTGGTACGCAAGAAACACGTACGCAACATAGCCGAGCGCAGCGAGCAAAAGGGCAAGCAGGATGACAAGCAACGTTTTCCAAACCTTTTTCATGAGGGCCTCCGTATCGAATCATACTATGTGCAGCGCCTGACCGGCTGGTGCCGGGCAGGCAGGAAATCAATAGTTTTCTGCGTGAATTTCGAAGTATGCCTGCGGGTGCGCGCAGACCGGACAGATTTCCGGCGCCTTTTCGCCAGTCACGATGTGGCCGCAGTTGCGGCATTCCCAGACCTTCACCGAGCTCTTGGCAAAGACCTCCTGCGCTTCGACGTTGTGCAGCAGCGCGCGATAGCGCTCCTCATGCATCCGCTCGATGGCGGCGACCATGCGGAACTTGGCGGCAAGCTCCGGGAAGCCCTCAGCCTCTGCAGTCTTTGCAAAGCCGTCGTACATATCCGTCCACTCATAGTTTTCACCCTCAGCAGCGGAAACAAGATTTTCTGCGGTGCTGCCGATGCCGTTCAGCTCCCTGAACCACATCTTGGCATGCTCTTTTTCGTTGTCAGCCGTCTTGAGAAACAGGGCCGAGATCTGCTCAAAGCCCTCCTTCTTTGCTTTGGATGCAAAATAGGTGTATTTATTGCGTGCCTGGGATTCGCCGGAAAAAGCCTCGCGCAGATTCTTTTCTGTCTGCGTACCCACGTATTTGTTCGCCATAATGATTCCTCCATATTAAGAAGTACTTCAGCTATATTATCATAGTGTTGCTCGTTTTTCAATTCTCAATCCCCGCGGCGGCGTGGCGCCGGGGAGAACAGGTTTTTCCAGCGCAATGGGGTCGCCATCCAGACGGATTTTGTGTATTTTCACGTTCTTCATAGGGTGTATCTGAAGCCTGGAAATGTAAAAATCCGGGTTTTTTGTTTGCAGGGAGGCACGATTCTTTACATATGGCATGTGAATATCCGGGAAAGATGGTTGACTTATCCAAATGATGCACTATAATTTAATATAGAATAAAAAATGCTGAAAAGCAAAATGGAGGAATTGAGATGTTGCGGAAACGATTGCTTAGCTGGGCATTGGTTCTTGCGATGGTGCTGAGCATGGTTCCGGCGGCGCTTGCCGCGGGGAATGAGGACGCGTATGAAGCGGCTGCGGAAAACGGAACCATGTCTGCAGAGCAGGACACGGCGCTGCAGGACTATCTTGCCTCGCTTGAGCCGCTGACGATCACACCGGTCGATGCCGGCGGCGCGGCCGGAGAGGAAACGGCGGAGATCGCCATGCTGTCTGACGCAGAGCCCGCTGCGGAGCATACGCCGGGCGTAGTGCTGTTTTCAGTCAGGGCGGGCGTTCCGGTGGAGCAGCTTGGGCTTTCCGGTCTGGGTCTTACGGCGGTGGAGCCTGTTTTTGCGGAGGGCTCCACGGTAGACACGGACGAGGGCGAGGCGGTCTGGTATTCTGCCGCCTGTTCGGGCAGCGAAATGTCGGCTGTCGCCGCGCTGAAGGCGCTGCCCGGCGTGGTGGATGCAGAGCTGGATTATGTCTATTATTCTGACAGCTTCGGTGAGCCGAAGGAGGTCGAGGTCGGGAAAAGCTGGGTGATTAATGAATTGCTCAGAGCCGCTAACCAGTACTGGTGGTCGACCGAGCTGAGCCAGAAGATCAATCCCGGCGACGGCACGATCGTCGCAGTTATCGATACGGGTGTCGACTATAACCATGAGGATCTGGCTGCGAACATGTGGGTCAACGACGCAGAGCTCAACGGTACGCCCGGCGTGGACGACGATGGCGACGGCTATATCGACGATATTTATGGCGTCAACGTTACCGCCAGCGGCAAGCAGGCGGGCGACCCGATGGATGACAACGGCCACGGCACGCATGTCGCGGGCATCATTGCGATGAGCTCGAACGGCAAGGGCGGTGTCGGCCTTGCCTGGGGCTCGAAGATCATGGCAATCAAGGCCGGTCAGTCCACCGGCACCTTCACCTCCAGCGATATCGCCAAGGCGATCAATTACGCGGATATGAAGGGCGCGGACGTCATCAACATGTCCTTCGGCGGTACGGAAAAGTCGTATCTGGTGGAGCAGGCGCTGGCAAAGGCGTTCTCGTCCTGTGTGCTGGTTGCCTCCGCGGGCAACGACGCGCTGCCGACCACGGACGCACCGGCGGAGTTCCCGCGCAAGGAGGACATTTATCCTGCGGGCTATTCCTACGTTCTGGGCGTTATGGCTACGGGAAAGGACGGGAAGCTGGCAAGCTTCTCCAACTGGGATTACAAAAGCAATGCCAACTGCGAATATGAGCTGACCGCGCCCGGCGTGGACATCTTCTCCACGCTGCCCGGCAACCGCTACGCGACATGGTCCGGCACGTCGATGGCCGCGCCCTGCGTCTCGGCGGCGGCAGCCATTGTACGCAGCCGCTACAAGGACAAGGGTACCTATTCCGCCCGCTTTATCATGGGCCAGCTGGCTTCCGCGACGGATCGGACGACCTCTTACGTGGACGCCATCGGCGACCTGCATACATACGCGGCGCTGAGCATCCTGCAGAGCTGCAAAAAGCTGCCGGAGCCGAACATCAGCCTGCAGAAGGTCTTTGCGCTGGACAATACGCGTGCGGATAACAAGATCAACGACGCTGACCGCATCATCGACGCGGGCGAGACCATCGATCTTGGCTTCACCGTGCGCAACCAGTGGGGCCAGACCGGGGACATCACAGTCACGGCGGACGCGGTGTCCGACGCGGGCGTCAAAAATCCGTATGTGGAGTTTGTCAAGCCCACCGTCACGCTGAACCCGGCAGGCACATTCGGCGAGTCTGACAACGGCTACGTCTGGGACGACAGCTATCTGACGGACGTTTCAAACCCCATCACCTTCAAGGTCAGCGCGGACACCCCGAACGACACGCAGATCTGCATTAATCTGACGGCGACGACCGGAAACGGCTTTGATCCCACAGATACGATCGTCTATAAAGCCGAATACCAATATACCTTCACCGTCCAGAAGGGCCGCGCCATCCGCGGCACGCTGGACAAGGACATGACGCTGACCAGCGACTATTACTGGATCGTTGAGAACACCGTGCTCATCCCCGAGGGCAAGACCCTCACCGTCCAGCCCGGCACGCAGATCCAGTTCTGGTCGAGCGATTATGAGGACGCCTACGGCGGCAAAACCATGGCGGGCATCGTTAACTACGGCACCCTCAACATGATCGGCACAGAGGACAAGCCCATCTCCTGCTTCCCGGGCCGTGGGTTCTCCAATTATGTGGTGGAGATCAGCGGTGACGGCGTAGAAACGCTTCAGTACTGCGAGATCATCAATCCGAGGTTGGGGTATACAGGACTGAGCACACCTGGTACCGTAGATATTGTAGATCATTGCCGGTTGACACAGAATCAACAGTATGTTAAAACTCGTTATTTGGACGGTTCTTCCGTAGTGGATTATGTTTCAATCAACGCATTAAGTGTCTGGCAACTCAGTAATTCTCTTATTTCTGGACTGCGGCTAAATTCACCTTTTAGTAAAAGTGTTTCACTGTCAGAAAATACAAGCAATTGCTTCAATGACTGTAGCATTGGTTTTGATTCCTGTTCTAATTATTCCAATATTGTCTCCACTGGAACAGTTTTTCTCCGAGCTAACGGCGGTGGTGATGACGGAGCTAATAAGACAATATTAAAAGGTGCAACAGCGGTTCCAAACTATGATAGTGCCTCAGCCATCGACAGTGCAGACATCTGTACCTATGAAGGTGCGGAGCACCAGTACATGTTTTTGCCGATAATGAAGGCGAGCAATTCTGCTGCCATTGCGCAATATACATGGATCAAAGCAATGGCGGAATTTATGGGTGGTACGCTGCTCAGCCTCAGTAGTCGAGAAGAAGAAGCTTTTATCTATAGTAAAACAAATGAACTTGCGCAAGCAACAAGACCGGATGGCTCAACATCCGCAATCTTCAGTTATGTTAATATAGGATACCGTAGACAGTCGGAAACGGGGGAATTTGCATGGGACGATGGTGGAAACTACGTGCCTTCAAATACTTTTAGTTACAAAGACAAAGACAGTTATGCCTACCTTTATGTTCATAGCTACTATGATGGCAGCTGCAGTAAAGGTTTTGACTCTTCTGAAATACCTGTGGCAGATAATGATAATACTCGCATATCGTATATAGTTGTTGAGGTTCCAACTGTTACGGAGGATGGTCAGACGCTGACCGAGGACGCGATCCGCGAACAGTTGAAAACGTTTGCTAAGGATGATCCGCTGTTTAACTATTGCACGCCCCAAATGACCAACTGCGCCATCCTCAACCCCGTGCTGAACACAAACCCGGAAAAATGGGCGCGTATTACCGCGTCGAGCTACGACAAGAACATCCGCTGCTACAACCTGTCCGGCAACTACTGGGGCACGGAGAATGAAATGCTCATCAACCAGATGATCGTGGACGCGGACGATTTTGCGGGTACGCTCGGTGACATTGTGGAGCAGCCGATCCTGACAAAGAACGACGACCTGTCCGCAATCTATCCCTTTGTGCTGGATCTGACGGTCAGCGACAAGGACGGCAACGTGGTCAGCACTGTCTCGCCCGGCGCGGAATATACCGTCCGCGTGACCTTTAACCGCGACATGGATCCGGCCGTGCAGCCCGCCGTGACCTACGGCCCCGCCGCACCCTATACCGATTTCACCGTCCGCGGCAGCTGGGAAAGCGCCCGCGTCTGGGTCGGCAAGACAACCGTTTCGCCCGTCATGACCTCCGGCACGCAGTATTTTAAGACGACCGGCGGCCGCGCGGACAGCGATCACTGGCTGGTCTGCGGCAATGATATCCTCCGCTACGCCATGACCGTCTCCATCACCGGCGTGCAGGCGATGCTGCTGCAGGCGTCGGGCGGCGCGAACAAGGTCAAGCTGAGCTGGGTGCAGAACGACTACGCCACGCTCGCGGGCTATAACCTCTATCGCTCCGAGACCGGAACGGACGGCAGCTTCAAAAAGCTCAATTCCGCCGTCCTGACCGAGGGCAGCTATACGGACACCGCCGTCCAGCCCGGCAAGACGTATTATTACTATTTCACCGTCGTAAACACGGAGGGCAACGAGGAAAGCGCAAGATCCAACACGGCCTCCGCCGCGCCGGTCGACAATATCATGCCGTCGCTCAGGCATACCCCGGTCACCTCCGCCCGCGCGGGAAAGCAGATTGCAATCTCCGCGACGGCGACCGACAATATCGCCGTGACGCGCGTCACGCTGTATTACCGGAAAACCGGCGAGACGAGCTACCGCGCGAAAGAAATGGTCGCCACCGGCGTCAATAACGGTTATTCCGCCGTCATCCCGGCCGATTGCGTGACGGCCGCAGGCGTGGAATACTACCTCACCGCGGAGGACGGCGACAGCAACATCGCCTACTGCGGTACGGCGCAGCAGCCGAACTGCGTCACCGTGGACGGCAGCGTCTTTATCAGCGGCCTTACCCCCAATACCGTCAGCGTCGCGGGCGGCGAGACCGTCACGATCCTCGGCGGCAACTTTACCGAAGGCATGCAGCTGCGCGTGGGCGACCGCGCGATCAGCGGCTATACACTGGCAGACGAAGGCCAGCTGAGCTTTACCACGCCCGCAATGCCGATCGGCGTCTATGCGGTGACGCTGACGCGAGACGGCGTACAGATCACCTCACCCACCGCCCTGAGCTACACCGACGCGCAGGTCATGGCGCAGATCCCCACCAACATGAAGCTGACCTCCGGCGAGCGTTATCAGATCCCGCTGTATCTCACGAGCAAGGGCGAAATGACCTCGTTCCACGCGGAACTGGACCTCGGCGGCATGGGCGTTTCCGCGCTGACGGTCGAAAAGGGCGATAGCAGTGCAGCCTATAACCTCGAGTATCATCGGAACGGCGATACCGTCCTCATCAGTGGTACGAGCGGCAGCCCCATCACCACGGCTGACGACAAGCCGCTGGTATACATCAACGTCACCCCGTCTGCGGTCACCAGCGACCAGACCTATCAGCTGACGCTGCATGCAGTACGCTGCAACGGTGCGGCAGTCGAAAAGGTGATTAACGGCACAGCCGCTGTCCGCCCGAACTTCAGCCTGAACGTTTCGGTCAATTACTACGCGGGCGCGAAGAAGGCGGTCTCCGGCGTCACCATTCAGGCGGGCGAGAAATCCGGCCGGACAGATGCGCTCGGCAAGCTGACGCTCACTGGAATCCCGACAAACAGCGTTACCGTGTGTGCGCGTTTGGGTCTGGATAAGCTTGACCTCACGAGATTTATTACCGCCTATGACGCGGCGCTGGTCCTGAAACACAGCGTTGGAACACAGGAGCTTTCCAGCTATCAGAAGCTCGCGGCCGATGTCAACCGCGACGGCGCTGTTAACGAGGCGGACGCTTCACTGATTCTGCAGATTGCAGTAGAGAAATTCCCGGCGTTCCAGCTGGTTCCGGTATGGCGCTTTGATCCGGTGTCGCACACCATGACGCTCGGCAGCAGCAGCAACAACGCGCAGTTTACGGCCATTCTGATGGGCGACGTCGACGGAAGCTGGGGCGGCAGCGCGCAATGAAAAAGCTTATATGTATGCTTGCCGCGCTTCTGACTGCGCTGGTGCTCTGCGCACCAGCCGCCGCCGAAGCCGCGCCGGAGCAGGTGGTCATCTGCTGCCGGGAGGAGGTTTACGCAGTCGATCTGGTCTATACGGTCTCGCCCGGCGCGAAGATCGCGCAGGTCAGATTCCCGAACGCGGAAGGTTTCCTTGGCGAATGGAACTACATTGAGACGGAGCATCTTCTGCGGATCAGTCTGGCTTCGGGTAAGCCGCTGAATTTGGCGTCCGCGCTTGCAGAGATCGACGCGGGCGGCGCGAAGCTGTCGCTGCAGGAGATCCTGGTCAACGGACAGCAGTGGGAATCCCCGGTTCTGACGCATACGCCGAAAGCTGTCGCCGGAAAACAGCCGACCTGTGACCAGCCGGGGCTGAGCGATGGGAGCGTCTGCGCGGCCTGCGGCGCGGTTTTGCAGGCGCAGAGCGTGCTCCCGGCAACAGGTCCTGTGCTCGACGCGAGCGTGAACAGCGCCGGGGAGCTGCACCTGAAGGGTGCGCTTTCCGACGCGCAGAGCGTCGAGGGGCGACTGCTGCTGGCCGTTTACGCTGAAAACGGCCAAATGCTCACCTGCTGCGACATCAGTTCGCAGAACCCAGGTGCCCTGGATCTGACCATCCCGGACTGCGCGGATGCAGCACGGGTCAAGCTCCTGCGCCTGAACCGGAACTGGACGCCAAGCTATGCGGCGGTCGAGGTTTCTGTGCTGTAACGTTCCTGCAGAGCTTCCAGACGCTGGCTGCAAACGCGTTACAGAAAAATTCAAAACAATCCTGCGCTCTGACGAGACAGAAACGGATGAAAAATCTGCGAAAATGCTGAAGAACGTGTGCCCCATACGAACCGCGAGATTTACGAGGAAGGATAGGACGGCAGCAGGGCACACGGTCGAGGTACGGTACATAGCGGCACTGACAGGATAAAGAAATCCCCAGCAGATTGCGGAAAACGCAGCCTGCCGGGGATTTTCGATTTTGAAGATTCTCGTTGCGAACATTTCAGAATTATGGTAAGATAGGCATACAAAGAATATATATATCCAAGATAAAGCAGGGATTATAGTGAAACAAACCAGAAATGGATTTACCTTGATGGAAATGCTGATTGTCATTGCGATCATTGCTGTATTGATTGCAATTGCAATTCCGGTATTTGCGTCACAGCTTGAAAGAGCCAGGGAGGCGACGGATCTTGCAAATGTTCGCTCCGCTTATGCGCAGGTTTCCGCAGAGGCACTGCTTGAAAATCCGGATGTCACCGTGACCGTTGATCTAAAGCAGAAACAGGCCGACTGGCAATCATTGGATCCTGTGAATATCGGCGGTATCGTCCATTACAAAGGCCAGGGAGACACGGATAATTGGAAAGGCGTTGCTGCGCCAAACGGAACCTGTGTCGTATCGTATAAGGAAGATTGCGGAATCATTCTCACTTGGAGCGGAAAAGCCGACCCAGCTGCACCCAAGTATCCGTTTAACACAAGCGTGACAGATTTCTTCCCGCTTCTATATGGTACGGACTTTTGGAAAAACGGCAGCATAAAAAACAACACAAATTTTGAGTTTGACTCCAGATGTCCGAATTCAGATTATGTCCCAGCTATTTCCGAAGCAATTAAAAAGCTGGACAACAGTCTTTTACAGCAGCCGGACTGTACCTGGGCCTATCTTGGCAGCGGAAAAGATGGGCAAGAAGCAAATCGGTATCTCTTCTGGACATCTCTGAACACGGACAAAGTCGGAGCCGGAAAGAATATCCCCGTAATCATCCAAACCGGCAACGGAAAATATTATGTTTCCGAAACCACAACCGGCATGCGGAATGGCAAAGACTATGTCACCATCTCGAAATCGCTTACGCCGAACCAGTATAAGCAAACACTGAACAATGGAAAAGAATATTCCTCCCTGGAAGCAGCCTACGATGCCTATCTCAAAGCCTTGGAGGAGTCCCGATATGATTCGGTTCGCCAGTGATGCCGGGAAACGTCGTATTTAAAATCAAAATTGCCGAACTGACCGTGAGGTAATCTGCGGATGACTGTTCCACAAAACAGGATTCGAGAAACAAATGGTATGGCAGTTATCGGGCTGGATCATTTACAAATGGGTATGTGCCGTTAAGACACATACCCATTTGTTTTTATGGCCGGTTTGCAGATAGATTCTACTTGTATGTTACAGGTTTTCTGCCTTAAACGTCGTATATCCTTCGTAATAATAGCCGCGATGCCTTTCATAAACAGCCGTTCCAAGTAGGAAAGCGGAACTTCGCATTCAATGCGGACCGCGTCGCAGCCCTTTTGCGAAACCGCCACATACTGCTTGCCGAGCTGGAGCGCGGCAAGGCTGTGAACCAGAGCGCTGTCCGTGACATTGCCTGGGGTATATCTGAAAACTGCCAACGCACCCGGACAGCGGGCCTTTTCGCGCTGTGCCGCGTCATTTTTCCTTGCAATACGTCAGGATTCCTGCGAAAAAATGTCTTGCTCACCACTAAAATTCTTCGCTGCCGGTCACATCTCCAGTTTTCAGATACACCCTAGACTTTCGCCCCCCTTTCTGTGATAGTTATTTGAGTCATCAAGAGGTGCTGCGGACAAACGGATAAATTTCATTTTCGGATGTCTTGCGGAAGAAGAATGCAGTTTGAGAGAATGCGGTGCAAAAACTGTGCCGTCATAGACAAAGAAGGCAAACGCAAACGTGCGGCAGAGCGGAATCCCGCGTGCCGCGCTGCTGTGCAGGAATCAAAACCCAATATGGTATCGAAAATCATGGGATATCTCAAAGAAAGGGCTGTCTGATGGTATTCGACAGACACACAAACCTCAAGTACAAGTAGGCGTAGTCGGCGGTTTTGACTCCGGACATAATTGACAGCCGCTGGAAGCATTCTCCCAGCGGCTGTACAGGAAAGGGTAGGAACGTGCTCAGAACATGGCCTTCATTGCTGCATACAGGCCGTCAGCGTCCATGCCGTTGCGGGCGTAGAGGAACTCGGGATTTGCGATCGGAACGAAGTAGTCCGGGCAGCCGCGGCTGACCAGCTTGCAGGCAATGCCCGCCTCTGCGATGCAGGAGCCGACCAGCTGGCCGAGTCCGCCAAACAGATTGTGATCCTGCGCCGCGACAACGCGGCCAGTCTTTGCGGCATCTATGACAGCCTGCTTATCGAGCGGCTTGATCGTGAACATATCGACGACCCGGATCTGCTTGCCTAGCTCGTCGTGGATGCGCTTGGCGGCCTCCATGGCGAAGTGAACCATGATGCCGGTGCAGATGAACGCACCGTCGTCGCCCTCGCGCGGGATGAGCGCCTTGCCGATCTCATATTTCGT
>CAKUAM010000068.1 GCA_934636305.1 uncultured Oscillospiraceae bacterium
CTTTGCTGCTTCTCTGCTTCCAACGTCCACCACCGGTCAAAGCCGTGGGCGGGAGGCCTGCAATCGACAGCAAAAGTTTCCGGCATCCCGTAATTAAAATGTGGGTTTAAGTGGATCCGTCACGCACCCCGCAGGGACTGATGCTATGATATAGTATATGCAGAACTCAGGACTCGGATTCATCCTCCTCGTAAATAAGATCCATCAGCGCCTGATAGACCTCCTCGAGCTCTGCGTCATCCTCGATGGCTTCCAGAAATTCTTCGCCGTTCTCGCTGACGGATTTGAGAATGCTGACCTCCAGATCCTCCTGCTCGTCGTTCTCACCGCTGCCGGCAGGAACAAGCGCGAGATAGCGGCTGCCGTTATGCTCCAGCTCGGCGAGCACTTCCAGTTCGTATTCGTTGCCGTCCTCGTCGGTGATGCTGATGAAATCGTCGCCGTATTGCTGCTCCATGGTTGTCCTCCAATGTGTGTTTTCTTGTCTTGTATTTTACCGTGCTGCACGCGGAAAATCAAGAGAAATTTATGGACGGCTTCCGCCAGCACAGGCGTCCTTGCGCGCCTGCGGAGCACGAACCGGCCCAAAGCGTCTGCATGCGTGCGTTTGCTGCACAGATTCGTAAAAAATGCAGGCTGTATGAATTTAAAATTTGTTTTCAAAATAATTGACAGATGTGTTATAATCACATGGATGATTATATTGGCTGATTGTGCCATCATGGCTCGGTAATGACTCTATGGAGGATCCATATGTCTAAAAAGGAAAAAAACAACCCCAAACAGGCCCGGAGCGGCGCCCGGCGTGTGCTTGCAAAGGTGGGAAAGGTCGTCGGCACCATTTTCCTGACGGCATTTTTGGCGTTTTTGGTGTTTGCATGCCTGTTCGCGGTCTATGTAAAAAATGATCTGTCCCAGCAGGCAGAATGGGCGGCAGACAGCTTCTCGCTTGACCAGACGTCGGTTATTTACTGCGAAAATCCGGAGACCGGGAAATATGAGGTGCTGCAGACGCTCTACGGCGGCTCCAACAGCACCTGGGTGCAGTATGATGATATTCCCAAAAATCTCATTCATGCGTGCATTGCCATCGAGGATAAGCGCTTCATGGATCATCAGGGCGTGGACTGGGTGACGACCATGCGGGCATGCTTCAAAATGTTCCTCGGCAAGAGTGAGGCCGGCGGCTCGACCATCACGCAGCAGCTCATCAAGAACCTCACTGGCGAAAAGGAGGTTACGGTGCGTCGGAAGCTGGTGGAAATTTACCGCGCGCTCGAGTTTGAAAAGACGCACACGAAGGAAGAAATTCTGGAGTGGTACCTCAATATTATTGCGCTCGGAGAAAACTGCTCCGGCGTACAGTCCGCCTCCCGTGTGTATTTCGGCAAGGACGTCAAGGATCTTGACCTGGCGGAGTGCGCCTCGCTCATCGGGATCACGAACAACCCCTCGCTCTACGACCCGTATATCAATGCGGAAAATAATAAAGAGCGGCAGGAGATTATCCTCAGCCAGATGCTCAAGCAGGGCTATATCAATCAGGAGCAGCATGACGAGGCGGTGAACGAGCAGCTGGTGTTCTACAATGCCAGCCGCGAGAATACCGCGACACAGGACGATTATTATACCTATTTTGAAGATCAGGTTATCCGCGACGTGGTCAGCGATCTGTGCGACAAGACGGGCTATGACTATGACATTGTCTATAAGATGGTCATGACCGGCGGCTATCAGATTTATTCCACGCTCAATCCGGATGTGCAGGCGGCAGTTGACGAGGTCTATGAGAATCTCAGCAACGTCCCTGCCACAGCAAGCTCCCAGCAGCTGCAGTCCGGCATTGTGATCGTCGATAATAATACGGGCGATATCGTTGCGCTGGCCGGCGGCGTCGGCAAGAAGCAGGGAAGCCTGGTCTGGAACTGTGCGACGCAGAGCCTTCTGTCTCCGGGCTCGATCATCAAGCCGGTCGCCGTCTATGCGCCGGCAATGGAGCTTGGCCTTGTGACGCCGGCGACGGTTATGGATGATACGCCGTATTCCTTTACAGACTCTGCCACGTGGCCCAAAAATCTCGATTCAACCTATCGCGGCCTTGTTTCTGTGGAGGAGGCTGTGGCGGAATCGCTCAACACCATTCCGGTCAAGCTCGTCGCGCAGATGACGCCGGAATACAGCTATTCCTTTGCCAAGGAAAAAATGGGCCTGTCCACGCTTGTCTCCTCCTACACGTCAAATACCGGCGAGGAGCTTTCCGATGTGACGCTCTGGGCCATGGCGCTCGGCAGCCTGACAAAGGGCGTCACGGTGCGTTCCATGACGGCGGCGTATGCGGCGTTTGCCAATGAGGGCGTCTGGCGCGAGGCCAGAACATATACCATGGTCAAGGACGCAAACGGTCAGGTGATTCTGGACAATACGCAGGATTCGCATGTGGCAATGAAGGACATGACAGCCTGGTACGTCACAGATATGCTGATAAAGACGGTGCAGTCCGGCACCGGTACAGCCGCGCAGCTGGAGAATATGACCGTCGCCGGCAAGACCGGCACGACCTCACGCGACTTTGACCGCTGGTTCGCGGGCTACACGCCGTATTATTCCGGCGTCGTCTGGTGCGGCTACAACGACCCGGAGGAAATTGTGCTGACCGAGTCGGATACGAACCCGTCCATTGTCATGTGGCAGAAGGTCATGTCCATCGTGCATGAAAATCTCAAGAATAAAGCCTTTAAGCAGCCGTCTAACCTTGTGGAGGTGACGGTCTGCCGTGACAGCGGCCTGCTGCCGTCTGAGGCCTGCGCGCTTGATCCGCGCGGCTCACGGATGCACAAGGTGACGCTCAGCGCATACGATGTGCCGACGGAAACGTGCAATGTCCACAAGGAGATCGAAATCTGCGATGCGTCCGGCCATGTGGCAAATGAATACTGCGCGCAGGTGCCGGGCAACTCGACGCATACCGTTGCGCTGCTGGATGTGGCGCGCGCATTCCCGAAGAACGGCGTCGTCGTGCTGGATCAGGCGTATGCCATTCTGACCGACAATCTGCCTGCCGGGTATTATGCGGCGGTGTCGCCGGATGTGGATTCCATCAATGTGGAGTGCTATGTCCACAGCGAGGATGATATCCCGGAGCCGGAGCCCGAGGAGGATCCGGATGGGGATGACGAGGATCCCGACGGGCTGCCGGACAGCGGCCTGGAGAATGCAGACGATGTTGTGGACCGGGTGAACAGCACCTGGGGAAACAGAAATAATGACACGACGCACCGGAACTGACGGTTCCCGGGTGCGCAGATAAAAACAGGAGAGCAGTATGTGGCTTGCTGACAGCTGGAAGGACTATGAGGTCCTTGATACCTCCGCGGGAGAGAAGCTTGAACGCTGGGGAAAATACATCCTTGTCCGCCCGGATCCGCAGGTGATCTGGAACACGCCGAAGGAGGATTCCCTGTGGCGGAAATACGACGCGCGCTATGCGCGCTCGTCCACAGGCGGCGGAAAATGGCAGAATGTGCGCCTGCCCGCGCAGTGGCAGGTGCGCTATAAGGAGCTGACCTTTCAGGTCAAGCCCATGAACTTTAAGCATACGGGAATTTTCCCGGAGCAGGCGGCAAACTGGGACTTCATGATGCAGGCCATCCGCGGGGCGGGCAGACCGATCCGCGTGCTCAATCTGTTTGCCTATACCGGCGGCGCGACGATTGCCTGCGCGGCAGCGGGGGCAAGCGTGTGTCACGTGGACGCGGCCAAGGGCATGGTGCTCTGGGCCAAGGAAAACGCAAAGGCATCCGGGCTGGAGGATCGGCCGATCCGCTGGATCGTGGACGACTGCGCCAAGTTTGTCGAGCGTGAGATCCGACGCGGCAAGAGCTATGACGCCATCATTATGGATCCGCCCAGTTACGGGCGTGGCCCGTCCGGCGAAGTATGGAAGCTGGAGGAAAGCCTGTATCCGTTTGTGGAGCTTGTCAGCCGCGTGCTGTCGGACAATCCGCTGTTTTTCATTATCAATTCTTACACGACCGGGCTGGCCCCGTCTGTGATGCGCTATCTGACCGAGATACTGGTGTCTAAAAAGTATGGCGGATATACGCAGTCGGACGAGCTGGGGGTGCCGGTGCGTGATACCGGCCTTGCGCTGCCGTGTGGCGCGACCTGCCGGTGGACAAAGGAGAAGCCATGACCACAGCCATCGAGGTAAAGGATCTGCGCTATGTCTATGAGGCGCAGGAGGGCAGCGAGCGCCACGTCGTGTTCGACGGACTGCAGCTGTCGATCAAGCAGGGGAGCTTTGTTGCGATCCTGGGGCATAACGGCTGCGGAAAATCCACGCTGGCCAAGCACTTCAACGCGATTTTGCTGCCGTCTGGCGGCAGCGTGACGGTCTATGGCATGGATACGGCGGATGAGCAGCTTCTGCTTGCCATCCGGCAGCGTGTGGGGATGGTGTTCCAGAACCCGGACAATCAGATCGTCTCCAATGTTGTGGAGGAGGACGTTGCCTTTGCGCCGGAAAACCTTGGCGTCGTGTCGGCAGAGATCCGGCAGCGCGTGGACGAGGCGCTCAAAACGGTCGGCATGTATGAATACCGCAAGCATGCGCCGCAGCTGCTGTCCGGCGGGCAGAAGCAGCGCGTGGCCATTGCGGGCGTGATTGCCATGCAGCCGCAGTGCATCGTGCTCGACGAACCCACGGCCATGCTCGATCCGCAGGGCCGGCGGGAGGTACTGGAGACGGTGGAGCGGCTCAACCGCGAGCACGGCATTACCGTCATCCTTATCACGCACCATATGGACGAGGCGGTGCGCGCCGGGCGCGTGATTGCCATGTCCGGCGGGAGGATTATCGCCGACGGAACGCCGCATGAGGTGTTTGCGCAGGCGGAGCTTCTCAGAAGCGTCGGGCTGGATGTCCCGCAGACAGAGCAGCTGCTGCTGGAACTTCGCCGGCGCGGCATTGACATTCCGGCGGATGCGCTGACGCCGGAGAGCTGCGCGCAGCTGCTGTGCGCCAGACTCACCAAAAAGTCCAGCTGATCCGGAGGAAACCGTTTTGACGCCAATTTTAGAGATACAGAATTTATCGTACGTCTATAGCCCCGATACGCCGTTTGAGCATGCGGCGCTGACCGATGTCAGCCTGACGATTGGCCGGGGGGAGTTTGTGGGCCTGATCGGCCACACCGGCTCCGGGAAATCCACGCTTGCGCAGCATCTGAACGGTCTTCTGAAGCCGACGGGCGGGAAGATTTTATTTGACGGCAAGGACATCTGGCAGGATGCCGCGTTCACGCGACAGATCCGGTTCCATGTCGGTCTGGTGTTCCAGTACCCGGAGTATCAGCTGTTTGAGGAAACGGTCTACGCGGATATCGCGTTCGGGCCGAAAAACATGGGCCTTTCCAAGCAGGAGATTGATGCGCGCGTGCACCGCGCGGCAGGCTTTGTCGGCATCACCGAGGAGGAGCTGCAGAAATCTCCGTTTGATCTGTCCGGCGGGCAGAAGCGCCGTGCGGCCATTGCCGGTGTGATTGCCATGGAGCCAGATGTGCTGATCCTCGACGAGCCGACGGCAGGACTGGATCCGGCAGGCCGGCAGAGTATCCTCGGCAATATCCGCGATTATCAGGCCGCGCAGCATGCGGCAGTTGTCATGGTCAGCCATTCCATGGAGGAGATTGCCTCCAATGTTGACCGGCTGATTGTCATGGATCATGGCCGGGCTGCCATGAACGGCAGCCCGTCTGAGGTCTTTTCCCACGCGCAGGAGCTGGTGCAGATGGGGCTCAACGTGCCGTGCATGACGCAGGTGCTGCTGCGGCTGCAGCAGCTCGGCGTGGCAGTGGATGCCTCGGCTTACACGGTTGAGCAGGCGGCAGATCTGCTGGAGCCGCTTCTGAGGGGAGGTGTGCTGCCATGCTGAAGGATGTGACGCTTGGCCAGTATTTCCCGGGCGATACACCGATTCACCGCCTTGACCCGCGCACGAAGCTGCTGCTTGTGATTGTCTACATTGTGGCGCTGTTCGTGGCGAAGTGGTTCGTTTCCTATGCGCTGGTTGCAATCTTTCTGGCCGTGGTAATTGCAATTTCCCGTATCCGGCTGAAGGTTGTGCTCAAGAATCTCAAGCCGCTGCTGTTTATCATTCTGCTGACGGCGGTTCTGAACCTGTTCTACGGGCAAGGAGAGCCCATCGCCCAGTTCTGGATTTTCAAGATCACGAAAAATGGCCTGGAAAACGCCATTTTCATGGTCCTGCGGATCTCCATGCTGGTAGCAGGGACATTTATGTTAACCTACACGACGTCGCCGATCGCACTGACGGATGCGCTGGAGAGTCTGCTCTCTCCGCTTAAAAAGCTGCATGCGCCGGTGCACGAGCTGTCCATGATGATGTGCATTGCGCTGCGCTTTATCCCGACGCTTATTGAGGAGACGGATAAGATCATGGCCGCGCAGAAGGCGCGCGGTGCGGATTTTGAATCGGGGAATCTGCTGCGCCGGGCCAAGGCGCTTGTGCCGATTCTTGTGCCGCTGTTCATCAGCGCCTTCCGCCGGGCCGATGAGCTGGCGACGGCGATGGAATGCCGCTGCTATCACGGCGGCGAGGGGCGGACAAAGCTCTCAGAGCTGCAGTATCATCGCTGCGATTTTGCTGCGTTTGCGGTTGGCGCGCTGCTGCTGGCTGCGATGTTCGTGCTGCGCCATTTTGGACTGTAAAACCGGAAAGGGAACCATGCTATGCGCAATATTGCCCTGACACTCAAATATCTCGGCACGGCCTACCATGGCTGGCAGGTGCAGAAAACGGTCGTCACGGTCGGTCAGACGCTGGAGGAGGCTGCTGCGGCTGTCGTTGGCCATCCGGTTCATATGACCGGCTGCGGCCGGACGGATGCCGGCGTGCACGCCAAGGTCTATGTTGCCAATTTCCGCACCAGCGCGCGCATTCCGTGTGACAGGCTCCCATATGCGCTCAATACGCATCTGCCGGAGGATATTGTTGTGACGGGCGCGATGGAGGTGCATGACGATTTCAACGCCATCGGCTCGTGTGCGCGGAAGGAATACACCTATCTGATTTATAATTCGTCCATTCGAGACCCGTTTTATGTTAACCGAGCGTGGTTCTACCCAAAGCATCTCGATGAGTGCGTGATGCAGCGTGCGGCGGACTGTTTTGTCGGTACGCATGATTTTGCGGCTGTCCGCTCGGTCGGCACGGATGTCAAATCCACGGTGCGGACGGTGTATTATTACAAGATTGCGCGCAGCGGGGATCTGATTTCCCTTCGTGTGTGCGCCAACGGATTTCTCTATAACATGGCGCGGGCCATGGCCGGCACATGCGTATATGCTGCCGAGGGGAAGTTCCAGCCGGAGGAGGTATCGAGGATCCTGCTCGGCGGGGACCGGACCGCCGCCGGCCCGACGGTGCCGCCGGGCGGGCTGTATATGACGAAGCTGTGGTATGACGATGGGAAGGCGGTTTTTCATGTCGGATAATGTTTCCCAGCTGCATGCGCCGCGGAAAAAGGGAGTGTGGAAGAAGCTGCTTCTGTTCGGGCTGCTGCTTGTGCTGGTGGCCGGAGGCGCTGCGGTCTATGTGTTCCGGGATCAGCTGAATCTCGACGCGCTGCAGCGCTATGTGCGTTATCTGAATGTTTCAGACGACAGCAAAACGGGCAGGTTTATCTATGACGAAAGCAACTCCAACCAGTATGCCGCGCTCTCGGGCGGGCTTGCCGTTGCGTCGGCCACAGGACTGAGTCTATATGACAAGGACGGTGTGCAGACAGCTGCTATTCAGCAGGCGATGACGTCGCCGGTGCTGATTTCGGGCGGGGATGTGGCGCTGGCCTATGACGCGGGCGGCTATTACCTGATGGCAGCCAGCCAGAAGAAGGGGCAGCTGCTCTCGCTTACGGCGCAAAAGCCGGTGGTTGACGCGGATATCGCGTCGGACGGCAGCATCTGTTATCTGTCAGCTGAGAGCGGCTATAAATCTGTCCTGTATGTCTATGATTCGTCCCAGACGCTCATTTACCGGTGGCTCTCGTCAAGCCAGTACCTGATGTGCTGTACGGTGAGCACCAATGGCAAGTATGCGGCTGCGGCTGTTCTTGGCCAGCAGGATGGCATGTTCGAATCGTCTGTGGCGCTGTTCCGCACGGATGCGGAGCAGATCCAGCGCACCATCCCGGTCGGCAATGATCTTATTTATGATCTGCACTTTGTTTCGGACAGTCTGCTGTGCGCCATCTGCGAAAACGGCGTTTATTTCTATGATCTTGACGGTCAGCGGCAGGGCGCATATGCATTCGAGGGTGCCTATCTCAAGGATTACACGGTGTCCGGCAGCAGCTTTGTGACGCTGGTGATGAACCTCTACAAGGCGGGCAACCAGTATTCTGTGCTGACGCTCGGCTATGACGGGAGCGTGCTTGGCACGCAGGAGCTTTCAGACCAGATCCTGGACATTTCAGCCAACGGCAAATATCTTTCGCTTCTGACCAGCACCTCTGTCTGCATCTACGACCAGACGCTGCAGGAATATGATGTCTCGGATAATACGACCGGTGCAACGGGGGTCGTTATGCGGCCGGACGGGACGGTGCTGCTGCTGGCCAACGGCCATGGCACGCTGTATGTGCCGTAGCGGCGCCGCAAATCGCCATAAATTTTCTGCAAAACGTTTACAATTCTGCAATGATACGACGGCGCGCCTGTGTTATACTCTTTAGAAAGCAAACGCATGTAAGGAGATACAACCTCTATGAAACCGACTTTATGCTCAAGATGCAAAAAGAATCTTGCAGTGATTTTTATAACAAAAATTGACGGGGGAAAGACCATCAACGAGGGACTTTGCCTCAAATGCGCAAAGGAAATGGGCATCAAGCCTGTTGACGATATGATTGAGCGCATGGGCCTGTCCGAGGATGATCTGGAAAATCTCAACGGCGAAATGACGGAGGCCATGAACGGCCTTGAGGGGCTGCTTGGCCAGGGCCAGACGGACGGCGAGGGCGACGAGGAGGAGAACGACAGCCAGACGGCCACGTTCCCGTTCCTCAATAAGCTCTTTGGCAATGCCGGCGCGCAGGAGAATCTGCCGACCGCACCCGAGCCGGAAAAGACGGAGAGCCGCCAGAGAAACGGCGATAAGCCCAACGGCTCCAAGAACAAAAAGCATAAATTTCTGGACACCTACTGCCAGAACCTGACGCAGAAGGCGCGCGACGGCAAGCTTGACGGCATCATTGGCCGCGAGGAGGAGCTGGAGCGCGTGATCCAGATTCTCAACCGCCGGCAGAAGAACAATCCCTGCCTCATTGGCGAGCCGGGCGTCGGCAAGACGGCCATCGCCGAGGGCCTTGCGCAGAAGATTGCGGCCAAGGAGGTTCCGTACAAGCTGCAAAGCAAAGAGGTCTACCTGATGGACCTGACGGCGCTTGTTGCCGGGACGCAGTTCCGGGGCCAGTTTGAAAGCCGGATGAAGGGCCTTATTGAGGAGGTCAAGAAGCTCGGCAATGTGATTCTTGTGATCGATGAGGTGCACAATCTTGTCGGTGCGGGCGACGCGGAGGGCTCCATGAACGCGGCCAACATCCTGAAGCCTGCGCTTTCGCGCGGCGAGATTCAGGTCATCGGTGCAACCACGTTCAATGAATACCGCAAGCACATCGAAAAGGATGCGGCGCTTGAGCGCCGGTTCCAGCCGGTGACGGTTGCAGAGCCGACCATTGAGCAGTCTGTCGCCATCATCCGCGGCATTTCGCACTATTATGAGGCATTCCACGGCGTTGTCATCACGCCGGAGATTGCACGGCAGGCCGTTCTGCTTTCAGAACGCTATATTACCGACCGTTTCCTGCCGGATAAGGCAATTGACCTCATTGATGAGGCCTGCTCGGATGTGAACCTGAAGAACAAGAACATCGGCAAGCTGGAGGCACTCAAAAAAGAGCACGCCGACTATGATGTGGAGCTGAACATGCTCACGGAGAATGCAGAAAAGACGCAGGAGGATTACGCCCGCATGGCGGAGCTGCGCAGCCGCAATCTGCAGCTGGATTCTGAGATTTTTGCGCTTGAGGCCGAGCCGAAGCCTGTGCTGACGATCGACAATCTGGCGCGCATCATTGAGCTCTGGACGAAGATTCCGGCCAGCAAGATCCGCGCGCAGGAATATGAGCAGCTGCTTAATCTGGACGCGCAGCTCAAAAAGCATATTGTCGGGCAGGATGAGGCCATTGCGTCTGTTGTGTCGGCTATCCGCCGCTCACGCGTTGGAATCCAGACGAAAAAGCACCCGGTGTCGTTTATCTTCGTTGGCTCGACCGGCGTGGGCAAGACAGAGCTTGTCAAATGCCTGGCCAGCGAAATGTTTGAATCGGTGGAGTCGCTCATCCGGCTGGATATGTCCGAGTATATGGAAAAGCACAGCGTGTCGAAGATCATCGGCTCGCCTCCCGGCTATGTCGGCTATGACGAAGCCGGACAGCTGACGGAGAAGATCCGCCGCCGCCCGTATTCGGTGATTCTGTTTGACGAGCTGGAGAAGGCGCATCCGGATGTGCTCAATATTCTGCTGCAGATTCTTGACGACGGCCGCATCACCGACGCACAGGGCCGTGTGGTGAACTTCGAGAACACAATCATTATCATGACCTCCAACGCAGGCTCCAACGAAAAGGGCGGCAACGTCGGCTTCAGCCGCAGCCTGACCGAGCAGTCGAAGGAAAAGGCCATGAAGGCTCTGGGCGAGTTCTTGCGGCCGGAGTTTATCAACCGTGTTGACGAGATTGTCTGCTTCAATAAGCTCACCGAGGAAAACTTCCGCTCCATTTCCGAGATTATGCTCACCGAGCTCCGGCAGTCGCTGGAGTCGCGCG
>CAKUAM010000069.1 GCA_934636305.1 uncultured Oscillospiraceae bacterium
TTTCCCCCGGACCCCTTAAAGCGGCCAAGAAAACCCCTTCGGTTTTCTTGGATCTTTCCCGCGTTGCCTGGAAGTCCAATGCGAATCCGTACTGCATAACAAATTTTGTTGGCAGTGCGGATTTTCTGCAGGTATTAAAACGCAACTGCCGTTATATTTGATGCCGAAATGACGGGCGGCGCGTAGTAAGATACGGTGAGGTGTGTTGGTGCGATGTGACTTCTATCCGGCATGTTTGCTGCCTAAATTTAGATGCAGGATGCACCAACCGCGTCCTAGCGCCCCTTTTCTCCCCCATCTTTTCCGGCAAGGCGGAAAAGATGGGGCCGTCGGAGACAGAATAAGATTGCTGGAAAACCGGTGGCCGTTAATATTCCCGCAGGGCCAGCTCCTGTGCCATTTCCACAAGAAATTCCGAATTTTCAAAGCACGCAAGCGCCTCAATGGCCGTCCGTGTCTCCTGCTCAATCATTTTGGAGCATGCGCCGATGCCATACAGCCGGACGAATGTATTCTTATTCTCGTCAACGTGCGTGGCCTTGCCGAGCTTGGCTGCGTCGCCCAGAACATCAAGCATATCGTCGCGGATCTGGAACGCAAGGCCAAGGTTCTGCGCATATACGCCCGCAGCCTGCAGCTGCTGCTCGGTGCCACCCGCGGCGACCACACCGATCTGGCAGGCTGCCTGAATGAGCGCGCCGGTTTTGCGCTGCTGGATATCATAGATTCCCTGCTCCGTCAGCTCCTGCTGCTCGACGTCCATGTCCAGTACCTGCCCGCCGACCATGCCAAGCTCCCCTGCCTGCTCCGCAAGGATCCGGACAACCCAAAGCGCCGTGGCGGGAGATGCGTCGGCATGGGCCGCCGTCTCGAACGCGGCAGTCAGCAGGCCGTCGCCTGCCAGCACTGCCAGCGCCTCGCCGAATACCTTGTGGTTTGTCAGCCGTCCGCGGCGGTAATCGTCGTTATCCATGCAGGGAAGGTCATCGTGAATGAGGCTGTAGGTGTGGATCATTTCCAGCGCGCATGCAAACGGCACGGCCTTTTTCCAGTCCCCGCCGCATACCCGGCAGAACTCCAGCGTCAGAACCGGACGGATCCGTTTGCCGCCGGCAAGCAGGCTGTAGCGCATGGCGTCAAACAGCCGCTTCTGCGGCAGATCGTCCAGAAAGCAATGCGCCAAAAATTCCTCAACCGCAGCGCGGTACTGCGTAATCTGGTTCTGAAAATCACTCATTGCGTTCAAACTCCGTTTCTGCCGGCGTACCGTCGGCGGTTTTTGTCAGCTTTACAATCTCAAGCTCTGCGCTGTCCAGCAGCTTTGTGCACGACTGCACAAGCGCGGTTCCCTCCTGAAAAAGCTTCAGCGAGTCCTCCAGCGGGACATTGCCCTGCTCAAGCTGATGTACAATGGCCTCCAGCCGCTGCATCGATTCCTCAAATGTTTTTGACTTGCCGCTCATGTTGCATCCTCCTGAATCTGCGTCACGGCTGCGCGCAGGCTGCCGCTGCATAGCTCGATATGAATCGTCTGCCCCTCCGAGACGCTCCGGGCCTCCCGGATGATGGCCCCGTCCTCACTTGTGACCATGCTGTAGCCGCGCGAGAGCACCTTCAATGGGCTCATCGCATCGAGTGCCGCCGTCACCCGGACAAAGCGCTGCCTGCTTGCCTGCAGCTTGCTCTGCTGTGCGGACCGCAGGCGCGTGGAAAGAAAGTCCAGCAGCATCCGTCTGTCCTCCAGATAGCCAAACGGACTTTGCAGCACGCGCTTTTCTGCCAGCGCGCCGAGCCGCTGCCGGCCAAGCTTCACAGTTTTCTGTACGCTCTGCTGCATGGACGTCTGCATGGCCTGCAGCCGCTTGCGCAGCTCCATCTGATCCGGCACGGCAAGCTCCGCCGCATTGCTGGGCGTCGCTGCGCGCAGATCGGCCACGTAATCAGAGATTGTCACATCCGGCTCATGGCCGACAGCCGAAATGACCGGGATGTCGGACGCATAGATCGCGCGCGCCACACGCTCATCGTTGAATGCCCACAGATCCTCCATGGAGCCGCCGCCGCGGCCCGTGATGATCAGATCCGCAAGCTGATAGCGATTTGCATAGGCAATGGCGCCCGCAATTTCCGCCGGGGCCTCCGCCCCCTGCACACGCACTGGCAGCAGCTTGATTTTGCTCAGTGGGTACCGCTTGCCAAGGATCCGCAGCATATCCATAATAGCTGCGCCTGCCGGGGATGTGATAATGGCGATTGTATGCGGGTATGCAGGCAGCGGCTTCTTGTGCGCGGGATCGAATAGCCCCTCCTGCGAAAGCTTCTGCTTGAGCTGCTCAAAGGCCACATGCAGATCGCCCACACCGTCGACGCTCAGTGCGCTGCAATAGAGCTGATACGCGCCGTCGCGCGGAAATACCGTGATCCGCCCCCATGCCAGCACCTGCATGCCGTTTTCCGGCCGGAACCGCAGCCGCTGCGCGCTCGAGCGGAACATCACGCACCGCAGCGCACCCTCCGCATCCTTGAGCGTGAAATAATGGTGGCCGGACGGATAGATCTTATAGTTGCTGATCTCGCCGCGCACGCAGATCTGATTGAGAAGCTCGTCGCGGTCAAGCAGAAATTTGATATATTCGTTGACCTGGCTGACAGCAATGATATTCTGTTCCATTACATGCCCTCCTGCAGCGCCGCCAGGACAGCCACGCCCATCGCGTTATCTGTAGAGAACTGCGGCTCGGCAAAGATGGGAGAAAACTCCTGCATCCGCTCCCGCAGCATGGAATTGGAAGCCACACCGCCGGAAAAAACGACCGGCAGGCCCGGATACTGCGCCAGCGCCGCGCGCGTAGCGTCGGCAATGCAGGTGACGACGCAGTTCATAACAAATCTTGCTGTGTCCGGGGCGCAGTGCGTCTCGCTATAAAATTTTTCCGCCTTGTTCTGAATGCCGGAGAAGGAAAATTCCAGCCCCTGGAGCTTCACGCGGTAGCGCTCACGGCAGGCAGACTCCCGGCTGAGCGCATCGACGGCCTTCCCTGCCGGAAACTGCAGACCAAGCAGAACACCGGAGCGATCAATCAGCTGCCCGGCGGAAATGTCGCTCGTGCCGCCGATTTTCTGCGCCTTCACATTTTTTTCATCCGGCTCTACATATAAAAGCTCTGTGGTGCCGCCGGACAGGTGCCACGCCAGATGCGGCGTCTGCATCAGATCCAGCCTGCCCGCCGACCAGAGGCTTGCAGCGATATGCCCCTGCTGGTGCGACACAGCATGCAGCGGAACACCAAGGATTGCAGCCAGACTGCTGGCCTGTGACCATCCGGCGAGAAAGCACGGCATATACGAGCCCTCGACTGCGCGCGGGCGCGTGCTGACGCCGATGGCCGTCACGCTGCGCAGATCCATCGCCTCTGCCAGAGCCTGCACCAGCTCCGGCAGCCGTTTGACATGCGCAAACAGCGCGTCTGACTGCCGCAGGCCGAGCTGCCCCGGCTTCACGTCCAAAAGGCGTGAGCAGTTCTTCCCGCCCACGCCATCATATGCCGCCACCGAGGTGGTATAGTTGCTGGTGTCAAAGCCGAGTGTCAGCATTGCTGCTGCGCCTCGCGTGCAAAGCCGCCGAGAATGCCGTTGACGAACGAGACAACATCCTCGTTCTCATACTTGCGCGTCAGCTCGACTGCCTCGTTGATGGCTGCGCTGATGGGCGCATCCTCCACATAGAGGGATTCATACATGCACACCTCCATGATCGCCACAGCCATGCGCGCAATGCGGCCCAGCTGCCAGCCGACGGAATATTTTGTGATGTAGCCCTCGAGCTCCTGCCGGTGTGCCTGCACGCCCTGCACAATGTCAGTGATATAGGCAAGCTGCCTGGCGTCCGGCTTTTCCTCGTAAATTTCGGATTCCTTGGCCAGCGACGGATAATATGAATCATCCATCAGCAGCTCCAGCGCCTCGCCGGCAGTGGTCTGGTTGAAATTCATTTCAAAGACGAGATGGCAGGCAATCTCTCTGGCGTTTGATCTTGTCATATGCTTCTCCTTGCTGCGCTTTCTTCTGTACGGGCAAAAACAAACCCTTCAGCTTTTCACAAAAGGGTTTGTTTCCCGGCTTATTTTTTCAGCTCCCGCGGCATCGCAATGCCGCAGACATTCACGTTGACCTGCGCGACCTTCAGCCCGATCACAGATTCCACGCTGGACTTCACCGAGTCCTGCACCTGCTTTGCCAGGGCAAAGACACTCTGACCAAACTTAGCCACGATATCGCATTCGATTTTAAGCGTGCCGTCCTTTCCGGCTGTCAGGCGCACGCCGCGGGAAAGTGCCTTCATGCCGAGCATTTCGGCAATATCGGTACTGATGCTGTTGGACAGGCCGCATACACCCTCCACCTCAAGAACAGCTGCCGCCGCCACAGATGTGACGACATCCTCAGAGACCTGCAGCGTGCCGTTTTCCAGGTTTTGTGTGAAATATTCATTCTTGTCAGCCATAGTGGTTCCTCCGTTTCGGGACTGCACATTCCATAGTGGATACATTTTACCACAAAACGTATAAAATGCAATCCTTTTCTGAAAATCAGCCGTCCCGCGGGTGTTATTTGACCTCGATGATGCGTACCTGCGAGAGATTATAGGCCGTCTGCGACGTTACAATATCGGAAATGAGCGCTGCGTCCACGTCGGTCAGCCCGTCCGCCGGAGCTGAAACGGCCACGCAGACAACGCCGTCATTGATATATGTCACGCAGTCGTCATACCCCTTTGCGATGACAAGACTCTCAATTTCCGCCTCACTGAGCGCGGTATTCACAATTTCGTTGAGCGTCTGGCTTGCCGTATCGCCGACCTGTGTGCCCTCGTCATAGGCGATGGTCTGTTCCAGAAGCTCTACGGCCGAATCACGCGATTCCTGCCGGCTCAGGCGCACCTGCGCAAAATAATCCCCTGCCGTCTGCCCATCGTCTGCCGAAACCTCCACCGCCGCATCCTGCAGCGCAGACGCGCCGTCGGACAGAACCAGGGTATCCTCGCCCATGACCTGCTCCGCCGAGAGCGTTTGCGTCAGATCCTGCGCCTGCGTTTTCTGCGTGTTTGCCCAGTTGAGGTACACACCGGCGCATACCAGCAGCAGAACCGATGCAATGATTGCGTTCCGTTTCCAGATTTTCATACCGACTCCTCCTATTGCCCTTTCATTTTTACAACAGCGATTTTATTGCTACCGAGCCCGGTCAGGCTCGATACTGCCTGTATAACTGCCAGGCGGACGCTGGCGCGCTCCGCCCCATCGCAAACGACCAGCGCCCCCTGGTACTGCGGATGATAGACAACCTCCACCAGCGGCTGCTTGTCGGAGCTTCCGCTGGCGCGCAGGACCGTCTCCTGCTCGGTTGTTGTGCTGCCAGCACTCGTCACGGTCCGGCTGTCCTGCTGATAGATGGTCTTTTCCCCGGACTGTACGGTCAGAAGCAGCTGGACGCGGCCAACGCCGTCGATCCCGGAAAGCAGCTGCGTCAGCTGCGCCTGTGTGCCGGCAAGATCAAAGCTCGCGGCGGTTTGCTGTGCGGCGCTGTCCGTCTGCGCGGTGCTTTTTTTGACCGGCAGCAGCGCCAGAAGAATGCCAACCAGAAAAATGAGAATTGCAAGCTTGTATTTTCGGACAATCCCCGCGGCTTTCCCGCGGAGCTCTGCCAGAACGGTCTGTTTCATGGCAGCCATTCCTGCCTTTCCGGCGCAATGCCAAGATTCTGCTCGATATACCGCTGCAGGCGCTGCCGCTGCGCGGTGTTTGCCGCGCCATAGATGGTTACGGCTTCCGGATATGGTGTACCGGCCTGCGCATTTATCTGCAGCTGCACGGTAATATCCAGGCCAAGCTCTGCTGCTTTGTCCAATATATATGCCTCCACACGCTCGGATATGATGCGTGCGGTCAGCTCACGGTTCTGCAGTGCAATGCCGGTACGCGCCTGCTCCTGCGCAAGCTCCAGCCGGCCGATGGACTCGGACAGCGCATCATAGTCAAGCCCTGCCAATGGGCTCAGAGCCAGAAGCGCCAACAGCAAACTGCAAAGCAGCGCCGCCATGCGCCTTGGCGTGCCCTGCGGAATCACGGCGAGCAGCAGCGCAGAGAAAAACGCGCCCGCGCACAGCCGCAGAAGATACCCACGCACCGCTTCTATCATCCTGCCGCCACCTTCAAAAAGCATGTTGTGCCAAGCAGCATCATAACTGCTGTGCAGCCGGTCATCGCCAGCAGATAGCCCATGGCCGCAGCCAGGTGCGTCAGAAGCGCCGCGTGCGCCTTCCCTGCGGTCAGGCCGGCAATGGCTGCTGTGATTTTCATCGTGATATAGCAGATTGCAATTTTCAAAAACGGAACGAGCGCCATCGCAAGCACCGCCAGAATGCCGAATGTTCCCGCCGTCGCGCGCAGCAGCCGCGCGCTTTGCAATACCGCCTCCGACGCATCGGCTACGATCCCGCCGACCACGGGAATTGCCGCGGACAGCGTGGATTTTGCCGCATCGACCGCCGCCTCATCCGCGCTGCCGGATAACAGCCCGGTAACTGCCAGATACGCCGTAAAAACATACATAATCCCCTTCAGAATGGCCGTTATGCTCCATCCGGCCAGCTGCCGCACGCTGCCGAGCCGTGCATCGTCCATCCCGCATTCCAGCGTGGACAGCGCAAGAAACGCATAGACAAGCGGAAGGAGCAGCGCGCGGATCGCACTCGTCAGGACACTGAAAAACAGTGTGGAGCCGACGTACAGCACGCTCCCGCCGGCTGGCGCGCCGGAGGCCGTTGCGGCAGCCGACATGACCGGCAGCAAAAGCTTGGAGTATGCCTCCATTTCATCGAGCATCTGCCCGGCAAGCGACGCCATGCTGCGCATGCTGCCGGTAAAAATCAGGCTGATTGCCGCCGCACCGGTCAGCGTCAGCACAGGCAGCGACGTCTGCCCGGGCTGCAGCGGCCGGACAAGTGAACAGATGAGCGCCGCGGCCAGCAGCATGGCGCCGGTGCGCACCGCGTCCGGCAGCGCGCTGACAGAAAGCTGCGTTGC
Organism: uncultured Oscillospiraceae bacterium; assembly: GCA_934636305.1. Taxonomy (GTDB): domain Bacteria; phylum Bacillota; class Clostridia; order Oscillospirales; family Oscillospiraceae; genus CAG-170. Next base: position 7,086 of record CAKUAM010000069.1, read on the forward strand.
CCAGCGGATGATCCGCAGAATTGCCGTCCCGGCGTCCGTCCGGCTTGCCGGGCTCAGACCCTCCATGGCCTGCTGCGCCTCGTCCGGCAGCCCCTGGGTAAGGCTGTCCACCTGCAGGATCTGCTGCTCCTGCGCAAAGGCATCCACTGCGCGCGCCGGGACGCTCAGCGCCGCCAGACAGACAGCAAGCAGAACAATCCGGCGCATATTACCCTCCTATCAGTCTCTGCAGCAGCGATACCACCATTTCCAGAAGCGGCAGCGCCAGATAGATGCAGACCAGCCCGGCGCACGTCTCCACAGCCTTGGCAAGGGCAGCCTGCCCGCTGTCGCGGCAGAGACTGCCGGCCAGCTGCGCCAGAATGCTGATGGCCGCTGTTTTGAGCAGCGGGGAAAATACTGCGCCGGACAGCCCCGTCAGCTCCTGCAGCCGCTGCAGCAGCTCCAGAACCGGCGACAGCAGCGGCAGAACGGACAGGAGGCACAGCGCGCACCCCAGAATGCACAGGGCCAGCGTCAGCTCCGGCATCTGCTTTTGCAGAAGCAAACACAGAATACTGCAGATGAGCGCCGCGGCGATGAGCCGCGCTACCGTCTCCATTAAAACTCAAAGAGCGTTTTGACCATCTCAAACAGCTCTGCAATGCGCTGCACAACGATCATCAGCACAACGACCAGCGCGGCCAGCGACGTCATGGTCGCCTGCTCCTCACGTCCGGATCGCACCAGCACCTGATTGAGAATGGAAACAATGATCCCAACAGCCGCAATTTTAAAAATCAGATCAATATCCATATCAGATCAATATCACCGCCGCAGCAAGGCCCGTACATATCCCCAGCGTCAGATACGTCCGGCAGCGTGCACGGCCGCCTGTACGCAGCGCGTCAAGCTCTGCCTGCAGCCGCGCCTGTGCCAGCTCCAATGCCTGCACATTCCCCTCCAGATCGAACCGGCCCAGCTGGTCAAACAGCGCCTGCAGGCTCCGGCATACCGGCGATGGCAGCTGCAGCCCTCTGGTCTGCGCCAGCGCCATGCGGCAGGCAAAGCCAACCGTGCTGCCGCCGTCTGTCTGCAGTGTCTGCGCCATCTGGGCAAAGAACGCGCCAACCTGTGCTCCGGCCGAACTGCCAAGCGCGTCAAATACGTCCGGCAGCGGCGTCATGCGGTAGCGCAGCTCCTGCTTTATGTAAATGATGCAATCCAGCAGACTGCTTGTCTGCAGCTGCTGGCAGCGCACCGTGCGCGCCATGCCGAGCCCTGTCAGGCTCGACGCCGTCACAACCATCATCAGTCCAATCAGCTTCAGCATAGGATCCTTTCTGCATGAAATGTCCGGCTGCGGTCAAGCAGCAGCGCCTGTTCGAAAATTCCCAGTTTCACGAGCATACGGCAAAGCGGTCTGCGTGTCAGATCCGACAGTGTTTCCGCGTGAATCGTTGCCAGCAGCCGTACCCCGCAGCCGTTCACATCCCGGATTGCCAGCAGATCCTCCGGCTGCGTGATCTCATCCACAGCAATCCAGTCCGGATTCATGCTGCGCAGCAGCATCAGCATTCCCTCGCCCTTCGGGCAGCCGGAGAGCACGTCCGCGCGTGGCCCAAGATCAAACTGCGGCACGCCGCCGCGAGCCGCGGCAATCTCCATACGCTCGTCAGCCACGCCCACGCGCTGTCCGCTTTGCGTCAGTGCGCGGATGCAGCTGCGCAGCAGCGTGGTTTTTCCACTTCCGGGCGCGCCGACCAGCAGACATGAATGCGTCAGATGCGGCAGCAGCTGCTGCGCCGGGATCACGATCTCATGCGGCAGGCGGATATTCAGCGAGGAAATGTCCCGGATTGCTGTTACACGCCCGTCCAGTGTGGCCGTGCCGCCGCAGACACCGATGCGGATGCCGCCCTCCACACTGAAAAAGCCGCACCGCAGCTGATCCTGCACCGCATACTGCGACTGTGAGGATGCGGTCATCACGATCCTCTGCAGCTGTCCGGCCGTGACGCGGCCCGTGCATGCGGCAAGCGGCTGCTCTTTGCCGCCAAGCACAATCGACGGTGCCTGTCCGGCACGCAGGCGGATTTCCTCTATCCGCTCCGGGCCGGCAAGACGCACCGCCTGTCCAAGCTCCGGCGGCAATATCCGCGTCAGTGTCTCCAGCAACGATCCTCCCCCGCTTTCCACTGCCAGTCTATTCTCATCTGCCCGCCGATATGCCTGCGCCGCTCCGACCTTGACAAACCACACCGTGCATTGTAAAATAAGACCGTTGCAAATCTGCCCCCGTAGCTCAGTTGGATAGAGCGGCCGCCTCCTAAGCGGCAGGCCACTGGTTCGAATCCAGCCGGGGGTGCCAGTCCGCCGCAGGGTGTGATCCCCTGCGGTGCGCTTTTTATAAAAATACAGGGCCTGTGCGGCCTTCCCGGATCTGGCCGACGCTGCGTTTTTAACGGCCCGGGATTTTTATCCTTGTATTATTCAGGAAGATACGATATGCAGGACGAGAACGGCAAACGTTCCGGCTATGGATGGCAACACGGCCATCCGCCGCAGCCGCCGCGCGAATCATCTGGTTCCGATTTTCGCCATGACAGCCAATACCTTTGTCGGCAACAAGCGCAGCTGCCGGGAGGCCGGTATGAACGGCTACCTTGCAAAGCCTGTGAGTGTGAAGAACAGCGCAGACGCGCTGGCAATTCTGGACACACCCGAAGCACAGAACCATTGATAAATGCCCCATTCTGGCCAAGCCAGGATGGGGCATCTTTCATGGTTGAACACATTCTGCCAGCATGCTATACTGGATACAACAAACAAAACAGGAGGTTCCGGAATATGTTTTATTCATCCAGAGATATGGAGCAGCACGCTGTGCTGGACACGGCGGCCAGAATGTGTGCGGCCGCGCGTACCGCGCCCAAAACGAGAGGCATGGACGGCCTTATCAGCTGCGTTCTGACCGGCGAGGATAAGGACCAGCTGGCCGCGCAGATGCGCAGGCTTGCCGGCGAGCTGGACTACGCGTTCTTTGCCCGCGATGCCGACAATGTCGATACGGCGGACGCCGTTGTGCTGCTCGGCATGCAGGAGGTACGGCGCGGGCTGGACAAGGGCTGTCAATACTGTCATTTCGCCGACTGCGGCGACTGCGCAAAAAATGACGGCCTGTGCGCCTGGGACGCGGTGGATATCGGTATTGCTGTCGGCTCCGCGGCAGCCAGCGCGGCGGACGCGCGTGTAGATAGCCGTATCATGTTCTCCGTCGGCCGTACGGCAAAGGAGATGGGGCTGCTAGGTGAAAAAACAGCACTGGTGCTGGGGATCCCGATCAGCGTGAGTGGAAAATCGCCGTTTTTTGACAGAAAACCCAAAAAGTAAGCGGATATATCTGTATATCCGCCTATTGGGTGCGACGATTTTCAACATTTTCTTTTTTGATTCGTCAAAAAAGAAAATGTTGAGAAAAGAAAAAGACGACCGGCGGGATTTCGATTTTCCCCCCGGAGTCTCGTCGGAATCAAAGCTTACGAAACGAAGCCTTGCGGCGCAAGACTTCTTATTCTGGCGCTTTGTTCCTCCTCTTGCGATGCAGACCGCAGGCTGGGGCTGCATCGCAGAAGCCGCTTCGGTTTTCCAGGATCTTTCCTGCGCGGATCGATAGACCAATGCAAATCCGTACTGCCCAGCAGTTTTTGCTGGCAGTACGGATTTTCTGCACCTATGA
>CAKUAM010000070.1 GCA_934636305.1 uncultured Oscillospiraceae bacterium
TATAGTTGGTGCTGATTGGTGTGAGGGTCCACCTGTTCCCATACCGAACACAGAAGTTAAGCTCACATGCGCCGAAAATACTTGCCGGGTGACTGGCCGGGAAAATAGGTAGTGCCAACATAAAAGAAACCTGATTTCTGATCAGGTTTCTTTTTTGCCAAGTCGGTGTTGATTGCCATGAGGGTCCACCTGTTCCCATACCGAACACAGAAGTTAAGCTCATGGTCGCTGACAATACTTGTCGGGTGACTGACCGGAAAGATAGGTAATGCCGACATTAAAAGCGCCTGCTGCAAGCTGCAGCAGGCGCTTTTGTCGTAAGAATCCCCCGCAGCACGCATGTGCTGCGGGGGATTCCAGTTAAATGTATGAATGAAATGCGGTCAATAGCCGGTCGGATTCTTGCTCTGCCAGTTCCAGCTGTCGCGGCACATATCGGCGACATCCTTTTTGGCCTGCCAGCCAAGTACCTGCCTTGCCTTGGTGGGATCTGCATATACCGTGGCGAGATCACCGGCACGGCGCGGACCGATAACATACGGGACATCCACATGGTTGACATCCGCAAACGTATGTACCATTTCCAGAACACTGACGCCGTGGCCGGTGCCAAGGTTGAAAATCTCACAGCCCGTATGCTGCTCGGCGTACTGGATGGCACACAGATGACCATCTGCCAGATCAACAACATGAATATAGTCGCGCACGCCCGTGCCATCCGGTGTGTCATAGTCATCGCCAAAGACGGTCAGCTTTTCCCGGCGGCCAATGGCAACCTGCGTGATATAAGGCATCAGGTTGTTCGGAATGCCGTTTGGATTTTCACCAATCAGGCCGGACTCGTGTGCGCCGATAGGATTGAAATAGCGAAGAAGGACGACACTGAGCGCGGGATCAGCCTTGCAGGCGGATTTCAGAATTTCTTCGATCATAAACTTGGTCCAACCATAGGGGTTGGAGCAGTTGCCGGTTTGAGCTGTTTCGTAAAGCGGAGCCGGCTGATCGCCATAGACGGTAGCTGATGAGGAAAACACAAACTGGTGGCAGTTATGTGCGCGCATAACCTCCAGAACAGTCAGCGTGGAATCAAGGTTGTTTCGGTAATAAAGGAGCGGCTTCTGCACGGATTCTCCGACAGCCTTCAGACCAGCAAAATGGATGACGCCCGTGATGGAATAGTCAGTAAAGACCTTTTCCATTGCAGCCTTGTCGCAGCAATCTGCTTCCACAAAGGCCGGACGCTTGCCGGTGATCGTCTCAATCCGGTCAATGACCTTCGGAGAGCTGTTATACAGATTGTCCACAAGCACGATGTCAAGTCCGGCCTGAAGCAGAGAAACAGCTGTGTGGCTGCCAATAAAGCCGGCACCGCCGGTTAAAAGAATGGCCATAAGTAAACCTCCTGAATCTTGGATTCAGTGGAAGTATAGCACGGTTGGAAAGAAAGTGCAAGGAGATTTCCCGTGCCGCAGTTCCCATTTTAGAAAAGAGAGGGGTTCGCAATGGGGAAAATCGCGAATTGCACTTCCCAAGAAAGTCGTGTTCTGGTATAATAATCAGACTGAGGGGAAGGGGATGAGAATATGGCAAAGCTGTATTTCAAGTACGGCGCAATGGGGTCAAGCAAGACGGCAACCGCGCTCATCACAAAGTACAACTATGAGGAACGCGGCATGAAGGTCTGGCTGATTAAGCCATCTGCGGACGACCGCGACGGCGCATTTACGCTGCGTTCCCGCATTGGTCTGACAGCGCAGTGTGAGGCAATTGGGCCCGACTGCGATTTGTGCGCGCTGTATGCTGCGCGTGACCGAGCGGATGTAATTATTGTGGACGAATGCCAGTTTATGACATGCGCGCAGATTGACCAGCTGCGTGAGCTTGTCGATCGCGAAAATTTGCCGGTTTTGTGCTTTGGTCTGCGTACGGATTTCCAGACGAAGCTCTTTCCCGGCAGCCGCAGATTGTTTGAACTGGCCGACTCCATTACAGAGATCAAGACCATCTGCGACTGCGGCCGCAAGGCGACAACAAACGCACGTATCAGCCCGGATGGGTATGTCGTGACAGAGGGGGACCAAGTATTCCTGGGCGGTAACGACAGCTATATCGCCATGTGTCATAAATGCTATCAGGATTATATTAAGGAACATAGAAAGGTGGAATTACTCCATGGAACTGAAAGAGATTCTGAGTAAAGTCGATCATACGCTTCTCGCCCAGACGGCGACCTGGGCGCAGATCCAGGCAATCTGCGACGACGGAATGAAATACCAGACGGCGTCTGTCTGCATTCCGGCTTCGTATGTCAGGCAGGCCAAGGATTATGTTGGCGGCAGGCTTGCAATCTGCACAGTCATCGGCTTCCCCAATGGCTATGACACCACAAAGGCCAAGTGCTTCGAGGCTTCTGACGCCGTTGAAAACGGTGCGGACGAGGTGGATATGGTCATCAACATCGGCTGGGTCAAGGATCAGAAGTGGGACGAGCTGCTGAGCGAGATCCAGGCGGTTAAGGCTGCGTGCCATGGCAAGCTTCTGAAGGTCATCATTGAGACGTGCCTGCTGACGGATGAGGAGAAAATCAAACTGTGCGAGATCGTCTCAAACTCCGGCGCGGATTACATCAAAACCTCTACCGGCTTCTCCACCGGCGGTGCGACGTTCCACGATGTGGAGCTGTTTGCCAAGCATGTGAAGCCCGGCGTCAGGATCAAGGCAGCCGGCGGCATTTCGTCGCTGGAGGATGCAGAAAAGTTCATCGAGCTTGGTGCGTCCCGTCTTGGCACCAGCCGTGTTGTGAAGATCGTCAAAAAGCTGGAGGAAGAAAACAAATAGGGCAACACCGTACAATTGCGGCTACGCGCTTCGCTGGATCTTTTCCACCAAATCTGCGGTTTGAAAAGCTTGAAATACATACAGTATTCCTGCACGTTTCAAACCTTGACCTGGCGAAAAATCTCTCGCCGAATCTGCTTGCCGAATTGTGCGGTGTTACCATAAACATATTGGATCATCTGACCGCATAAGAATAGAAAGGAGTAACTAACAATGGCTAATTATCCGACTCCGCATATCAATGCAAAACCCGGGGACTTCGGAAAGACCGTCCTCATGCCCGGCGATCCGCTGCGTGCAAAGTTCATTGCAGAAAACTTCTTGGAAAATGCTGTGCTTGTCAATAATGTCCGCGGTGTACAGGGGTATACCGGCACCTACCATGGCACGAAAATTTCTGTCATGGCATCCGGTATGGGCATGCCGTCCATTGGCATTTATTCGTGGGAGCTGTTCACCGTTTTTGAGGTGGAGAACATCATCCGCATCGGCTCGACCGGCGCAATGCAGGAGAATATCAACCTGCGCGATATTGTGATCGGCCAGGCGGCATGCACCGATTCCAACTGGGCCAGCCAGTACCATCTGGCGGGCACGTTCGCGCCGATTGCCGACTATCACATGCTGGAGACGTGCGTGGAAACTGCGAAGGAGCTGGGCCTGCCGTATCATGTTGGCAATATCCTTTCGTCTGACCGTTTCTACGGCGACGACGGCGACATGCCGGAGGGAATGACTGCAACCCACGGGTGGAGAAAGATGGGGGTGCTGGCCGTCGAGATGGAGGCCGCAGCGCTTTATATGAACGCGGCGCGCGCCGGCAAGCATGCACTGGCTATGTGCACCGTCTCGGATCATCTGCTCCGTCAGGAATACACCACTGCAGAGGAGCGGCAGAACGGCTTCACGAACATGATGAAGCTGGCACTGGAAACTGCAGTAAAGCTGGAGAAATAAACTATGAAGCGCGTTTTTTTGATTGTGCTGGATTCCTGCGGCATCGGCTATGAGCCGGATGCAGCAGATTTTGGCGATGTTGGCGCCAATACGCTGCGTACCTGCAGCCAGTCGCCGAAGTTCCAGATGGAAAACCTGATTTCCATGGGTCTCGGAGATCTGGATGGGGTGGATTATCTGCCAAAGACGGATAAACCGCAGGCTGCGCTGGCCCGCCTGCAGGAGCTTTCCCGCGGCAAGGACACGACGATTGGTCACTGGGAGATTGCAGGAATTGTATCCCCGCAGCCGCTGCCGACCTTCCCGGACGGGTTCCCGGAGGAGGTCCTGAAGCCCTTCCGGGAGCAGACGGGCAGAGGCGTTTTGTGCAACAAGCCCTATTCCGGAACGGAGGTTATCAAGGATTATGGCCGTCAGCACGTGGAAACCGGGGATCTGATTGTCTACACCTCGGCAGATTCTGTGTTCCAGATTGCGGCGCATGAGTCTGTGGTGCCGCCGGAGCAGCTGTATGAGTATTGCCGGATTGCGCGGAAGATTCTGCGCGGGAAATACGGCGTGGGACGCGTGATTGCCCGCCCGTTTGAGGGAGAATGGCCGTACACGCGCACATCCAGACGGCATGATTTTTCGCTGGAGCCGCCGGAGAGAACGCTGTTGAATGCAGTTGTGGACGCCGGGCAGCAGATGATTGCCGTCGGCAAGATCCACGATATCTTTGCCGGGGAAGGCATGACAGAGTTTACGTATACGACCGGCAATACAGACGGTCTGGCAAAGACGATGGCATATGCGGAGCGGGAGTTCCAGGGACTCTGCTTTGTCAATCTGGTCGACTTTGACATGCTTTACGGTCACCGGCGCAATCCGGATGGCTATGCCGCCGCGCTCCACGAGTTTGACGCGTGGCTGCCGGAGTTTCTTGCAAAGCTTGGCGAGGATGACTGCGTCATCATCACGGCGGATCATGGCTGCGACCCTGGCTATCTCAAGCATACAGATCACACGCGGGAGTATATTCCCATGATTGCGCTGGGCAAGAGGATCAGGCCCGTGAATCTCGGCACGCGGCAGGGCTTCTGCGACATCGCTGCAACGGTGGCGGAACTCCTTGACGTGCCTTATCAGACACCGGGCAAGAGCTTCGCACAGGAAATTATCTGAAAGGAGACTTGCATATATGACACCCGAGGCGCTGGTTCAGGAGGCTATGCAGGCCATGCAGAATGCCTATGTGCCGTATTCCGGCTTCAAGGTTGGCGCTGCGCTTTTATGTGCAGATGGTACGGTGTACCGCGGCTGCAACATTGAAAACGCGGCCTATGGCCCATCCAACTGTGCGGAGCGTACGGCAATTTTCAAGGCTGTCTCTGAGGGGCACCGGTCTTTCACGGCCATTGCCGTTGTCGGCGGAAAAAATGGGGCTGTGACGGATATTTTCCCGCCCTGCGGTGTCTGCCGGCAGGTGATGCAGGAATTCTGCGCGCCGGATTTCATGATCTACATGGGCCGCGGGGATGGCAGCTATGTGGCGGTTCGCCTCGATGCACTGCTGCCATATGGCTTTTCCGCGGAAAAATATATGCGGTAATCTGGAAAGAACAAGCGTCCGGATACTGGCCTGGCCAGTATCCGGACGTTTTCTGTTTATTGGTTGGCGCGTGCCCGAAGCGCATTGCAGAAGATCTGCGGAACAACAAGGTTTCCTTGCCCGGAACCGAGCTGGATGGAGGGCTTGTTGCCGCCGTGATAGTCGCTGCCGCCACTCTCCAACAGATCAAGCGCCTGGGCCTGAGCAGCCAGCCACGACGTGTCCTCGGACGTGTATGTGGAATAACGCGTTTCCAGACCATCCAGGCCGTGCGCGGCCAGCAGCGGCAGCAGCTGCGCGGCGGTCTGCCGGGGAACGCTGTGAAGCGGATGGGCCCATACGGCGACGGCGCCCCATGTATGAACCGCCTCAATTGCATGCAGGATGGAGGGCCGCGGCGGCGGTGTATAAAAGCCGCCGCCAGCGCACAGGAAGCGGTCAAATGCGTCGGAGATGGACACGGCCGCGCCGCCCTGCATCAGCAGCTGCGCAATCTGCACACGATTGGGCGTCCGGCCATGGCTGAGCGCCAGAAGCGCATCGCGGCTGACGGGGTACCCGGCAGCCTGCAGCCGGTCGGCACAGATAAGCTCCTGCTGTGTTTTGGCTTCGTTGTAACCTAGGCAGAAGGCCTCTGCCTCCGGCATGCTTTGCTCCGGCAGAAACAGCGCCAGCAGATGCAGCTCCTGCGGGCCGAGCTGCGTGGTCAATTCCACACCGGGAACCGGTTCCATGCTGAGTGCACGGCCAGCAGCACAAAATCGATGCAGACCTGCTGTCGTATTGTGGTCGGTCAGCGCAAGGCTTTTCAGGCCAAGCAGCTTTGCCTGCTGGCATAGTGTCTCCGGCGTGCATGTTCCGTCGGAAAAGATAGAATGTGTATGCAAATCACAGCGGTCCATGCGGCACCTCCCGATCCAGAATACCGTGATTATACAGGATCGGACACGATCCGGCAAGACAGGGACGAAAAAAGGAAGCTTTTTTGTAAAAAATCAGCGGAAAAATCCAGTCTGGAGCGCACAGGGAAATCTTTATGCAACTTGCATGTTTTTTGGAAAATGAATTTGTGTAATTCACAAAAAATTCACATTTTGATATGCATACCATTGAAAAAGCGCCAAACGTCCGTTATAGTATAGGCATCTCATAAAAATGGGAAGAAACGGAAAGGAGAAACGTATGGAAATTCAAGTTCTGCCTCTGGTAATCGTTGTTACGTATCTTGTCGGTATGCTGATTGTTGGCGCATTGGTCAGCAAGCTGCAAATCAAAAACGCCAAGGACTACATGGTTGCCGGACGGCGCATGGGCCTGTTCATGGTTGCGTTCTCGCTGTCTGCCAACAACATCGGCGGCGGCTGCACGACCGGTCTTGCGCAGAAAGCGTTTGGGGATTGGGGAATGAGCGCCGTGTGGTATGTGCTGGCGGCGTCGATTGCTATGATCCCACTGGCCTATTTTGCCCCGAAAATCCGTAAAACCATGGCCGTCACGATCCCGGAGGTCGTTGGACGCCGGTTCGGTAAATTCTCCAGCAACTTTACGGCAATTCTGTCGGTTCTGTCGCTGTTCTGCCTGACCTCGTCGCAGATTGCGGCATCCGGCGGCGTTATCAATGCGCTGATCCCTTCCATTCCACTGAATGTTTGCCTGATTTTTGCAGGCATTGTCATTATTCTTTATACGACCATGGGCGGCATGATTGCGGACCAGATCTCGGATCTGGTACAGTTTGCCATTATTCTCGTTGGCCTCGCCATTGCAACGCCGATCGTTCTGAACCATGCCGGCGGCTGGGGCGCCATCGCGGCAAAGCTGCCCGGCGAAAAGCTCAGCATGACCCAGATCGGCTGGGCGTCCATCATCGGTTATATTTTCAACTACTTCTGCACGTTCCTGGCGGGCCCGGAAATGGTTTCCCGCTTTGAAACGGCCAAGGATGAAAAGACAGCGAAAAATTCGTCGTTCCTGTCTGCAATCCTGATGGCGGCAATGTCTATCTTCCCGACGCTGCTTGGCCTTGCAGCCTACGCGCTGCAGGATCAGCTGCCGGCACTGGCAGCCAATGGCTCGAATGCCATGATGGTTGTCACGGGTCAGTTTGCACCGGGCATTGTCACGGGCCTGATTTCAGCGGCGATTATCTGCGCGACGATGTCGTCGGCAGACTCCAACCTGCTGTGCATGTCCACCATGCTCATTAACGACCTGTATCCGGGCCTGGGCGGCAAAAAACAGCTCAACGACAAGCAGACGATCTTCTGGACGCGGTTCTGCAACGTTGCTGCGGCTGTGGTCGCCATGCTGATCTCACTGTTCGGTGTGTCGATTGTCACAATGAATACCTTCGCATTTGGTATCCGCTGCGCGGGTCCGTTTGCGGCGTATGGTCTTGGCCTGGCTGTTCCGAAGGCCACCAAAAATTCCGGCATTATCTCGATCATTGCCGGCACTGTCGCATTTGTCGTCTGGCAGATCTGCGGCAAGGGTGGCACGTGGCTGTTCCTTATGCCCGTTGTGGCTGGCTGCCTGGTGAGCGCGCTGTCGTTCTTCGTTGTCAACTGGATTGAATGGGGCAAGGGCGTAGCTCCGGCACCCAGCGCATATCTTTCTGACGAGGAGGTCGCCAGGAAAATTGCAGAGGAGTCCGCTGCGCACTAAGATTCTCTTACGGTTTACCCAGCCGGAGGCTATGCCGCCGGCTGGGTTATATATTGCCATGCAGAAGGAATCTGGCAGTGGACTTGGATGTGAGCGTGTGGTATACGATTGCCAGCTGGCATCAAACGGAGGGGATACGCTTGAACAGAACATACGACGAGCTGCTGCATCTGCCGCACCATGTCTCCAAAACGAGACCGCAGATGTCCATGCAGGACCGCGCAGCGCAGTTTGCGTCGTTTGCCGCGCTCGAGGGCTTTGCGGAGGTAATCCGGCAGACCCAGCCGGAGGCAGTTCCGCCAGAGACGGAAAAGCAGCATCCATAAGATGATAGGGTGTATCTGAAAACTGCTAACGCACCCGGTCAGCGGGCCTTTTCACGCTGCGCCGCGCCATTTTTTCTTGAAATACGTCAGTATTCCTGCAAAAAAATGTCTTTCTCAGCTGGAAAATTCCTCGCTGCCGGTCACATCTCCAGTTTTCAGATACACCCTAGAGAAAGCCGGAAACGGCTTTCTTTTTTGCAGGAAAAGCGTCCCGGATGCAGAGCATCCGAGACGGCCTGGATCAGCAATTATAGGTTTCGGTAGCCAGCTGGGGACAAGCCGCTGATTTGCTTGAACACGCGGCAGAAATATTTTTCATCTGCATACCCAACGGCATGCGCGATGCGGGAAATGCGAAAATCTGTGGTTTTTAGGAGTATTTTTGCCTGCTCTACACGTGTTTCCGCAATAAAGTTCATGATGCTGATATTATAACGTTCCTTGAATATGCGGGAGAGGTAGGACGGGTTCCGATAATACTTTGCTGCAAGGGTGGAAAGAGAGATTTGCTCAGCGTAATGCGTGCAGATCTCTTTTTTAATTTGTGCACATAAATCTGCGCTTTCCACCTGTCGGATCCCAAAGTTGCTGGATAAATTCTGTGCCTGCTCCTGCAGAAATTCCAGAAGGAGATCCGGCTGCAGCCGAAGGTGATCGTTCAGTATGGGCAGCAGCTCCTGCGTGGCAATGAATGCAGGATGTGTGTGTTCTGCATCCGGGTGTGTCTGCAGAAAACTTGATGCCGCATCGCACAGGGCGTGCCACCAGCGCTGCAGATCGGACATAGTCAGACAGCCGGCGGATTGAAGCTGCGAAAGATAGGGATAGATAATCTCCTGCGCACCGGAGATGGAACCTTGGGCAATGGCGGAAAAATATGTGTCCGGAAACCCGGGCGGCTGCAGTTCGCCGCCGCCCGGGTGCTCCAGAATCGGCTGCTGTCCGATGGAGTGGATCAGCTGCGCTGCCAGCGCGGGCAGTTCTGCGCAGCTCCAGACACCATTGCACTGCAGACTGGATAAAAGCTTGATTCCGGCTTTGTCTGCAAGCAGCTCCAGCGCAAGGTCCGCTGTCTGGGTCTGCTGCTCCTGCGTGCCGTACAGGAGCAGATAGACAAGGTTTTGGTCATTGATACCCCATAGGACCAGACCGCGTCCCGCTGGCTCAAGCAGCTCGCGTAGTGCAGATAGCAGATGCTTTTTTGCTGCGTGAGACGAGAACTGTACAGTGTGAACGCAGAACAAATTCAAAACCATCAGTCCGGTCGGGGAGGATAGAACTTGCGAAAATGAGCTCTGTGCCGGGAACTCAGAGTCCCCCTCGATATAGAGAGCCAGAGCAATCCGCTCATTGGTGTCGGGCTGGAACCGGCTCTGATTTTCAGCCTCCTGCTGCTGTTGCAGAAGCTTGGAAGCTTTGCGCAGAACGCATTCTAGCTGTATCGGCTGAATTGGCTTGAGAAGGTAATCCAGCGCGCCCATGCGCATCGCCGTGATGGCGTACTCAAATTCATTGTAGGCGCTGATGACAATAATCTGTGTCTGCGGATGGGCTTCATGAATCCATTGCATCAGCTCCAGCCCATCGTGCTGCGGCATGCGAATATCCGTAAAAACAAGCTCTGGGGTGCTGCGGCAGATACAGGCTTTGGCCTGTGCAACGCTTTCCGCCTCAAATACCTGCGTCACACCATATGCGGCCCAATCTGTAAGCAGACGGATACAGCTTCTGACAGGCTGTTCGTCATCGACAATCAGAACATTCATGACGGATCCTCCCTGGAAATCGGCAGGCGAAGCTTCAGGATAAAACCGCCGCGTGCCCGATTATACACAGAAATAGAGGCGGCATTCCCGTAATAGAGCTGAAGCCGGGCATAGCTGTTGCAGATGCCGATGTGACCGGAGCTGCTGGTGGAATCGGCGGTACCGTCTAATTCGGCACGCAGCCGCTGCAGGACCTGTTCACTGGCACCAGCACCGTTATCCTCCACCGTAATTGTGCAGAATGGACCGTCCGGAGTGACACGCAGGAGCAGGAACCCATTTGTTCGGTCCTGCAAGCGGCCATGAACAAAGGCATTTTCTACAAGCGGCTGCAGCAGCATTTTGGGGACATAAACGGACAACAGCGCGTCTGCGGCCTGAATGGAATAGACAAAACGACCGGAAAAACGAAGCTTCTGGAAATACAGATAGTTTTGCGTAAAGGTGATTTCCTGTTCGAGCGGAACGGCAGAGGTGTCAAAATCCATGCAATATTGCATCATGCTTCC
>CAKUAM010000071.1 GCA_934636305.1 uncultured Oscillospiraceae bacterium
TGCTTGCTCTTGGCCTTGTTGGCGGCAAAGCGCGCGATAAAGGTCTGCAGCTCAGCAATCTTTTCTTCGTTGCGCTTGTTCTTGTTGCGGATCAGCTGCTGGATCAGCTGCGAGGATTCGTACCAGAAATCGTAGTTGCCGACGTACATTTTGATCTTGCCGTAGTCAATATCCACGATATGCGTGCAGACGGTATTGAGGAAATGGCGGTCGTGGCTGACAACAATGACAAGGCCAGTGTCCTCGTAGTCCAGAATAAAATCCTCCAGCCAGTTGATGGCCTCAATGTCAAGGTTATTGGTCGGCTCGTCCAGCATGACAATATCAGGCTTGCCGAACAGCGCCTGCGCCAGAAGAACCTTGACCTTCCGTCGGGGATCAGTGTTGGCCATCAGGTCGCCGTGCAGCTCAACCGGGATGCCCAGCCCCTGCAGGAGCCTGGAGGCGTCGGATTCTGCCTCCCAGCCGTCCATGTCGGCAAACTCAGCCTCAAGCTCACTGGCCCGCATGCCGTCCTCCTCGGAAAAGTCCGGCTTTTCATACAGCGCGTCCTTTTCCTTCATCACGTCATACAGGTGCTGGTTGCCCATGATAACAGTGTCAAGGACGGTGTAGGCGTCGTACTGGTTCTGATCCTGCTTCAGAACGGACATCCGCGCGCCGGGCTTGATGGAGATCTGACCGGAGGTCGATTCCAGCTCGCCGGAAAGAATTTTCAGGAATGTGGATTTGCCGGCGCCGTTCGCACCGATGATGCCGTAGCAGTTGCCGGGAGTGAACTG
This sequence comes from uncultured Oscillospiraceae bacterium, assembly GCA_934636305.1. Classification (GTDB taxonomy): domain Bacteria; phylum Bacillota; class Clostridia; order Oscillospirales; family Oscillospiraceae; genus CAG-170. The sequence continues at coordinate 783 of CAKUAM010000071.1, forward strand.
CAGGTCCACCTGCTTGAACAGCACGGAGCCGCCAAACTGCATGGCAAGATTGGAAATCGTAATCATGATAGATAAAACCTCGTTATTTATTTTGCACCCCATTATAGCATGGTTTTGCGGTTTTGCATAGGCAAAAAAGCCATCCGAAAAGGAAAACGCTGATGTGTTTGGAGCAATCTGAATCGGACAGGTCTCGTCAGTAATTGTTATACCTGGGTATGCCTCCGGCGGCGCGTCAGAAACGGCCACGCCAGAACGAGCCGTCGCAAACGATGTCTCTTACCCTCTGTGTCCGTTTCCTCCTTTCCAAACCGCAATCGCTAATGACGGGCGGCGCGTAGTCAGATTTAGCAGGGGAGTTGGTGCGATATAAGTGCTAACAAATCTGGTTGTTGCCTGAACACAGATGCAGAATGCACGAACCGCGTCCTAAGCGCCCCTTTTCTCCCCCTCATCTTTTCCGGCAAAACGGAAAAGATGAGGCCGCCGGAGGCTTATCGGAAATGCCCTCGACGGGAGGGAACGCCGCCATCCGGTAAACTGAAACCGCGCACTGCAGGAATTTGCAGTGCGCGGTTTGTGAGTTTATCGTTCTTCTCGGAAGTATGGTACGCCGAGCGACTGCGGCGGCTGATCCTCCTTTTTCTTGCGCATGGAAACCATGAGCAGCACGAGAATGGTGACAACGTAGGGGAGCATCTTGAACAGCTCCAGCGTGCTTCTGGACAGGCCAGGGATATAGTTATATGCCCAGTAGAGAACGCCGAACAGATACGAGCCCCAGACGGCGCGCAGCGGCTTCCACGTTGCGAAAATAACAAGTGCAACAGCCAGCCAGCCAAGCGCCTCAATGGTGCCCTGGTTCTCCCAGGTGCCCTTGATGTAGTTCATGACATAGTAGGTGCCGCCAAGGCCGGAGATACCGGCGCCGATGCAGGTGGCAAGATACTTGTATTTCGTGACATTGATGCCGGCAGCGTCAGCCGTTGCGGTATTCTCGCCGATGGCGCGCAGGCTCAGGCCCGTGCGGGTCTTGGAGAGGAAGAACCAGATGGCGACAGCCAGAATGATTGCCACATACGTCAAAAAGCCGTAGGAGAACAGCAGTGTGCCGAGGCGGAGCTTGCCGGTGAAGCTGTCAAAGAATGTTACGAGCGACGAGGAATAGGCCCGGAAGGTCTGAGAGGTCACATTGACAGAGACCTGGCCGACGCCGCCGGCCAGCTTATTGAGGCTGCCGCCGAAGAAGTTGCCGACACCGGAGCCGAGAATGGTGAGCGTGAGGCCGGTGACATTCTGGTTGGTGCGCAGCGAAATGGTCAGGAAACTGTAGATGAGGCCGCCAAACGCAGAGGCAAGGAAGGAGGCGACGAGGCACATGATGACGCACAGCGCGGCATTCGGCGCAATGCCGGCATTCACGCAGTAGATATTCTCATACATGAACGTGGAGACCAGACCGGCAATGCCGCCGAAATACATAATACCCGGTACGCCGAGGTTCAGGTTGCCTGATTTCTCGGTGATGATTTCACCGAGCGCGCCGAACATAATGACCGTACCGAATACGATGGCCGAATGCAGCAGGTCAGGGAATTTCAGCAAAAAATCTAACATGTTCAGCCCTCCTTACTTGTTCTTGGTACCGGTTTTCACCTGATAATTGATGAAAAACTCACTGCCGAGGATGAAAAACAGAATGACGCCGGAGATGATCTGCGAGACGTATTCGTTCAGACCGAAATCAGAAGCGATCTGCACAGCGCCCTTATCGAGGAAGGCCAGCAGTGCGGAAATCAGGATCATGATAAAGGGATTCATCTTTGCAAGCCATGCGACGATGATTGCGGTGAAGCCGCGGCCGCCGGCAGTCGTTGTGGAGAGCGTGTGCGACACAGCGGAGACAGCGAGGAACCCGGCAAAGCCGCACAGCGCGCCCGACAGGGCCATGGTACGCACATAGATGTGCGGCACGCGGATGCCGGCATAGCGCGCGGTGTTTTCGGAGTCGCCGACGACGGCAATCTCATAGCCGTGCTTTGTGTAGCGCAGATAGAGGTAAACGAGCGTGGCCAGCACGAGCACGATGATGACGGTCCACATGAAATCCTTGTTGTAGCCCTCGGAGAACATGTTGCCGATCCAGCCGATATTCTTGACATCACCCTTGGCGTTGATGGTGCCGATGGAGTTCGATCCCGGAGGATTTTCCCACTTGGAGACCGCAAAGGAGGTCAGCTGAATGGCGATATAGTTCATCATCAGTGTGAACAGCGTCTCGTTGGTGTTCCACTTGGCCTTGAAGAAACCGGGGATCACGCCCCAGATACCGCCGGCGATGATTGCGCTGACAATCATGCACAAAAACAGAAGAACAAGGTTCATCTTGCCGGCGAAGTTGATCATCCAGAACGCTGTGGCGATACCGCCGACAAGCATCTGGCCTTCTGCGCCGACGTTCCAGAAGCGCATCTTGAACGCCGGGGCAAGGCCGATGGCAATACAGGTCAGGATCATGCAGTCACGGATGGTGAACCACATGCGCTTGGATGTGCCGAACGCGCCGGATGCCAGCGAAACATAGACCTTCAGGGGGTTCATTTTGACAATTGCGTAGATGATAATACCATCGACGATCAGTGCCAGCAAAATGGCAATGGCGCGGATGGACCACGCTTTGCTTTTGGAAATAGTGTCTCGTTTGGAGATATGCATGCCTTATTAACCCCCAATCTTAGTCATCATCAGGCCGACGGCGTCCTTGGTGGTGGTGCGGCCGTCGACAATGCCGGAAACCTTGCCGCCGCAAAGCACGAGAATGCGGTCGCAGAGCTCCAGAAGAACGTCCAGATCTTCGCCGACGTAAATGACGGCGACACCCTTCATCTTCTGCTCGGTGAGCAGGTTATAGATGACGTAGGATGTATTGATATCCAGACCGCGCACGGCGTAGGCGGACATGAGAACGGCAGGATTCTGGGCAATCTCCCGGCCGACCAGCACCTTCTGCACGTTGCCGCCGGACAGGCGGCGGATCGGCGTGCGGCCGATATCGGGGGTGACGACCTCCAGATCGTCGACAATTCTCTGCGACAGCTCCCGCGGGTATTTGCGGTCGGTAAGCGGGCCCTTGCCGCGGCGGTAGGTGCGGAGCATGATGTTCTGGATGATGTTCATGCCGCCGACAAGGCCCATGCCGAACCGGTCTTCCGGCACGAACGACAATAGCACGCCCTTGCGGATGATATCAAGCGGGTCCATCCCGTTGAGCAGACATTCACTGCCGTCAGGGTTTACGTATGTAATTTTGCTTCCGGCCTCCAGCTTCTGCAGGCCGCTGATGGACTCGAGCAGCTCTCTCTGGCCGGAGCCGGCGATGCCGGCAATGCCGAGAATTTCGCCGCCCATGGCAGTGAAATTCACATCGTCGAGCATCTTGACGCCTTCCTTGTTCTTGACGGTCAGGTGTTCAACCTTCAGCCGCGGCATCTGATTTTCGTTGATTGGACGGTCAATGTTCAGCGATACGGCGCGGCCAACCATCATGTCGGTCAGAGACTGCTGCGACGCGGTGGCAGTGTCGGTGTCGCCAATGTATTCGCCCTTGCGCAGAACAGCCACGCGATCGGACACGGCGAGCACCTCATGCAGCTTGTGCGTGATGATGATGATCGCCTTGCCATCCTTTTTCATGTTGCGCATGACGGTAAAGAGCTTTTCCGTCTCCTGCGGCGTCAGCACGGCGGTCGGCTCGTCGAGGATGAGGATATCCGCGCCGCGGTAAAGCACCTTGACGATCTCGACGGTCTGCTTCTGCGAGACAGACATCTCGTAGATTTTCTGGTTGGGGTCAATCTCAAAGCCGTAGCGGTCGGCAATCTCGCGCACCGCCTTGCTGACGGCGGCTTTGTCCATCTTGCCCTTCTCTCCGGGCAGGCCGAGCACGATATTCTCTGCGGCTGTGAACACGTCGACAAGCTTGAAATGCTGGTGGATCATGCCGATGCGCAGGTCGAACGCGTCCTTCGGGGAGCGGATCTCGACCTCTTTGCCATCGACAAAGATCTGGCCCTCGTCCGGATAGTAGATGCCGGAGAGCATGTTCATAAGCGTCGTTTTGCCGCTGCCGTTTTCACCGAGCAGAGACAAAATCTCACCCTTGTGAAGCTCCAGACTGATCGATTTGTTTGCGACGACCTGTCCGAAGCGCTTGGTAATGTTTCTCAGTTCGATTGCGTTTGCCAAGCAAGTCATCCTTTCTGTCTTGGAATTCGCTCCGCCTCTGCTGCAAATGCGGTGCAGAGCCGGCGGAAAGCCTGTCTCTCAACGATGAACGAAATTGAAAAACAGGGAATCTCAGTTAAAAACCAAATTCATTTTAGCATTTTATGAACACAATGTAAATACGCATTCAGAAAAAAATACAAAAAAATATAGACGACCAAACAGTTTTTTAGGCACGATGCAAAAGTTTTATCCGTCCATGGCGTACAGGCCGCAAAACTGTCATGATGCTCAGCGGCGCGTCGGAAGCGACCTGCGCTGAACATGATATCTCTGAAAATCCGTACTGCCAACAAAATTTGCTATGCAGTACGGATTCGCATTGGTCTGTCAGGCAGTGGCCTCTTTGAAGCCAGGTGTCGGGGGCATATCGGCTGCCCAAAAAAGCGGAATTGCCCGGATAGTCGAAACGCCCCCGCAGCAGCTGCTGCGGGGGCGTTTGTGCTGATTTCAGTCGACGATCTCAACGCTGACCTTCTGGCCGGTGCGCTGGGCAACGGACTTGATGATCGTGCGGATTTCCTTGGCGATACGGCCCTGGCGGCCGATCAGCTTCCCCATGTCCTCCGGCGCAACGCGCAGCTCAAGAACGGTGGTTTCGCCCTCTACCTCAGTAACCGTGACACTGTCGGGATTGTCGACGAGGCTTTTTGCCATATACAGCAAAAGATCCTTCATGTCGATACTCCTAAATTACAGGACGTTTGCCTTTTTCAGAAGACCGCGGACGGTGTCGCTGGGCTGTGCACCGTTCTTGATCCACTGCTTTGCCTTCTCTGCGTCGACAGTGATGGCGTTGGCCTCGTTCTTCGGATCATAGGTGCCGATTTCTTCGATGCAGCGGCCGTCGCGCGGGAAACGGGAATCAGCGACGACGATACGGTAAAACGGCTCCTTCTTGGCGCCCATTCTTCTGAGTCTGATCTTAACCATGGTTGTTTTCCTCCAAAATTCAATTAGAAAATTTCTTATCTCGTAAAGCTATATCAAATTAGCTGAAACGACGTGTGATTACAGGCCGGGCAGACCGGCAAACCCGCCCATGCCGCGCTTGCCCATGCGCTTCATTTTTTTGGCTGCGCCCGGGCCGGAGAACTGGCGCATCATCTGATTCATCATGTCAAACTGCTTGAGCAGCTTGTTGATATCCTCCACCTTGACGCCCGAGCCAAGCGCGATGCGGCGCTTGCGGCTGGAGTTGAGGACGGATGGATTCTCACGCTCATACGGCGTCATGGACTGGATGATGGCGGCGGTGCGGGCCATAGCCTTTTCGTCGATCTGCGCGCCCTTGAGCGCGCCGGCGTTCATGCCGGGCATCATGCCGGCAATTTCCTCCAGAGAGCCCATATCCTTGAGCTGCAGAAGCTGATCGTAGAAATCGGAGAGCGTGAATTTGTTGCTCTTGAGCTTCTGCTCAAGCTCGGCAGCCTTTTTGGCGTCGAATGCAGCCTCTGCCTTTTCGATGAGCGTGAGCACATCGCCCATGCCGAGAATACGCGAAGCCATGCGGCCGGGATGGAAGGGCTCAATCTGGTCGAGCTTCTCGCCGGTGCCGATAAACTTGATGGGCTTGCCGGTCACAGCGCGGATGGAAAGCGCCGCGCCGCCTCTGGCGTCGCCGTCAAGCTTGGAGAGCATAACGCCGGTGATGTCGAGATATTCATCAAAAGTCTTGGCTGCGTTGACGGCGTCCTGGCCGGTCATGGCGTCGACCACAAGCAGAATCTCATCCGGCTTGACGGCGGCCTTGATGGCCTTGAGTTCGTCCATCAGCGCCTCATCGACGTGCAGACGGCCTGCCGTGTCGAGAAAGACCATGTCGTTGCCATGGCGCTCGGCGTGCGCGATGGCAGCCTTGGCGATATCAACCGGGTTGGTCTGGCCCATCTCAAAGACAGGAATGTCCAGCTGCTCTCCGACAACCTGCAGCTGGCGGATGGCCGCCGGACGGTAAATGTCGCAGGCTGCGAGCAGGGGATTCTTGTTCTGTTTTTTGAAAAGACCGGCGAGCTTGGCTCCGTTGGTTGTTTTGCCGGCGCCCTGCAGGCCGACCAGCATAACGACGGTGGGCGGCTGGGACGCAATCCTGAGCTTCTGGTTCTCGCTGCCCATGAGGTTTGTAAGCTCCTCATTGACGATCTTGACGATCATCTGGGCCGGCGTCAGACTCTCAAGCACATCGGCGCCGATGCAGCGCTCGGTCGTTGTTTTGACAAAGTCCTTGACGACTTTATAGTTGACATCGGCCTCCAGCAGCGCCAGACGGATCTCGCGCATGGATTCCTTGACGTCTGTTTCCGAAAGACGGCCCTTGACACGCAGCTTTTTAAATGTGTTGGACAGCTTTTCGGTTAAGCCTTCAAATGCCATGTATTACTCCTTTATTGTCTGGACGGCCTGCAGGATCTGCGCGGCGCAGTCCTCCGCGCCTGCAATGTGCTGCAGCGTGTGTGCGCAGCGCTCGATTACGGCCAGCCCCTGTTCGATCTGCCGGTCGCGCGCGATGCAGCCAAGCGCAGTCTCATAGCTTGCAAGCAGCTGCTCAGCCCGTGCCAATGTATCGTGGACACCCTGACGGCTGATCCCGGCAGCAGCCGCGATTTCGCTGAGAGAATAGTCCTGATTGTAATAGAGATCAAACAACTGCTGCTGTTTCTGGGTCAGAAGCTCACCATAATAGTCATATAGAAGCGACATTGTGAGCGCGTCAGACTTCATGGTGTGCCTCCCGTATCATTCATACCGGCCTATTGTACACGAAGCAGCCGCAGCTGTCAAGTGTTTTCCCTTGACAGCTGCATGAAATGACAAAAATATGAATTTTGCAGGGCGGACTTTACTTTTTTCTCACTGTATGTTAACATAATGCATACATTATTCTCCGTGAAAACAGGAAAGGAGCTGGCTTTTATGAAAAAGTTCGCCAGACGCGCGGCTGCGGCCGTGCTGACGCTTGCGCTGCTGGCCGCACCGGTATTTGCTTACGCAGAGCCAATCGGCAGCAGCAATCTGAATCTGTCCGACAATACGGTCTATACATACAGTACCATGAATGTTGTTTCCGATGCAGGCAAGTCAACGAATCTGCATGAGAACATCATTACATATTCCAAGGAATCCATGGTCCGGCCGGTTGTGGCCTTTGGCACGACGCTCTATGGGACGAGCGCCATGAACAAAACCATCAAGACGCTCGAGGAGCAGGGCTACAGCATGGTTGCCGGGATCAACGGATCGTTCTTTGACCGGTCGACCGGCATTCCCTATGGCATTGTCATCACCAACAGTATCCTGCGCTCCGGCGGGACGGCCAACGCAGTCGGCTTTATGGCGGACGGCACGGCCATCATCGGCGATCCGGCGGTAACGGTGACGCTCGATTACGGCGGCGCGCAGCTGGCGCTCAATTATAATAAGGCAATGAGCACCTCAAACGGTGTTCTGCTCTACTCCAAGGATTACGATACCAGGACGAAAAATACCATGGCGGGCTATTATGTGATTGTGCGTCCGGTCGGAAGCCGTGCGGCGGAGCTGCGGCTCGGACAGACGGTGACGGTAGAGGTCATCGGCATGGTGGAGGATACCAAGTCCTGTGTGATTCCGGACGATGCATTTCTGCTGGCGATTGCCAATGATACAGTCTATCAGAGTGCACTGGCGGCACTGAAGGGCATGGTGCTTGGAGAGCAGATGACCATCACGGTTGGCTGCGCCTCCGGGTGGGAGAATGTCATGTCTGCCTGCGGCGGCGGGGACATGCTGGTGCTGGATGGTAAGACGCAGAGCGAGTTTACGCTGGATTCCGCGAAGAAAATGGCGGCCCGCACGGCCATCGGTCTCAAGCGTGACGGCTCCATTATCTTCTATACCTGCGATGAGGCGGGCGAGTCCGAGGGCATCACGCTGGCAGAGCTGGCCGATCGGATGGCAGATCTCGGCTGCGTGACGGCGCTGAACCTTGATGGCGGCGGCTCCACGGCAGTCGGCGTGACCTATCCGGGCTACGCGGCCGGTGCAACGGCGAATGTGCCGTCCGACGGCAAGCTGCGCGAGTGCGCAAACTTCATTTTCCTTGTCCGGCAGAAGCAGGATGCCGGCAACGCGTCGAAGCTGTATCTGTATCCCAATCAGGGCTACGTGCTGCCCGGTGCAAAGCTCGGCTTCACGGTCAAGGCAGCCGATAGCCGGTATATGGCGGCTGCGGTGCCGACGGATCTGACCTACAGCGGCTCCAACGCGTCGGTAGAGGACGGCAAGACGATTGTGATTGACCCGAATGCGGCCAGCGGCTGGGCAACTGTGACGGCCTCGGCAGCGGGGCTGCGTGCAACGGCCAATTATGCGGTAATTTCCGAGGTGACCTCCATCGGCGTGCGGCAGGAGGGAAAATCCACAAGCCTCAAGAGCCTGCGTGTGGCGGGCGGCAGCACAACGGATCTGACGGCGGTCGCCTGGTACTACGGCAATTTGGTCTATGCCGGGGACAGCAGCTTCACCTGGGGCGTGACGGGCGATATTGGTACCATCGATCAGAACGGCACGTTCACGGCGGTCAAGACAGGGACGGATGTGACCGGCTCTATCGTGGTTTCCTACGGCAGCAAGCGCGTTGCCATTGCGGTGACGGTCGGTTCGTCGCAGCCGTTTGCCGATACCAAGGGCCATTGGGCCGAGAGCTATATCACAAGCCTCTATTATGACGGTACGCTGCAGGGCTCGACAAAAAACGGCAAGCTGTATTACAGACCGGATGATACGATGACCCGGCAGGAGTTTATTGTCGCCATGATGCGCTATCTCGGCACGGATCTGACCGGCTACAGCTCGGTGGAGCTGCCGTTTACCGACGCGGCCAGGATTGCATCCTGGGCCAAGAGCGCGATGCAGGCGGCATATTCGCTGGGGTACCTGACAGGCTCGAAGGAGGGAAGTAACCTCTATGCCCATCCGGAGCAGACGATTTCCCGGCAGGAGGCCATGGTCATCTTGTCGCGTACGAAGGATTTCACCGAGGCGGATGCATCGGTGCTGAATGCGTTCTCCGACAGCAGTAAAATTGCCAATTGGGCCAGAACAGCGCTGGCGCAGATGACGCAGCAGAAGATCATCGGCGGTTCGAACGGCAAGCTGAACCCCACAGGGAAAGTCACGCGCGCAGAGGTCGCAAAGATGCTCTATATGCTGGCAAACGAAGCATAACAACAAGCGCCACCCCGCGTGCCGGCATAGCCGGCACGCGGGGTGGTTTTTGAATGTCACAAAAATGACAGATTTTTATTAGAGAGACTGTATGCTTCCTTTCCAACCAGCGACATCGTCGCTGGTTGGAAAGGAAGAAACGGCCACAGAGGATAAGAGACGGCGGCTCGTTCTGTCGT
>CAKUAM010000072.1 GCA_934636305.1 uncultured Oscillospiraceae bacterium
TAGCGGCAATCTGACTCGAACAGATGACACTCCGGGTATGAACCGAATGCTCTACCAACTGAGCTATGCCGCCATACAATTGCGCTGTATCTCACAGCACGATGTATTATAAAAGATAAACTCCAATTTGTCAACCGGTTTTTTTCATTTTTCTGAATTTTCTCAGATCAGCTCACCGGTCACACCATCACGGTACAGCCGCGTCACGCGAACCGCGCGAACCTGATTATGCAGTGCCTGTCCGCTGGCATATACCTTCACATAGTTCCTCGCGTGCCCGGAGAACATGCCGTCCTCCTCCTGTTCAAAGAGCACCTGCTGCGTCGTACCGAGCATCGCCTCATGATAGCTTGTTTCCAGCTCTGCCGCTACGCCCGCGGCCTCGGCAGCGCGGCGCTCCTTAACAACATTCGGAATCTGATCCGGCATGGCCGCTGCCGGCGTCCCCTTGCGCCTGGAATATGGGAAGATATGGAACGCAGACAGGCCGCACGTCTGCAGGAAGGCCAGTGATGCGGCAAACTCCGCCTCCGTCTCCCCCGGGAACCCCACAATCAGATCCGTCGTCACCGCGCAGCCGGGAAAATACTGCCGCAGCAGCTGTACGCTCGTCAGATAGCGGGCCGTATCATATTTCCGGTGCATCCGCTGCAGCACCGTGTCCGAGCCCGACTGCAGGCTCAGATGGAACTGCGGGCAGAGATTTTCACACCCGGCCAGCGTTTGGCAGAATGCCTCGTCAATCGTCCGCGGCTCCAGAGAGCCCAGCCGGATGCGCACCTGCGGCACCGCCTGGCAGATCGCCAGCAGAAGCTCGCGCAGACTGCTGCCATTTTTCCATTCCCATCCCCAGGAGGAAATTTCAATGCCATTGATGACAATCTCCCGGTAGCCCTCGTCCGCAAGCTGCTTTGCCTGCACCACGGCCGCATCCAGCGGCATGGAGCGCACCCGGCCGCGCGCATAGGGAATGATACAGTAGGTGCAGAAGTTGTTGCAGCCGTCCTCCACCTTCAAAAGCGCACGCGTGCGTGCGGCAAGCCCGCCCGCCGGCAAAATCTCAAAGGTGCGCGGCTTCCCCGCATCATCCACGCAATCCCATTTCTGCCGCGTCCTGCAGGCCTCGATCATATGCCGGACAAACGCCTCGCGCCCGTCTGTCCCGATCAGCACATCCACATCCAGACTGCGGATCTCGTCCGGGCTGCTCTGCGCGTAGCAGCCGCACACCCCCAGCGCTGCGTCGGGATTGAGCTTGCGGACGCGGCGGATGGCATTGCGTGATTTCTTGTCAGACACCGCCGTTACCGTGCAGGTATTGATGATATAGCCGTCGCAGATCTCGTCAAAGGAGCCCAGTGTATGGCCCTCGCGTACCAGCAGCTGCTGCATCGCCTGCGTCTCATATTGATTGACCTTACAGCCAAGTGTATAGAAGGCAAATTTCATAGGTAAAACCACCAAAAGCATCGAAAATGCACAAAATAGCTTTGTATTTTTTGTGAATAGTATAAAACAGGAATTTCGATTATACTTAATAAAAGTCACATAAATGACTCAGTTGCTATCAGAATCATCCCCATGCCGACAGATCGCGCTGTCGGCTCTGCATACTCATTATACCCGAACATACCCCGGTTGTACAGTCCATTGCAGGAGGATTTTCCGTGAAAGAGTTTACTGTCAGGTTCTTTTCTGTGAACGAGATTGCCCAGTTTGCCACCATTGCTAACAGGCAGTCCTTTCCCGTGCATTTTAACTATAAGGATTCCAAGCTCGACGCGAAATCGCTTCTGAGCCTGTGCGCGCTGCCGCTGCAGACGCCTGTGACGGTTCTGGTGCCGCAGAATGCCGACTGTACACAGTTTGCCGAGCAAATTGCAGAATTTCGCTGTGATCCGGCATGTCCGTGACGCTATTTTTTCTGAATACGCCGCCCTTTCGTTTCATACGCTTGTACAAATGAAACGGAAGGGTGATTTTTTATGAAAAAGCGGCTGCTCTGCGCGGGGATTGCCTGCGCGCTTCTGCTCTCGCTCACGGGCTATGCAGCGGCTGCAGATCTGCAGCTGCCCTCGCCTTCAAGCATTCTGATGGAGGCCTCGACCGGCGAAATTCTGTATGAAAACAACGCCCATGAGAAGCTCCGTCCCGCCAGCGTCACAAAAATCATGACGCTGCTTCTTGTCATGGAGGCGCTGGACAATGGCTCCATTGGCTGGGACGACACCATAACCACCTCCGCCGCAGCCGCGGCCAAGGGCGGCAGCCAGATCTATCTGGAGGAAAACGAGCAGCTGCCGCTGACGGAAATGCTCAAATCCGTTGTCGTTTCCTCCGCCAACGACTGCGCCTGCGCGCTGGCCGAGCATGTGGCCGGCAGCGAGGCTGCCTTCGTTGCGCGCATGAACGAACGTGCCGAACAGCTTGGCATGACAGATACGCACTTTGTCAACTGCACCGGACTGGACGATGGCCCGGATGCTGACACACATCTGACAACAGCATATGATATTGCGCTCATGTCGCGGGAGCTGTTAACGCACAGCGAGATCAAGCAATACACCACCATCTGGATGGATACCGTCCGTGACGGGCAATTCGGCCTTTCCAACACCAACAAGCTCGTCCGCTTCTATGATGGCACAACGGGCCTCAAAACCGGCTACACCTCCGCCGCCGGCTACTGCCTGTCCGCCTCGGCCGAGCGCGGCGGCATGGAGCTCATTGCAGTCGTGCTGCACTGCGCCAGCTCCTCTGACCGCTTTGAGTCCGCCAAAGCGCTTCTGAACTACGGCTTTTCCAACTACACGCTCATCCGCCCCGATCCCGCCGGAGAAATTGCGCCGATCCCGGTCATCCTCGGCACCAAGGATTTTGTTACTCCGGTTCCCGCGCACGATACGCCCATTCTCACCGAAAAGGCGCTTGCCGCGCAGGTACAAACGCAGATTGAGACGCAGCCGGAGGTCCGCGCCCCTGTTTCGGCCGGGCAGCAGCTCGGCACCATGCGCATAACCGCCGGTGAGCGGACGCTTGCCGAGATTGCGCTCGTCACCCCGGAGGAGATTCCGGAGCGTACCTGGATGAGTCTTTTTACGCAGCTGCTGCGGCACGTCTGCCTGAGTGCATAAAAATCTTCATCGCCGGTGGCTGAACCAGTGTAAATTCATATCTGCAGCGCATTTCTTAGTAATCACTTTTTATTTTAACAGAACAGCAGCCCTGCCGGGTGCGGCAGGGCTGCTGTTCCATGTTTATTTACAGGTTCAGATAACCTGTCCATTTTTGAGCTGCAGCTGCAGCTTATCCGCAATCAGCGCAATAAACTCCGAGTTTGTCGGCTTGCCCTTGGTGTTCGATACCGTATACCCAAAGAAACGCTGTAACGTTTCCAAATCACCACGATCCCATGCGACCTCAATTGCATGCCGGATGGCGCGCTCCACACGCGATGGCGTCGTTGCAAACGTCTTGGCTACCTGCGGGTACAAAACCTTCGTAATCGCGTTGATAACATCCATATCCTGCACGGCAATCATGATTGCCTCCCGCAGATACTGATATCCCTTGATGTGTGCCGGAACGCCAATTTCATGGATGATGGAGGTCACCATCGCTTCAATATTGACCTCCTGCCGGCGCTGGGCATTCTTGCGCAGCTGACCCTCCACCGCTGTCATTTCATGCACACGCTCGGCCACGGCGTCAAGCTCACAGGGCTTGCTCATAAAATACTGCACGCCGAGCGAAGCCGCCATGTTGGAAACATATTCCGTCATGAATCCGGTCAGCACCAGCGCCGCCGGCGGCTTGTCCATTTCCCTGGCCCGCTTGAGCACTGTAATGCCGTCAAGCTTTGCCAGCATCAGATCCAGGACCAGCACATCCGGCTGTACTGCGCGCATCAGCTCCAACGCGCGCTGTCCGTCTGCAGCTACCCCTGCGACCTCATAGCCAGGCACCTGCTCCAATCTTCTCTTCAGGTGATCGCAAAATTCCTCATTTCCGTCTGCGATCAGAATTTTGACACGGTTTTCCATTTTTGACCTCTCCTCATCATATGGTATGTGTCAGACACTGACTGATTTATCGCTGCGACAACAGTAATATAGCATAAAATATAATTATTTTCAATTGTTTTTATGTAAATAATATCCAATTTTCTCGACATGCTTCGACTGTGCAAATCCGCCGATCCGGCCGGCATATTCCATCGTTACACCGTTGCTGGAATAAAGTAGCTATATTATACGGTCGTATGTTCGAGTATGTCAACATGTTTTTACATTTTCTATAATTTATTTGAAATTTTTTCTTTATTTTGAACATTCTGCACAAAACCCCGGATGCGCATCCAGTCGCATCCGGGGTTTTCACACTTTTTTTCGTTAAGAAACAGCAAAAAATCAGCTTAAATACTGTTTTTCCAAATCCCGCACCATCTGCACATAACGCGTCTTGCAGCTCTCATAGCGGCCGGCCTGCAGATCCGCATAGCAGGGCTCCAGATACGTCTGGCGGATCTTTGCATAGCTCTCGTGCCGGTCCGAACAGGTATTGATGCAGGTGACAATGCCGGGAGCAATATTATAATACTCCTCAATGAGCGCCCGGCCATCCGGCTGCTTCATCAGATAGCCATCGCGGAATGCGCGGAAGGCCGTCAGCTCCTCGCAGTCATCCGGCTTGCCAAGCTCCTGGCACACCGCTGTGGTAATGAAACACAGGCCAAGGAATTTTTTGCGGAATCCACCGGTAATGGACTCGTAATCGCCCAGATAGAACGGGGATTTCGGATAGCGCTCCACCCATTTTTTCTGCACAATGGAGACAAACTCCTCACTGACCGGCAGCTGCTGCTTGCGAACCATCGGCACAAAGAACACCGCAAGGATGATCTTCTCATCCTCCATATCTCCCTTGCCCTTCCATCCGGCTGCGAGCTCCTGCAAAAACGTCTCCGCCGCCCGCTCCAGAAGCTCCGTCTGCCGTTCCTCCGGGACACCGCGGGAAAGCTCCGCAATTACCGGTGCGCAGCCTGCCTCGTACACGTCAAACGCGTCAGCAAACACATCACGCAGGATTTTCTTCTGGTAGCCGCGGAAATTCGTGATGCACCACGCAAGTCTTGATACCGCGTGTGCGTAATATTCCGCCTGCGCATCTTCAGACACAGCCGTAGCCTCTTGCGGCGTCTGCAGCTGCTGCTGTGTCAGCCGCGCGCCGCAGTACATGCACGAAAAGCTCTCCAGCTCTGCCGGGATCTGCAGCGCATGGCCGCACTGCGGACACTTTCCTGCAATCATTGTTTCTTCCATAGGTGCACCAACTTTCCTGTCTGTCGAGTTATTTTTCTTATTTTTTCACATTTCCCCGCCGCTGTCAAGTCAAAGCTGCGCCGCCGGCCGCTGGAGACTGGTCTGTCAATAATTGCAGCTGCAGCAAATACGCCTCCAGCGCGGCAAAAGCAGCTTGAACAATCAGAAACGACTTATATGAACAGGGCACTTCAATACCTGGTAACCCTGGCATTCCTCCGGCGGCCCCAGCTTTTCCGCCTTGCCGGAAAAGATGGAGGAGAAAAGGGGCGCCGGGTGCGTTTGGTGCATCCCGCAACTGCGTTCAGGCAGGAACCGGATATGATAGAACGCATATCGCACCACCTCACCCTACTGAATCTGACTGCGCGCCGCCCGTCATTTCGGAATCAGATCTGACAGCAGTTACGTCTCAATTACTGCAGTAAATCCATACTGCAAATAAAATCTGTTACGCAGTGCGTATTCGCCTGAGTCTGCTAGGCGACGCGGGAAAGATCCAGGAAAACCGAAGGAGCAACCAAACCGCAAACCAGCAAAGCGTTTGCGGTCTGAAAAGGAAGAAGCGGACACACTGCCGGGAGCATACACATCTGCAGGCACAAACGCCAGCATTCTGCCATAAAAGCTGCGCTGCCATCTGGCAGCGTAGCTTTTATGGGATCAGCAGCACATAGGCTGTGTCATTGTGTGTTTCTGTCTGCGGCGCAGTCATCTCCGCGTCAGCATAGCTCCCCTGCAGCTGCTGATAGACGGTCTGCGTCACCGCATACAGCCGCCCGCCGTCTGCAAGCGTCTGATACTCCATCCCGGCAAGTGCCTCCGGCGTACCGGCATTCCGCAGGATCATAACCGCAGCGCCATATTCATCGGCCAGTGCCTGTGCGCGCGCCGCATCGTCCTGTGTCTGCCCCTTCAGCACACTCTGCGCCGCATGTGACGCATCGTTGGCAAGTGCGCCGTCGCCGCCGAAGCCCGGCAGGGACAAAACGCCCATCCGACCGCCAATCAGCACCAGCGCCAGCACCGCAGCAATAACTGCCGCCGGAACCCAGGGATGCCGGCCATGCCGCTTCTCCGCACGGATTTTTTTCATCACTTCGTCATGCAGCTCGGCCGGCGGCGTCAACTCTGCGTCCTGCAGCGCGTCGTCCAGCATATGCAGCTGCGCATAGGTCTGCCTGCAGTCTGCACACTGCGCCAGATGGGCCTGCAGTGCCGCTTCTTGTTCCTGCTCAAGCGATCCGGCCAACTCCTCGCTCATCAGAAGCAGCGCCTCATCACAGTTCATCGCTTGCCCACCTCCTTTTATTTCACTGCATTAGACGCTTCCGTCTCAAAAAAGTTCCCGGCAGCAAGCAGTTTTTTCAGTTGGATTCTCGCCCGCGCCAGCCGCGATTTTACCGTGCCGGCCGGCACGTTCAAAATCTCGGCAATCTGCTCATACGGCAGATTCTGTACCACGCGCAGCTGCAGGATCTCCCGGTAATCGACCGGCAGCGCGTTCATGGCGCGCCGGATTGCCTCCTGCTTTTCATTGAAAATCACCTGCTCCTCCGGCAATGGCGCCGGATCAGGCACCAGCAGCTCCCGCTGCTGCTCCTCATCGTCAGAAACCGTCATCGACAGGTGCTGCTGCCGTTTTTGACGCCGGAGAAAATCAATGCAGATATTCTGCGTCATCCGGTACAGCCACGTGGAAAACGCCGCGTCAAATTGGTACTGCTCCAGCGTCCGCCACAGGCGCAGAAACACCTCCTGCGACAGGTCCAATGCATCCTCCGCATTTCCTGCAATGCGGAAACAGAGGTTATATACATTTTTCTGATGCAGCAGCATCAGCTTTTCAAAGGCCGCCTCATCGTGTGCGGCGGCCCGGCGAATCAGCGCCTCATCCTGCAATGGCTTCACCTCTTGCGATCAGCTCAATCTGCTCCATAGAGCTGATCGAGCTGATTTTCTCCTTGTAATACCCGCTATGGGCCACCCCGCGCAGATACCACGCGAAATGCTTTCTGGCCTCCAGACAGGCAATGTACTCTCCCTTATCCTGCGCCGCCAGATGAAACTGACGCAGCGCCGTCTCCACCCGGTCATACAGCGGCGGCAGCTCCGGTACCGGCTCGCCGCGCAGCGCAGCGTCTGCCTGCGCGAACACCCACGGATCGCCAAAGGTCGTCCGCCCTAGCATGAGCATGTCGGCGCCGGTCCGCACCCGGCACGCCAGTGCGTCCTCCGCGGTAAAAATGTCGCCATTTGCGATAACCGGGATCTTCACAGCATCCTTTACCTCCCGGATGCTGTCCCAGTCTGCCACGCCGGAATAAAGCATGGTCTTTGTCCGCCCATGCACCGCCACCGCCGCGGCTCCCGCCTGCTCCAGCGCAGCGGCAAGCGCCGGCGCGTTGCACGAACCCTTATCCCAGCCGCGGCGCATCTTGACCGTTACCGGCACCGCGACCGCCCCGCAGACCGCCTCGACAATCCGTGCCGCCCGGTCCGGATCCTTCATCAGCGCGCTGCCGTCGCCGTTATTGACAATTTTCGGCATAGGGCAGCCCATATTGATATCGATGAAATCTGCACCAGACAGTTCCAGCGCAATCGCCGCGCCCTCTGCCATCACAGATGGCTCATTGCCGAAGATCTGCGCGCCGCAGATGCCGATCGGCGTCTTGTGCAGCAGGCTCTGGCTCTTTTTATCGTGGTACACCAGCGCGCGAGAGGAAACCATCTCCGTCACCGTGACCGCCGCGCCCAGTTCCGCGCAGATCGTGCGGAAGGCCAGATCTGTCACACCCGCCATCGGCGCGAGAACAAGCTCCCCGTAAATTTCCAAATTTCCAAGCTTCATATCTTATACTTCCAGCGTGTCATCCTGGTCAATCCAGTCCTGCACCTGCACAACCGTGAACTCTGTTTTTGTGTTGCGGATCACCACACGGCACAGTCCCGCATTGATAATCATTCTGCGGCACATGGAGCAGGACGTGGCATCCGCCAGAATCTCCCCCGTCTTGGCGTCATGGCCAACAAGATAGATATCCCCGCCGATGCACTCATTGCGGGATGCGGAAATGATGGCGTTCGCCTCCGCATGGACGCTGCGGCACAGCTCATACCGTTCACCGCGCGGCACACACATCTGCTCCCGCACACAATAGCCGAGATCCGAGCAGTTTCTGCGCCCGCGCGGCGCTCCGTTGTAACCGGTCGCCACAATCTCGTCATTGCGGACAATAATCGCACCATACTGCCTGCGCAGACAAGTTGAGCGCTCCAGAACCGTCTCCGCGATGTCCAGATAATAGTTTTCCTTGGCGATTCGCTCCATTTTCCGGTTCCTCCCGTCATTTTCTCGCATCAGTATACCATATTCCCCGGCCCCACACAACCAAAATCCTTGCCGCTCATCCGAAAATGTGCTATAATGCTGAAAAAGACCTTGAAAGGGCGGTGGCATTGTCATGCATCTGCGGAATCTGTTATGCCTGCTTCTGGCGCTTGTGCTCTGCGTCGGTCTGTGCGCCGCCGCCGGCGCGGACAGCTCGCTGTTTTTCGTCGCCGTCAATGATACCATTCCTCTGACGCTTACCGTTTCCCCGGTCTACTCCGGCGGCACGCTCTATGTTCCCTATCAGGTGTTCGACGCGCAGCCTTGCGGCGTCACGCCGTCCTACAACCAGACGAAGCAAACCTACGTTCTGCTCAGCCGCAACAAGCAGATGCTTTTTGATCTTGCCGCCGGTACCGTCTCGGACGAGAGCGGCTCAGTCTCCACAGCCAATGTGCTCTACCGCAACGGGATTTTGTATCTGCCGCTCGTGTTCTGCGCCTCCCATTTCGGGCTGAAAACGACCATGCTGGAATCTGCCGGCGGCTATCAGGTGCTGCGCTTTACCAACGGCAGCGAGGTCTATGACGATTCTCTCTTTATTGAAAAAGCGGAAAACCTGATTGCCTACCGCGTCGAGCAAAACGCTGCCTCCGGCGCTCAAGCGTCGAACCGTCCCCAGGCCAGCACGGACGGTCTGCCGCAGACGCCGCAGGAGCCCTCTGCGTCAGACCGTCAGCCTGCCACGGTATATCTGGCCTTCACCGACGCGCAGACCATGCGGGATGCCGCCGCGGCGCTGGCCGAATACAATCTGCTGGGGACATTCTTTCTGACGCAGGAAGAAATTACACAGGATCCATCGCTTGTTTTTTCGCTCCTTGCCGCGGGGCATACCCTTGGCGTTACTGCCGATGACAGTGGTGACGATCCCGCTGCGCAGCTGGCCGCCGCCAATGACGCGCTTGCAGATCTTCTGTGCCAGAAAACGCTTCTGGCGCTCCTGCCAGACGGCGCCGCCGCACCGGATGGCTATTGCGTGTTCCGCCGCAGCAGCGCGCAGCCCTCGGCTGCAGATGCCGCCAACGCCGAGACCCCGCAGCTGCTTGTCTGCAGCGCGGATGCTGCCTCCACGCTCTACACGCTCTTTACCGCCGGTGCAAGCATTGTCCAGCTTTTGGAGACCACCCAAGTCGGATAAAACAAAAACAGCATATTCAGAAAATAATGCTTGCAATTTGTGAAATTATCTGATAGAATAATTCCGCCGATGGGGTATAGCTCAGTTGGGAGCACAAGCCACTTATCTTATGCCCCCACAAATGTTTCCCGCTTCTTCGCGCAATCGGCACTTTTCAAAACTTCATAGCAATAGTAATTCCACTTGGGGGTATAGCTCAGCTGGGAGCACAAGCCACTTATCTTATGCCCCCACAAATGTTTCCCGCTTCTTAGCACAATCGGCACTTTTCAAAACTTCATAGCAATAGTAATTCCACTTGGGGGTATAGCTCAGCTGGGAGAGCGCATGACTGGCAGTCATGAGGTCAGCGGTTCGATCCCGCTTATCTCCACC
>CAKUAM010000073.1 GCA_934636305.1 uncultured Oscillospiraceae bacterium
ATTCTGCTGGCCGATGGTCTTGGCCTTGACGGGCCGGCCCTTGGCCGTAACGCAGACGACGTCCTTGGCCATTTTGCTGACCTGATCCTCCTTGCCGGAGTTGACCAGTCCAATGAGATAGCGGACCTTCTGCTCGTCAATTTCCTCCCCCTTGGCAGACAGCGCCAGCAGCGCCTCGATCGCGCGGCAGCCTTTGTCGGCGGCCTCCTCGTCGCCGGTGACCTTCAGCTCATTGTTCCGGTTCGTGATCCGGACGCCAAAGGCATCCTCAATCCGCCGGATATTTTCATCAAAGGAGCCGAAAACATCGATGAGCTGCTCGACACGTTCGGCGTTGATGGTTCGTTCTGTCATTGTATCGCATCCTTTACATTCGCGGGTCTGATACGGGCAATCATTTCCTCGCACTGCAGCGCGGCATCCAGACAGAACGCGCCGTCCTGCCGCGTCAGGCGGCAGGTGCTTCCGGTGATTGTCCCGGCAACCATTTCCCGCCGCACTGCGGCCTCCGCCTGCTCTGCCAGCTGCTGCTGCACCTGCTGCTCCTGCAGAAATTCTTCTCTTGTATCATACTCACAAATCGTTGTAATTTCAATCCCTATCGGCAAAGAAAACCCGCCCGGCAGCTGCAGATACCGGGTATCTGTCTGCTTTTCGCAAATTCCATCCGCCTGTGTCCGGCCAAACAGGTGTACGCGTCTGTGCCCGATCCGCAGGCTGACTGCGCGCCATGTGGTGCGCGACTCCATTTTCTGCAGCCTGCTCTGCGGCAGCACGCACTGCAGCCGGTGGAGGGTTTGCGCGTAGACCTCGCCGCGCGCCGCTGTGGCCTGCGTCTTGTACCCAAAGTCGGTAAACGCGGAAATAAGGAGCTCCCCCGCCGCCACGGCCTGCCCCACCTGACAGACGCTGCTGCCGGCCTCGGCAGAGATGCTTGTGATGACGCCGGCGCGGGCCGCGATGACGTTGGCCGGCGTCCGCCGGTCCAGCACAGGCTCCTTCTCCAGCCGCTCCCGCACGACGACGCGCGCGCACATGCCGCTCTGCTGCACCGTGAGCCACTGCAGCTTTCCAATGCGCAGCAGCATTTGGTTTTTCAGCTCCTGCGGGTCAATGGAGGGGCCATATGTCCCGAAGCGCACGCCAAGTGCCTCCAGCTCCCGCAGGATCTGCGCGTCCGGCACGGTTTCATTGCCGCTGACCTCATAAAAAAACACAAACTTCGGGACAATCACCGCCGCAGCTATCGCCAGAACCAGCAGAATCAGCAGTACCGGCCTCCGCCAGAGTCCGCCGAACACCCGTCCAAAGCCCAGGCGCGCCGTCCGGACGCATTCTGCGCCGCCGGCACGAAGGGCCGCCTCCGCACGTGCAGCGTCCTTCTGCAGGACCAGAATCTCCACGCAGAACTCGTCCGGCTTCTGCACAAACCGGAACGCAATGCGCCGTGCGGCAAGGCGCTGCAGGCAGGCCTCCGGCGCCGCCGCATGGATCCGCAGGCGCACCGTGCCTGCAAAAAACCAGACTACCCGCCACATGCCATCCGGCTCCCTTCTGCGTAGCTCAGACTGTCAATCCGGCCTGTGATCGTCAGTCTGTCCCGGTGCATGATGCAGATTTCCAGCCCGCAGCCGCAGACGGTCAGCCGGCCGGTGGTCAGTCCGACCACAATTTTTTCCCGGTTATATTCCAGAATCCCGGTATGCCGGTCAATGGAGCATTCCCGGAACCCATTCACCTCCAGCCGCGGCAGGCCGGCAGCGATATCCACCGGCAGCCCCAGGCGTGCCGACACGGACGCGAGCATGGAACGCATGTTCATTTGCAGCACCTCATTTCCACTTTTGCTCTAGGGTGCATCTAAAAACTGATGATGTGAACGGCAGCGAGGAATTTTCAGGCTGAGCAAGACATTTTTTTGCAGGAATACTGACGTATTTCAAGGTAAAATGGCGCGGCGCAGCATGAAAAGGCCCGCTGTCCTGGTGCGTTGGCAGTTTTCAGATACACCCTAGGATATACCTGAAGCCGGAGCTTGTGACCGCCAGCGGGGAAAGCCCCGCCGTTCGGATGCGCCGGCCGCTTTTCAAATACACCCTATATCTATGCCGGACAGACTATTTCTTTCCTGTCTGTCATAGGCTTTTGCCGGGGGGATGCGGAATGCTTCTGAAAACCATACGCCAGTTCGGCGGGGCTGCGCTGCTCACCGTCTGTTTTGGCCTCTTGATTATGCTGCCGCAGACAGCCGCTGCCGCCATGCGGGAGGGACTGACGCTGTGCGGGACGGTCATTCTGCCGTCGCTGTTCCCGTTTTTTGTCTGCAGCCAGCTTTTTGTGCTGCTTGGCTTTTCTGCGCGTGTCAGCACGCGTCTTGCAAAGCCGTCTGCCCGTCTGCTGCGGCTGCCCGCCCCTGCTGCCAGTGCATTTCTGGCCGGGCTCGCCGGCGGCTATCCTGCCGGTGCGCAGCTGATCGGCTCCATTTATGAATCGGGCGCGCTTGGCCGCGAAGACGCGGAGCGGGCGCTCGCTGTGTGCAATCAGGCAGGCCCATCCTTTATTTTCGGCGTTCTGGGCGGCAGCGTATTGAAAAGTCCCGCGCTTGGGGCATGCTTATACCTGATCCAGCTGCTGTCAGCGCTTTTGGTCTGCCGGCTGACCGGCAGTCGGAGCAGCTTCCCCGCAGGCATGTCTGCTGCCAGGCAGCCCGCCATGAGCTTCGCCGCGGCCTTTTCCCAGGCTGTCCACCGCGCTGGAATGAGCGCCATTCAGATCTGCATGTACGTATGTGTATTCTGCGTCCTCTGCCGGTATCTGCAGCTGGCCGTGGGCGCGTATCTGCCGCCCGCGCTTGCGCCCCTGCTGCTCGGTACGCTGGAGCTCTCCGGCGGCTGTGCCGCGCTGTCCGGCTGCCCACTGCCGCTGACAGCGAAGCTCTGCCTTGCATCGGCGCTTCTTTCCTTCGGCGGGCTGTGCGTACACGCGCAGATCCGTGCGGTCGCTGCAGACAGCGGACTGCGTGGCACGAGGCTCCTTCCGGTAAAGCTCCTGCAGGCAGGCGTTTCGTTTCTCCTTTGTCTGTTTTTTTGCGCCGTTTTCCGTCCCCAACACTGGCAGGTGCCAGCCACCGCGGGCAGCCAGATCCCCATTGCGCAGCTTTCGCTTCTCATGTCCAGCACACTTTGCCTGATTTTCCGGAAATTACACAGTTCCATTTCCGCAGAACATCGTGTATACTAGGGTGTATCTGAAAACTGGCGATGTGACCGGCAGCGAGGAATTATCGCGCTGCGCAAGATATTTTTTCGCAGGAATCCTGACGTATTTCAAGAAAAAATGCCGCAGCGCAGTGCGAAAAGGCCCGCTGTCCGGGTGCGTTGGGAGTTTTCAGATACACCCCAGATCGCGTCAGTGAACATGATTGCAGGTGCAGCCCGGATGGAGGCATCCGCGCCGCTGCAGGGATAAGAGAGGCTTACATACCATGCTGTTCCGAAAGAAAATTGATCGCTATTGCTTTTACTGTCAGTTTGCAGGCAAGATTGACGAGACATCCATGATCTGTCAGTTCTGCGGCGTTGTTCCGTGTGAGCATCACTGCCGCAGGTTCCGCTACGATCCGCTCAAGCGGATCCCCGGCCGCCGCGCGTCCAAGCCGGAGCCGAAGGATGCAGATTTTTCCCTCTGACACTGCAAAAGCAGGCGTTCGGATCCCGGTATCTGCCGGGGCTCCGAACGCCTGCTTCCGCGTGTCGAAAAAGTTTTTCGCCCCGCTGAGACAGTTTTTTGAACCTTGAAAAAGTTCGAAAAACTGGTTGATTGAACGCGAAGGGGGCTCTTTTTCCCCTTCACTCTTCCTCTGCTGCTCTGTCTCCCAACTTCTTTTCGTAGTTTTTGACAGTCTCGAACCTTTCATTCATTTACATACATTTACGATTACGCAGCGTACCAGGATTCCTCCGGGACAATCGGCTGGGAGATATCATAATACGTCAGGCCCGTCTCTCCGATGACCGACAGCCGCACCGTGTCAATGCCGCTCAGCGCGCAGAGCGTCGCCGCCAGCGCGCGCACGGCATTTTGCGCCAGCTGCGCAGACACATCACAGCTCATAAACTCGCTGGAAAGCACCACAGACGCCGTCCCGCCCGATACCGACAGATCCAGCACCTGCGTCCCTACCGGCACAGGCCGCGTCAGATTGACCGGCAGCGGCTCGGCAATGAGCGCCTGCAGCGCCAGAAGCGGCAACTGTTCGCTGTCCGTACAGAACAGAATCTTCGTTTTCTTTGCCAAAAGTCCATCCTTATCCGGGTAATACAGCGCCACGGCATACTCCGGACTCTCCGCGGACGCATCATAGAGCAGAAAGGAATCCGGCGTGAAGGGGCCCGCCAGCTCCTCCGCGCTCTCCGTCTGCCATACAAGCTCCACCGCGTCCACCGTCTCAAGCTGCGTCATGGTAAGCGTCAGACAGGCCGCCAACAGCGATTTTTCAATGGCGGACGGCGTCTTGGCCGTCCGCACTGCAATCTGCAGCACGCCGTCTGTCTCGGACTGCACGGCATAGCTCTGCACATCCGCAAGCGGCAAGCGCAGCGACGCATCCTCCGGCCCATTCTGATAGCGCTCCAGCACGCGCTGCGGCTGCAGCTGCTGCATGGAAACGGCTTCTGCCGCAAGCGCGCCGGTCTGCTCGTCGCACACATCCTGCGCGCAGCAGTAATAAAGCTGCAGCTGCCGCGCTGTCGTCTGGGATCCTGCCATCCGTGAGCACCCGGTAAGCAGACAGACCGCAAGCGCCAGCCCGCCAAGCTTGTGCCGCCAATTATGCATCTGTCTCCTCCTCTCCGGAGCCGAAGCTCGGGAACACAACCGTGAAGCACGAGCCCTTGCCGACCTCTGACTGCACGCTGATGGTGCCAAAATTGCGCCCGACCATCTCATGCACGATGGAAAGCCCCAGTCCCGCGCCGCCGGCCTGCCGGCTGCGCGCCTTATCTACGCGGTAAAAGCGATTAAAAATTGAATCAAGCGCGGCCTCCGGGATGCCTGTGCCGGTGTCCTCCACACAGATGACAACCGTTTCCTCGTCATGACAGACACGCACATGGACGCTGCCATCCTCCCGGTTATATTTGATGCCGTTTTCCACGAGATTGAACAGGATCTGATACGCATCGTCCTCAAAGGATAAAATGGTACAGCCCTTCTCCACGCTGGCCGTGAGCTTCACCGACTGCCGGTCAGCCAGCGGCACAAGCATCCGGAACACGCGCGAGAGCGTCTGCCCGACGTCCACAACCTCATGCTCCCCGCCCTCGGTGTCGTCGCTCGATGCACGGCTGAGCGTCAGAAGCTTCTGCGCCATACGCGTCAGGCGGTCGGATTCCGCGCCGATATCGGCAACAAATTCCCGCATGGTGTCCACATCCATTTCATTTTGCAGAATGGAATCGGACAGCAGCTTGATAGACGCCAGCGGCGTCTTGAGTTCGTGCGAAGCGTCGGAGACAAACTGACGCTCGGTGATTTCTGTCTGCTGCAGCTTGTCTGTGAGCTTGTTGAACTCCGTGGCAAGCGTGGCATACTCGTCCGAACCGCGCATCTGGATCTTGTGGCTGTATTCGCCCTCACGCACAAGGCGCATGGAGGTCAGAATGCGCCGCATTCTGCGTGAGCCTGTCATGGCAAACACAACGGAGAACAAAAAGATAATGCCGATCAGCACAAGAGAGCAGCGGAAAATGGTCCGCTCCAAGCTTGCAATGATGCCGCCCCGCGTGGTGTCGTATTCCATGGTATAGACGCAGCCAATCACCGTGTTGTGTGACAAAATGGGCGAGGCCGCATAGCTTTTGAGCGTGCCGCCGGCGTAGACGCAGTGAAACACATCGTTCCCGCCCAGCGCCTGCACGATCTCCTGCAGCAGCACAAGCTTTCCATCCGCGTTCTGACTCGGCACCGAATCATACAGCGTCCGGCCAGACGCATCCGTCACAAGAAGCCTCGTCACGTTCATATCGCCAATGACGGATATGACCTGGTCAACCGTCTCCTGGGACAGGGAATCCACACTTGCAAACGACGATGTGACGACATTGAGCTTGTCCTGCGCGCTGGTGCACTTGGCCTTGAACATCAGGTTTCGTGTGGCCGTGGCAGAATAGACATTCAGAAACACGAGCACCAGCACGCTCACGGCGAGGTACGCCAGCGCGTTGCGGATCTGGGAGCTGGACGGCACGAGCCGCATATGCTTTTCAGTATTTGAAATAATACCCCACTCCCCACTTGGTCAGAATATGCTCCGGCGCCGCCGGTGTCTTTTCCAGCTTTTCCCGCAGCCGGCGGATATGCACGTCAACCGTGCGGATCTCGCTGCTGTTGTCATAGCCCCAGATTGCATCCAGCAGCGTCTCGCGCGAGTAGACGCGGTTGGGATTACGCATCAGAAGCTCCATCAGGTCAAATTCCTTCGCCGTCAGCTCAACCGGCTGCTCCTCGCGGTAGGCGCTGCGGCTGTCCCGGTCGAGCGTGATGTGCCCGCAGACGAGCCGCTGCTCCGGCGCCTGCTTTTTGGCCGTCCCGGCTCTGCGCAGCAGCGCGCGGATGCGCGCCTTGAGCTCGAGAATGTTGAACGGCTTCGTCAGATAATCATCCGCGCCATGCTCAAAGCCAAGCAGCTTGTCCATATCCTCCGACTTTGCAGTTAACATAATAATCGGGATCTGGGAAAACTCTCGGATTTTTGTACAGGCCTCCAGCCCGTCAAGCCGCGGCATCATCAGATCGAGTACAATAAGATCCGGCTGCTCGCTTGCCGCCAGCTCCACGGCCTCCATGCCGTCACAGCCCGTTACCACCTCGTAGCCATCATTCTCCAGATTGAACTTAATGCCCTTGACGAGCAGCTTTTCATCATCCACAACAAGAATCTTCATCTAACCGCCTCCACATATACAAGCTCCCGCAGCTGCGCCAGCTGCTTTTCCCCAATTCCGTCCACATCCATCAGCTGCTCCACCGCCACGAACCGGCCATATTCCTCCCGGTAAGCCAGGATCCGCGCCGCGGTTTTCTCTCCGACGCCTGGCAGCGCCAGAAGCTCCTGCAGCGTGGCCGTATTGAGGTTGAGCTTTCCCTGCGCGTCCGGCCCGGCCGCCGCAGTCTGTGCGGCGCTCACCTGCGTATCCGGCGGGGCTGTGCGCACCGTACGCACAGTAAGCGCATCTCTCGGAACAATGCGTCCCAAAAACAGACCACATGCAGCCAAAACCGCCGCAGCGCCGATGGCAGCAAGCGCCAGCATTGGCCCGTTTTTGCGCATATCTGCCGCCCTCCATTTGACTATCCGGTTATTTTGATATATAATTCAAGCAGAAATATCCAGATCCAGATATTCTGGTCTATAGTATAGCATGAAAGGCGGGTTCTGTACAATCCCGATGAAGATAAAAAGTATGTGTAACCGCATGAAAAAACACACCGTTCTTTTGCTGTTGGTCTGCGTGCTCCTGCTGCAGGCGCTGTATGCGCCGGTATCTGCCGCGCCATCGACAGCAGCTGCCGATCCGGCAGCTGCCCAGACAGACACCGCGGACGCTGCATCGGATGCAGCTGCCGAGGATCCGGAGCCCGACTCTGTTTCTGAGGACCAGATTCTATCTGCAAAAACCAATTTCTCCGTTTCCGCCAAGGCCGCGCTCCTCATTGACCTCAATACGAACCGCGTCATTTATGAGCAGAACGCGGACGAGCGGGTCTATCCGGCCAGTCTGACAAAGATCATGACGTGTCTCATTGCGCTGGAAAACGGCAATCTTTCCGATATTGTCACCGTTTCGGCCTCTGCCCTTTCTGACCTTGGCGCAGATTCCAGCACCTCCGGCCTGCAGGTTGGCGAGCAGATGACGCTGGAAAATATGCTGTACTGTATGATGATCGTCTCCGGTAATGACGCCTGCAACGTCATTGCCGAGCACATTGCAGGCTCCGTGACAGATTTTGTGCGCATGATGAACCAGCGCGCTTATGAGCTTGGCTGCACCAATACGCACTTTGCCAACCCGCACGGCCTGCACGACGAGAGTCACTATACCACCGCGCGGGATCTCGCCCTTATCACGGAGGCTGCACTCAAAAGTGAGAACTTCCGTCAGATTGTCGATTCGTACGAGTATATTCTTCCCGCAACAAACATGAACAAGGAGCGCAAGCTGAAAACGACCAACCAGCTTATCAACAAGTCCATGTCCAACGACCTGTATTACCCCGGCGCCCATGGCATCAAGACCGGCTATACCAGCCAGGCAGGCCGCTGCGTCATTTCCGAGGCTACGCGCGACGATATGGATTTTCTCGGCATTGTCTGCGGCGCAGCAACAACCATTCTGGACAGCGGCGATCTGCTCATGGAGAGCTTCACCGAATGTGCGCGCCTGTTTGACTACGGCTTTGATAATTATTCATACCTGACCGTCATGTCTCCCCTGTATCCCGTGGAGCAGGTAAAGATCAATAACTCCGCAGGCGCGGAGGCTGTGGCTGTGGCGCCGCAGCAGGAGATCAAAATTCTGCTGCCGAACGATTATGACCCGGATCAGCTGGATACGATAATTGAGCTGATCTCTGACAGCGTGGATGCGCCGGTGCGCGAGGGCGATGTACTCGGCACGGCGACCGTCAGCTACGGCGGCGAGGTGCTTGGGCAGACGAAGCTGCTTGCCATCACGGACGTTGCAAAATCTGAAATTTCCTCCGCAGCCACCGGCACCGGCGCGTATATTCAGAAAAACTGGTGGAAATGGGTTGTGGTATTCATTCTGCTCGTGCTGGCAGCTTTTTTCGTCCTATTTGTGCTGGTCCAGCTACGCAAGCGCAAAATCCGCCGTCTGCAGATGGAAAAGCGCCGGCGCACGCTTGAGCGCCGCAGACGCAGCTATGAAGATGATGGCTACAGATATCATGACGATGATTTTGATGCGTAAGGAGGGTGCTCCATGCTGAATTGGGAGTCTCTGCAGTCGGCCTGCCTTGTCTGCCGCCAGTGCCCGCTGTGCCAGACGCGGCACAACGTTGTATTCGGCGTTGGCCCGCGGGACGCAGAGGTGCTGTTTGTGGGCGAAGGCCCGGGCGAAAACGAGGATCTGCAGGGCGAGCCGTTCGTCGGCGCAGCTGGTAAATTCCTCGACGAGATGCTGTCTATCATTGACCTTGGCCGCCACAACTGCTACATCACAAACATCGTCAAGTGCCGCCCGCCGCAGAACCGTGACCCCATGCAGACGGAGCAGGACGCCTGCATCGGCTATCTGCGCGCGCAGACAAAGCTGCTGCAGCCAAAAATCATCGTCTGCCTCGGAAGAATTGCCGCCATGCGCCTGATCCGCCCGGACTTTAAAATCACCCGGGAGCATGGCCAATGGACCGAAAAAGGCGGGATCCTCTTTACTGCGCTGTATCATCCGTCCGCGCTGCTGCGCGACGAGTCCAAACGGCCGGATACCTTTTCTGATCTGAAATCACTGCAGGCCAAGGTTCGTGAGGTCTGCACGCGAACACTGTAAAAACGCCCGTACGGGCGTTTTTATTATCAAAAGCGTCAGCGTTGCCGGATGACAGCTGATGCCTAGGTCTCCGGGCATCTCCGACAGTGCATAATGAAAGAGGGTCCCGCTATTATTTAAAGTGGTATTTCTCAGCATTTTCTTTCACAAAAGGAACGTTATTCATACTTTCTTTCTTGCTTCTCCGAGAAAGAAAGTATGGCGCGTCAGAAACGACCACGACGGCTCGTTCTGTCGTGGCCGTTTCTGACGCGCCGCCGGAGGCAGCGCTCCGGCAACCAACCAGCGACACGGTCACTGCTCTCTTTCTGATGCCCTGCCAGAGACATCATTGGAGTTATACAAAAAACGCCCATATGCCGTGTGCCGATCAGACAGTAATCTGAGAAAACTACAAAATCAGCATCTGCCAAGCAGGATTGGACAACA
>CAKUAM010000074.1 GCA_934636305.1 uncultured Oscillospiraceae bacterium
TGATAAACTGCGCAGTAGAGGTTGGAGGGCAGGGTGTAGTCGTCGCCCAGATCGCCGGCACCGACGTCCAGCGCGATGAAGGTGACATCCGGGTATGTATCAGCAGTTTCCTTGATGGCGCCTGCGAATGCATAGCCAGGCATGACAACAACGTTGTAGCCCTCGTCAATTGCGGATTCGATCATAGCAACACGCTCTGCATCGGAGTCGCCGGCGGGCTTGAAATAGTTGAACTGCAGACCGTTGGCCTCGCAGTATTCCTTGCAGGCCTCATACGTGGTCTGGTTGAAGGACTGGTCGGTGATATCGCCGTAGTCGGTGATCATGGCAACAGAATACTCTGCTGCGGTCACAACAGGCTGCTCCTCAGCAGCGGGCTGTTCGTCCGTGGATTCTTCGTCAGCAGCGGGCTCGGTGGTCGTGTCGGCGTCAGCTGCCGGGGTTTCCGTCGTGGTGGTCTCAGCCGGCTTGGATGCGCAGGCAGCCAGCGACAGAACCATAACCAGGACCAGAAGCAGTGCAAGATACTTCTTCATTTGAAATCTACCTCTTTCATAATATTTTTCCGTGCAAACCGGAACAATTCCCGGCCTGACACTGGAATTGACCTTCAGGTCTGCCCCATTATAGCAGTTTCCCAAAAATAATGCAATGGTCTTTCACAAATATATTGCCGCCGCGGGATGGTTCACGCCCGTTTAAGCTGCAGGATCAGACGCAGAATCCGCAGCGCAGCCTTTTCCAGCTGCAGCCGGTCCTCCGGCCCCGCGCCGCCGTAGAGCATCCCCGTATAGCCGCAGTCAAGCAGCCAAGCGCGCAGCAGCGGGCTGTCCTCATGCAGCTGCTGGCCGCCGATGGCGCAGGCCGGGAGCTTTGCCGCGCGGCTCGCGCCGGCCGCGATCTCAAACGGCAGTGCATACACATCCCGCAGCGCGGCCTGCGGCACCGAGACGGTATCGGGCAGCGCGCCCGCATGCAGGATTGCCGCGCCATACGGCCAGACACCGCCGGCCAGTGCCGCCGCGCAAATGCCGCAGACGACCGGGTCCTCAGACCACTTTTCTGAAAAATCCTTTTCCAGAGGGGTACGCATGACGTTGGCAGACGGGCCATACCACAGCTGCAGGCCGTATTCTGCCATTTCCAGTCCGACTGCGCGGCCGACAGAGCGGATCACGTCCACATCGAACGAGCAGGCAAGCAGGCTTGGGGCCGGGAACGCCGTCGGCAGCTGCCGGCGGATAATTTCACCCGTTTCCTCGTCGGCGATCTCCCGTTCGAGAAGCAGCCCCTGCGCGCCCGCAGCAATCTGCAGCGCGGGGATCCCATAGCGTTCAAGCTCTGCCGACGCGCCTGCAGCACCCGGCACTGCCGATGGCAGCGCCCCAAAGCCGCAGACCAGCTGGCGCAGGCTTTCCTCGTCCATATCCGCTGTCAGGTGGAACACGTTGCAGCGGCCCTCGCGCACGTCGGCCAGCGTATGATGCTCGCCATCCGGGCGGCAGCCGGTAAACTTCTGCCCCTTCTTCCGGCTGCGCCGCGGCAGGTTCCGATCCGAGAAGCGGATCGCGTGGCGGTGTGCCGCGGCAATCTCCTCCTGCTCACTGGCAAACTGGAAGCAGACCTTCTCCGGGCGTGTGCGCTCCGGTGCGCTGCCGAGCTCCAGCGGCTCCGCCGCCTGCACCACAGCGCTGCGTGTCAGGCGGATCGAGCCGGCCAGATAGGCCGAACGGCTGCTTGTCCCGATGCGGATATCGTAATATCCGGCGTCCAGGACGAATGCGTGCGCGTTCTGCCGGTAAACGGCCATCTCTGTAATAGGAAAACGCAGCTGCACCGTCTGGCTCTCGCCCGGGGCAAGGAGCCGGCTTTTCTGGAAACAATCCAGGAAGCTGACCGGCTGCGTCAGATCCCCTTCTGGCCGGGTCACGTAGACCTGCACCAGCTCACTGGCCGCATACACTGTACCGGTGTTTATCAGCTCTGCGCTTACCGTAACGTCGCAGCCATCGAGACCTGCCGACACACTGCCGAAGGTGAGTGCGCCATATCCCAGGCCATGGCCGAACGGATAGCGCACAGGCGTGCCGAACGAATCAAAATAGCGGTAGCCGGTGAAGTGATCCGTCTGCGCGGCGGCGTCCGAGAAATCTGCCAGCGTTTCCGGCCAGCTGTGCGCCAGGTGGCCGGACGGCATCACCCT
The DNA here is from genome assembly GCA_934636305.1 of uncultured Oscillospiraceae bacterium. Lineage (GTDB taxonomy): Bacteria > Bacillota > Clostridia > Oscillospirales > Oscillospiraceae > CAG-170. The sequence goes on from CAKUAM010000074.1 coordinate 2,204, forward strand.
TGCGGTCAGTACATCGGCCAGCGCCCCGCCGGCTTCCTGCCCGGCAAGGCCAAGGAACACAATTGCGCCGCAGCCGAGCGCCGCCTCGTTCAGTTCCATGTATCCGGGCGCTGCCAGCACGAGAACTGTGCGGTCAAACTCTGCGGTAATTTTCTGCAGCAGCTGCGTTTCCTCCGCCGTCAGATGCGGATCATACCGCTCCGGCGTCCGGCCAAGCACGATCACCGCAGCGGCGCAGTCCTGCCTGAGCGCGGAGAAATTCAGGCTGCCGAGCGGCATTTCACTCTGTGGCCCATGCTCCAGCACCCAGGTGCGGTATTTGCGCGCAAGCAGCGCGTCTGGCCGGACCAGCTCGGATGCGCTCAGACCGTCAAGCACGCCGATGGCGCGCCAGGGGGTGTAGCGCTGGGCAAAGGCAGGCGTCGCAAGCTGGCATGCCCCGAATACCGCGATGGGCAGCGGCTGCCCCGGCTGCTGCGGCACCAGCGGCAGCGCATTTTCTGTGTTTTTCAGCACGACAATGCCTGCAGCGGCTGCCGCGCGCGCTGTGAGCGCATGGTCGTTCATTCTGGCTGTTATATCCATAGATACTCTCCTGTTGTGTTGTCAAAGTGTGTCGAATTTTTGTATATTTTCATTGTAGCACACCTTCTCATAATTGCAAACCACGAAATGCAGCCGCGCCAGTTTTTACAGAATGTTCACGCAAACCTCTATCCATACAGTATAATATAAATTTTATAAGGTATTACAAAGGAGGAACCGTCCCATGGCAAAAACGATTCTGATCGTGGAAGATGATCCGAACATCTCCGAGCTTGTACAGATGTATCTGGAAAAAGAGGGCTACACCACAAAGATTGCCGCTGACGGTGGAGAAGCTGTCAGCATGTTCCGGCAGGTCCGGCCGGATCTTGTGCTGCTGGATATCATGCTGCCTGTCATGGATGGCTGGGGCGTACTGCGCACAATCCGGCAGGACAGCCAGACGCCTGTAATCATGCTCACGGCCAAGGGCGAAACGAACGATAAGGTGCAGGGGCTCAAGCAGGGCGCAGATGATTATCTGACCAAGCCCTTTGAAATGAAGGAGCTGCTTGCGCGCGTGGAGGCCGTTCTGCGCCGTGCCGGCGGAGAGGAAGAAAAGGCCAAGCCGCGCCGCCTGGTCTTTGACAAGCTGATTATCGATCTGGATTCGTTTGAGCTGATTGTCGACGGCAAGCGGATCGAGACACCGCCGAAGGAGATGGAGCTTCTGTACCATCTGGCCTCCAGCCCGAACCGCGTGTTCACCCGCAACCAGCTGCTCGACGAGGTCTGGGGCTTTGATTATTTCGGCGACAGCCGTACGGTTGATGTGCATGTCAAGCGTCTGCGTGAAAAGCTGGAGGGCGTTTCTGACAAATGGAGCCTGAAAACCGTATGGGGCGTCGGGTATAAGTTCGAGGTTCTGTAAGTATGAAAACAACGTTCAGCCGGCAGTTCGCCATGATTGCGGTGCTGCTGCTGGTCTGCATGATCTTTACGGGCATTTCCTTCCGTTTTTTGATGCTGCGGCACCTGAAGGAGGAAAAGAGCGAGACGCTCAGCACCGACGCAGAGGCGGTTGCCTCCCTGGCGGAGGCGTATAACTCTACAGGTGAGCTGGAAAGCAACTGGGATTTCCGGCTGAGCCTGTCTCTGTTCTCTGATGTTGGCGAGGCTGAGGCACTGATCTGTGATGGGGACGGTGTTATTGTGCTGTGCTCCTGCGACGAGTTTACCTGCGCGCATATTGGTCAGCAGATTGACGACGATCTGATTGCCGACATTGACGCAAACGGCAGCGCCTACCGCACGGCTGTCTTGTCCGGTGTATACACGGATAAGCGCTACATTGCCGGGCAGCCGATTATCACCGGCGCCGGCGAAACCATCGGCTATGTCATTGTCACCGCAGACATGTCGCAGGTTTCAGACTTTATGCAGCGCAGCTCCTCCCTGTTTTTCTACACGGCAATCATTGTGCTTGTGCTGTCCATGGTTGCAGCGACGTTCCTCTCCCACCAGCAGGTGCAGCCGCTGGCCAAGGTGGCCGATGCAGCCCGCCGCTTTGGCCGGGGAGAGCTTGATACGCGTGTCGAGGTGCCAAAGAGCAGCAGCGAGGAAATTCTGGATCTGGCCAATGCCTTCAACGCGATGGCCGATTCACTTGAAAAATCTGAGCAGCGCCGGCAGGAATTTGTCGCCAACGTCTCGCATGAGCTCAAAACGCCGATGACGACCATCGGCGGTTATATTGACGGCATGCTGGACGGCACGATTCCACCGGAAAAGCAGCAGCATTACATGCAGATTGTCTCCAGTGAGGTCCGCCGGCTCTCGCGGCTTGTACGCAACATGCTCGACATTGCCAAGCTGCAGGCCATGGGCGTGGAGGAAAGCCGCAAAACGCGGTTTGACCTCGGTGAGGCCATGAGCGATGTGCTCATCACCTTTGAGCAGAAGATTTACAACAAGCATCTCGATGTGCGCGTGGATCTGCCGGACAAGCCGGTCTGGACCCGCGCAGAGCGTGACAGCATCACGCAGGTGATCTATAACCTCATTGACAACGCCATCAAATTCTGCCCGGATGGCGGCCTGCTTTCGCTGCGGCTCGAGCTCGACAGCGGCAAGGCGCGCGTCACCGTGGAAAACACGGGTCCGACGATTGCCAAGGAAGAATTGCCGCTGCTGTTTGACCGGTTCCACAAGGCGGATAAATCACGGTCGGCAGACCGGGAGGGCTGGGGCCTTGGCCTTTACATTGCCAAGACGATTGTTGGTGCGCATGGCGGCGATATCTGGGCCACGAGTGAAAATGGCATCACGCAGTTCATTTTCACACTCCCTACAGTGCGATAACATTTACAAAACGTTCAAGCTATGTTCAAATTCTCCGGATATACTATAGAAAATAAGATTTTAGGTTAAGGATTCAGGTGTCTGAGAATGAGCTTTGATAATAACAGCTTTTATGATGACAATTCCACAAATAACTGGCGCCCGCAGCCAACCCCAATGGAGGACCGGCGCCGCAAGCACACCGGCCGCTGGATCACGGCGATTCTGGTTGTGATGCTGCTGGCTGCCGCGGTGCTTGGCACGGTGCATCTGGTTCGTGATGTTGGGGTTTCGCTCAACCGATCGGACAGCGGATTTCTGCTGACCATCGGCAAGGCGGAGCAGACGCAGCCTGTCCAGCAGTCATCTGCCCAGAATGCAGCGCAGGCACCGACCCAGCAGGTTCAGGCTGCGGCCCCGGCAGCAGCGGATTCCACGCAGGAGCTGCCGCAGCTGGAAATTTCGCAGTCGCCCGCCAGCGTCCCAACGGTTTCCTCTGACGATGCGCAGGCGCTCAGCCTGCAGGAGATCTACCGGGAGTCTGTCAGCAGCGTCGTTTCCATCATCTCAGCCACGCAATCCGGCAAGGCGACCGGCACCGGCATCATCATGTCTGCCGACGGCTATATCATCACCAACCACCACGTCATCGAGGGGGCACAGGCCATCAGCGTGCTGACACACGACGATCAGGAATACAGCGCTTCTCTGATTGGCAGCGACGAAACGAGCGATCTGGCTGTTCTCAAAATTGAAGCCAGCGGCCTGCAGGCCGCGCAGTTCGGTGATTCATCCGTTCTGCAGGTGGGCGATACTGTCGTCGCCATCGGCGACCCGCTGGGCGTAACGCTGCGCGGCACCATGACGGATGGCATTATTTCCGCCATCAACCGCGATCTGACCGTCAACGACCGCACCATGACACTCATTCAGACCAACGCCGCACTCAATAACGGCAACTCCGGAGGCCCGCTGATTAACTGCTATGGGCAGGTCATCGGCATCAACACGATGAAAATGTCCAACTACTATTCTTCGGCGGCCAGTGTTGAGGGCATCGGCTTTGCCATTCCCATCGATACGGCCAAGCCCATCATTGACGAGCTCATTGAAAAGGGCTATGTCTCTGGCCGTCCGGCCATCGGCATTGACGGGGAAACGCTCCCGGCCACCTACCGCATCTATTACCGGCTGCCGGAGGGGATTTATGTCACACGCGTCTATGCGTCGAGCGACGCCGCGGCCAAGGGCATTTCTGAGGGCGACATCATCACAGCCATCAATGACACGCAGGTTTCCAGTATGGATCAGCTGAACGTGGTCAAGAACCAGTTCTCTGCCGGGGATACGGTGACGCTTACCGTCTATCGCAGCGGAAACTACTATACGGTTGAGGTCATTCTGATGGATCGTGCAAATGCATAATGCTCCCATTCAAAACGCTCCGTGGGCACCTGCCCCGGAGCGTTTTCTGGTTTTGCAGGGCTGCCCAAAAGCAGCTGCCTTAGCGGCAGTTGGCTGCGCACCCCCCGGATCAAAAGGCTTTTGATGCATAAGATCTGCATTTTTTTCGCAGAACGTTTATAATTGATTTACAATTACAGCAGAAAAAGGCGTTATAATCGATCATGTATTTAGGCAAAGGAAGTGATTTGCATGGGAACAGATCCGTTTCAGATACTTGGCGTATCACCGGATGCATCTGAGGATGAGATCCGTCAGGCCTATCGCCGTCTGGCAAAGAAATATCACCCGGATCTGAATCCAGGCGATCCGACCGCTGCACAGAAAATGAACGAGGTCAATGCAGCCTATGATGCGATCAAGAATCCGCAGGCATACCGGCAGCAGCAGGCCCAGCAGCAAGCGCAGCAGCAGGCCCGTCAGCAGTATCAGCAATATCAGCAGGGCTACCGGCAGACATATGATGATCCGTTCGGTTTCTGGAGCAGCCAGTGGCAGCAGACAGATCAGCAAGACGGACAGGATCCCAACGGGTATCAGAGCTGGTATACCTATCATGCGGGAGCGGATACAGAGGATGACGACAACAACGGCGGCTATCGCTGGACGTACCACCGCACGCGCCGCCGCGGCGGGTTTCTTGTGCGGCTGCTCGGCATCTATCTGCTCATTCAGCTGATGGCGTCGCTGTTTGGCGGCTGCGGTCAGCGATACTATTATTCGTATCCCTATGGATACGGCTATGATTCCAGCGACAGCAGCGGCTCGTCATACTCCGCGCCGGCTTCGTCCGGCCAGCAGAGCGGGACGGATTCCACGGGCTCCAGCTTCAGCTGGTATTGACGCCGCGCGGTAATTTCTTCAGGAGGATTTCGCATGTCGAAAACCATTGGTATTGACCTTGGCACAACCAACAGCTGTGTGGCTGTGATGGAGGGCGGCGAGCCCGTTATCATTCCAAATGCGGAGGGCGGGCGCACGACACCGTCGGTTGTTGCCTTTTCTAAAAATGGAGAGCGCATGGTCGGGCAGATTGCCAAGCGGCAGGCTGTAACGAACCACGACAGAACCATCTCGTCAATCAAGCGCCAGATGGGCACCAACTATAAGGTGTCGATCGATGGACGCAAATATACCCCGCAGGAGATTTCCGCCATGATCCTGCAGAAGCTCAAGGCGGATGCGGAGAGCTATCTCGGCGAGCCGGTGACGGACGCGGTTATTACGGTCCCGGCCTACTTTACCGACGCGCAGCGCCAGGCAACCAAGGACGCAGGAAAAATTGCCGGGCTGAATGTCCAGCGGATCATCAACGAACCGACTGCGGCGGCGCTGGCCTATGGCATCGACAAAGAGCAGGCGCAGAAGATCATGGTTTATGATCTTGGCGGCGGTACGTTCGATGTGTCGATTCTGGATATTTCCTCCGGCGTGATTGAGGTGCTGGCCACGGCTGGCAACAACCATCTTGGCGGCGACGATTTTGACCAGTGCGTTGTGGATTATCTTGTCTCGGAGTTCAAAAAACAGACGAGAATTGATCTCTCCCGGGATCCGGTTGCCATGCAGCGTGTGCGCGAGGCAGCGGAAAAGGCAAAGATTGAGTTGTCGTCCATGACGCAGACAACGGTGGAACAGCCGTATATTGCGGTCAGCAAGCAGGGACCTGTACACATGGAAATTCCGCTGACGCGCGCAAAGTTCAATGATCTCACGTATCATCTCGTGCAGGCCACACGGGAGCCGGTCAATCAGGCAATCAACGATTCCGGCATTTCCATCTCGCAGATCAGCAAGGTGCTGATGGTCGGCGGCTCCAGCCGGATTCCGGCTGTGCAGGATCTGGTGCAGTCCATGACCGGTACGCTGCCGTTTAAGGGCATCAATCCGGATGAATGTGTCGCTATGGGCGCCTGCCTGCAGGCGGGGGTGCTGTCCGGCAGCGTCAAGGGGCTGCTGCTTCTCGATGTGACGCCTCTGAGCCTCGGTATTGAGACGCTGGGTGGCGTGTGCACGCGCATCATTGAGCGCAACACAACGCTGCCGATCCGCAAGAGCCAGATCTTCACGACGGCTGCAAGCTATCAGTCCTCGGTAGACATCCATGTTCTGCAGGGAGAGCGGCCCATGGCGCACCAGAACAAGGAGCTGGGGCGCTTTCAGCTGACGGGGATCCGCCGTGCGCCGCGCGGCGTGCCGCAGATTGAGGTCACGTTCTCCATTGACGCCAATGGCATTGTGAATGTTTCAGCAAAGGATCTGGACACCGGCAAGGCGCAGCAGATTACCATCACGGCCTCCTCGAACATGAGCCGCGATGAAATTGACCGCGCGGTGCGCGATGCACAGCGCTACGCAGCGGAGGATGCCAAGCTCAAGGCGGAGGCGACAGCCAAGGATCGCTGTGAGCAGCTGATGTTCCAGGCCAGCAGCGCAAAGAACCTCACGAAGGAGGACAAGGCGCGGGTGGCCGAGGCAGTCAAAAATGCCCGTCGCGCGGTCAAATCCAAGGACGCAGCGCAGATGAATGAAGCGGCAGATCAGCTTGAGGCAATCATGAATGCGGTCGGTGTGCATGTGGATCCCAACGCGGAATATCATGGCTCTGCCAGCTATGAGAACCCCAATAATGACTATACGGATGATGCGGTCGACGCAGATTTCGAAGAAATGAAATAAAACAATCACGGGCAGCCGCAGAAGTGCGGCTGCCCGTTTTACCTGGACATAGAAAATCCCGGCAGGCGCAGCCTGCCGGGATGGCTTGTGCTTAGAACAGATTCTTCTCAGTTTCCTTATTGAAGAAATGCATCAGTTCCGGACGGAAGCTGTACTTGACAGCCTTGTGCCCGCCGTGGACGGTGTCGATATCGATGTCTGTGGTCGGGACAACGATGACGACGTCCTTGCCGTTGGAGTTGACATGCAGATGGAGCTCGGAACCCATCAGCTCGGATACGTCAACGGTAGCGTCGATGCCGTCATCAGCCAGATGTACATGCACCGGACGGACACCGACAATGATCTCTGCGGGGATGGTGTCCATTTTCTTGAGCGCGTCCTGCTTGTCTGCCGGAAGCTCAAAATCCTTGCCCTGCACGGTCGCATAGAACTTGTCGCCCTTTTTGCTGAGCGTCGCGTCGAAGAAGTTCATCTGCGGCGTGCCGATGAAGCCGGCGACAAAGAGGTTCGACGGATGGTTGAACACCTCCTGCGGCGTGCCGATCTGCTGGATGAAGCCGTCACGCATGATGACGATGCGATCACCGAGCGTCATAGCCTCGACCTGGTCGTGGGTGACATAGATGAAGGTGGTGTCGATCTTCTCACGCAGCTTGATGATCTC
>CAKUAM010000075.1 GCA_934636305.1 uncultured Oscillospiraceae bacterium
GGTGGAGACTGGCGGACTCGAACCGTCGACCTCTTGCGTGTGAAGCAAGCGCTCTAACCAGCTGAGCTAAGCCTCCGTCTGTTTGCTCCAGTATTATAGCAGATACCGGAGGGAAAAGTCAACTGCAGATTTCGGATTTCTTGCGCCACAAGACGGGGGCCAGCTGCAAAAGGCGCGCATGCGAGTTCTCAAGCGGGTGCTCCAGCACATAAGATAGCAGCAGGGACAGCATCTGCCCCACGTCGCGGCCTGAAAGCCACGGGAAATCTGCGCCGCGGACAGCGAGCTGGCGCAGCGTGACGCACGCGCCGGAGGCTTCGATGGCGCGGACAGCGTCCGAGTGCTGCATATCGGCCTGCAGCCGGGCGGTTTCCCAGCCGTGCGCGGCGATGAGCTGCTTCCACTGCAACTCACTGCGGCGCTCCTGCCACGTGGCGGCAGTCAGGTCGATCAGGCGGCACAATCTGGCCGGCAGACGGAACGCGGCCGGGCTGAGTGATGGGCAAACAAACTTTGCACCGGTCCAGCGTGCGGCAGGGGTCGCTGGGAGGGAGGAAAGAGACGAGGAGTCGACCGTGCCGGACAGCTCGCAGGCGATGAGCAGACCTTGCGCCGCCATGCGTCCAAAATATGCCGGCTGGTCAGATAGTAATGCTTTTTCCGATTCTTCCCGCACGCGTTCACGGGAAAGAGCAGCGCAGAGCGGCACGCAGCGGCCGATGGCTGCCTGTGTCTCAGGCTCCAGATGAAAGCCAAGCTGGGCGGCAAAGCGGTAGGCGCGCAGCATCCGCAGTGCGTCCTCCTGAAAGCGTGCGGCAGGTACGCCGACACAGCGGATGATCCCGCTGGTAAGATCGGCCTGTCCGCCGTAAAGATCTGTGATATGGCCGGACAGGTCCATCGCCATGGCGTTGATTGTAAAATCGCGGCGGGCAAGATCCTCTGCCAGACTGCGCACGAAGCGTACGCCGTCCGGGTGGCGGCTGTCATGATACGTACCGTCCAGACGGTAGGTTGTGACCTCTGCGCAGCTGCCGTCCAGAAATACGGTGATGGTGCCATGCCGGATGCCGGTGGGCACGCAGTGGTCAAACAGCTGCATGACCTGTTCCGGCAGGGCCTGCGTGGCAATGTCCCAATCGTGGATGGGGCGGCCAAGCAGCGTATCGCGCACGCAGCCGCCGACAAACCGGGCCTCAAAGCCTGCCTGCTCCAGCGTTCTGATGATTCCGTCCGGCCGCATGGACACCCATCCTTTCATACAATGCAGGAAATGCATCTTGTTTTATTGGCACAATCCGTATATAATATAATGCTGATATCTGCCATACAGGCTTCATTATACGCGGCACGGCAGAATCTTGCAATTAGATTTTTGGAGGAACAGGAATGGAACGAGCTTCCGCCTTTCACATTGAACAATATCTGCAGCCGGGCAAGCATTGCCATCTGGTTGGCATCGGCGGCGTGTCAATGCGGCCGCTTGGGCTTGTGCTGCGGCGCATGGGAATGGAGATCTCGGGTTCGGATATGAATGCGTCCGTGTCGACGGACGAGCTGATCGCCAAGGGGATCGCGGTATCCATCGGACACCGCGCAGAAAATATTGAGGGTGCCGACTGTCTGATCCGCACGGCAGCTGCGCACAACGACAACCCGGAAATTGCAGCGGCGCGTGCCAAGGGCATCCCGATCTTTGAGCGCGCGCAGGCGTGGGGCTATATCATGCAGGCGTACCGGAACGCCATCTGTGTGGCCGGCACGCACGGCAAAACGACAACGACCTCCATGCTGACGCATATTTTCATGCAGGCGCAGCGCGACCCCACGATTATGATTGGCGGCTTTCTGCCACTGCTCGGTGCGGGGCACCGCGTCGGCAAGGGTGACACCATCATTCTGGAAAGCTGCGAATACTGCAATTCCTTCTTGAATTTCTTCCCGACCGTGGCGGTCATCCTCGATGTGGATGCCGACCATCTGGACTTCTTCCGGGATCTGGAGGATGTGGAGCATTCGTTCCGCGCGTTTGCCTCCCTTGTGCCGGAGGATGGTCTGATTGTTGCCAACGGCGACGATAAAAATACCCGTGACGCTTTACGCGGCATGGAATATCTCACGTTCGGCTTTGCGGAGACAAATGATGTATACGGCAGGAATTTTTCTGCCGATTTCAGTGAGTTTGATGTAATCTGCGGCGGCGCACCGTATGCGCATCTGCGGCTGGGCGTCATCGGACGGCATAACGCGGTCAATGCGCTGGCAGCATGCGCGGTGGCGTGGAAGTTCGGAATTTCCGGCGAGGATGTGAAGGCGGCGCTGGCAAGCTTTCACGGCGCGGGGCGCAGGCTGGAGTACAAGGGCAGCTTCCACGGCGCGGATATCTATGACGACTATGCGCACCATCCCAATGAGCTGCATGCGCTGCTGCAGGCGGTTGGCCTGATGGGCTACAAGCGTGTGATCTGTGCATTCCAGCCGCATACGTATTCGCGGACGAAGGCGCTGTTCGCTGATTTTGTTGATGAGCTGCGGACGGTTGACCAGGCGGTCCTGACGGATATTTATGCCGCGCGGGAACAGAATACCGCAGGCGTCAGCTCGCAGGATCTGGCAAATGAAATCCCGGGCTCGGTATACTGTCCGTCACTGCAGAGCGTGACGGAGTATCTGCGTCAGACGGCGCAGCCGGGAGATATTATCCTGACGGTCGGCGCGGGAGATATTTACAAGGCTGGCGAGTCACTTTTAAAGAAATAAGTCCTTTCAGGGAATGCTGCCGGCTGGCGCCGGCAGATGGATGCATCGGGAATACGAAAAGGGTGGTCACAGAGTCGGAGGATTCTGCGGCCGCCTTTTTTGCATGCGTTTCCGGCAAGACGGAAACGCGGGGACGCCGGAGACCCGATATGGATTTGCGCCTTGGAGCAGCCGGAAGGAAACTGATGGGGGAACAAATCCGCAGAATCGGCGTCTTATCAGAATAGGATACCGGTTCTGCTGCATTGACAGGACTGTGGCGTATCATTTATAATAAAATAACAGAATGAAGGAACAAAAAGAAAGGGAGGGCTGACCCATGATTTCTTCGCTGTACCGGAAATCGTTTTCCCTGCTCATGAAGCGCCCGCTGAAGCTGTGGGGGCTTTCGCTTTTGCAGCTGCTGCTGTGCTGGGTGGCCGGCATCGGGTTTATCGGCGTTCCGGCAGCTGCAGCTGCGGTGTCTCTGCTGCTTGTGGCGTCGATGCAGATGATCTATCTCAATTCCTACCGCACAGGCCTGGATCCCAAGACGTTCTACCTGTTTGCTGCGTTCGGCAAGGAGCAGCTGTGGCACGTGCTGGGCGGTATGGCCTGGCGGGAGCTGTGGGTGTTTGTGTGGGGACTGATCCCGATTGCGGTGATGGTTCTGGTGATTGTGTTGGGGCTCAGCGGTGCGGTATCGCCGTTTGTGCTGGTGGTTTTGTATTTGGCTGCGCTCGGATTGCAGGCATTCCCGCTGATCCGCACGTATGAATACCGCTTTGTGCCCTATATCCTTATGACGCGGCGGGACGTGAAGCCCACGGAGGCGACCGCTGTTTCCAAGAAGGAGACCATGGGCTACAAGAGCAAGATGTTCTGGGCCGACGTGCTTCCTGTGCTTGCCGTTGCTGCGGCGACGCTGCTTCTGGCGCTGCTGGGAGCAATTCCATATCTTGGCGTGCTGTTCCGGCTTCTGATGGTGCTTCTGATGATCGCGTATTATATTTTTGCGCCGGTGTTTTTCGGTATCCTGCATGCGGCGTTCTATGTGGAGATTCAGGGCCGCCTTGCTGCCCCGGCGCAGCCAACTGCGCCGCGCCCGCCGGTGATTCCGATCCCCGGCCAGACGCCGCCTGAGGCGCCGACGGCTGCGCAGCCGGAATCGGAACCGGAATCTGCCGGGGCGGAATCGGCCCCGGCACAGCCGGCGCATGCGCCGACAGAACCATCTGCGGACACTGCAGCAGAGAGAACCTGCCCGGATTGCGGCGCGCCTGTCGCGCCGGAGGCCGCCTTCTGCACGAATTGCGGCAGAAAGCTCTGAGGAGGGCTGCGCATGGGATTTCTATTGACTGTGCTTGCGGTGCTGGCTGCCTTTATCGGGACGCTGTTTGTATTCCGGGCTGCGGACAAGCTCCACGCCGGTGAAGCCTACACCTACGAAGCAGTGACGGCAGCTGTCTGCGCGGCGGTGATTGTGCTGGCGCTGATGCTGCGATAGAGCTGTAAACGAAAACGCACCCATACGCCGGAAGGCCGGTGTATGGGTGCGTTTATGTCAGAGAGCGTCCTTTTTTGCGGTGCGGCTCAGAAGAAGGGAGCCAGCCAGAAGCAGAACCGGGAAAATGATTGCAGCCAGAATGCCGGCGCGCAGATTGTTGCCCGATGCACTGGAGACGAGCCCTGCCAGTGTCGGCCCGCCGGAGCAGCCGAGATCCCCGGCCAGCGCCAGCAGCGCGAACATGGCTGTTCCGCCGCCGCGGATGGCCGCCGAAGCGCAGCTGAGGGTGCCGGGCCAGAAAATGCCGACTGAGAACCCGCAGACGGCGCAGCCAATCAGACCGACGACCGGCGAGGGCACCAGCGCAATGCAGAGATACGCCAGCAGGCACAGCACGCAGCTGAAGCGGATGAACCGGCGCAGATCCAGCCGTTCGCCGTATTTGCTGAAAATCAGCCGCGAGATGCCCATCAGCACGGCGAACGCCATCGGTCCGGCCAGATCGCCGACCGTCTTGCTGACGCCGAGTCCCTGCTCGGCAAAGGCGGAGGCCCACTGGCTGACAGCCTGTTCTGCAGCGCCGGCACAGAGCATCATGAGCATCATCAGCCAGAAAATCCGCAGGGAGAACAGCTGCCGGAACGTCAGGCCCGGTGTGTCGCTGCTCTGCAGCGAATAGAGCGGAACCTTCGCAAATAAAATGGCGTTGCCAAGCGGAACGAGGGCCCAGACAATCGCCAGGATCCGCCAGCGCTGTATGCCGAAGACAGAAAAGAATACTGTCGAGAGCAGCACAACGCCCACATGGCCCCAGCAGTAAAACGAGTGGAGCAGGCTCATTGCGGTTTCCTTGTTATCGGTGGGGCAAGCCTCCAGGATGGGGCTCAGCAGCACCTCAATGAGGCCGCCGCCGAAGGCATAGATAATCACGGCAATCAGAAGCCCCGTGTATGCGTCAGGCAGCAGATCCGGCAGGATGGTCAGAAGAATCAGCCCGGCTGCGGAGAGAATGTGCGCGAAGATAGCGACAGGACGTTGACCAATCCGATCGACAAGACTGACCGTGGCCAGATCGACGAACAACTGGACAAGGAAATTGATGGTGATGAGCAGCGTGATCTTTGACAAGGGGATGGCGTAGCTCGTTTCAAACATTACGAACAACAGCGGCGCAAAGTTATTGATGATGGCCTGGGCAATATAGCCGATGAAACAGGCAATCATGGTCAGTCTGTAGTTTTGTTTCATGAAAGCTTCCTTATAAAAAATCTCCGGTTTCTGAGGAAGCCGGAGATTTTTGCTTTGAACTCTTATTGCTTGTCAGCAGCAGCGGCGAGCTCCTTGAGAGCATCCTTGCGGGAGAGATTGACACGGCCCTTCTCATCGATTTCTGTAACCTTGACCCAGGTCATGTCGCCGATGTTGAGAACATCTTCAACCTTTTCCACGCGGCGGTTCTCCAGCTTGGAGATGTGGATCATGCCGTCCTTGCCGGGAGCCAACTCGACGAATGCGCCGATGGGCAGGATGCGGACGACCTTGCCGTAATACAGCTTGCCGACTTCGGGGACAAAGCAGATATCGTCAATCATCTTCTTGGCAGCGTCGCAGGATGCGGCATCGGGAGAAGCAATGTGGATGGTGCCGTCGTCGTCGATGTCGACCTGTGCGCCGGATTCGGCCACGATCTTCTGGATCATGGAGCCGCCCTTGCCGATGACCTCGCGGATCTTGTCAACGTCAATTTTCATGGTGAGCATCTTGGGCGCGTACTCAGAGACATGGTCACGCGGCTTGGCGATGCAGGGGATCATGATCTCATTGAGAATCTCCAGTCTTGCCTTGCGGCAGCGCTCCAGTGCGTCAGCAATGATCTCCATGGTCAGACCGTCGTTCTTGAGGTCCATCTGGATGGCGGTGACGCCCTCTGTGGTACCGGCAACCTTGAAGTCCATTTCGCCGTGGAAGTCCTCCACGCCCTGAATATCGGTGAACGTTCTCCATGTGCCGGTTTCCTTGTCGGAGATGAGGCCGCAGGAAATGCCGGCGACGGGGCGCTTGATGGGTACGCCTGCGTCCATCAGAGCCAGCGTCGAGCCGCAGATAGAGGCCTGGGAGGTCGAGCCGTTGGAGGAGACAACCTCGGAGACCACGCGGATGGCGTACGGGAACTCGTCAACGGACGGGATCACAGGCAGCAGGGCCTTTTCTGCCAGTGCGCCATGGCCGATCTCACGACGGGAGGTCGAACGGCTCGCACGGGCTTCGCCGGTGGACCACTGCGGCATATTATAGTGGTGGATATAGCGGCGCTCTGTCGCGTCATAGATGGTGTCGAGCTTCTGTGCGGCAGAGAGCGTATTGAGCGTGCAGACGGACAGAACCTGCGTCTGTCCTCTTGTAAACAGGCCTGAGCCATGCACACGCGGCAGAACGCCGACCTCGGCGTCCAGCGGACGGATCTCGTCCGGAGTACGGCCATCGACGCGCTTGCCCTCGAGCAGCCACTTCTTGACGATCTTCTTCTGCATCTTGTAGAGGCAGACATCGATCTGAACATCCCAGTCCTCCGCGTACTTTTCGCCGAACTTCTCCTTGAAGTCGACAACAGCCTCGGTCAGGCGGGCCTCGCGGACGTTCTTGTCGTCGGTATCAAGAGCGTAGGCAATCTTGTCCAGACCGTACTCGCACAGATCATCGAGCATTTCATGGTTGACAGCGGCCTTTTCAAATGTGAACTTCGGCTTGCCAATGGTATCAACGATGGTGTTGATGAACGCAACGATCTTTACGTTCGTCTCATGTGCCAGCTTGATGCACTCCATGAGGATATCTTCCTTGACCTCATTGGCCTCGGTTTCGATCATGACGACCTTCTCGTGGGTCGAGGCGATGGTCACGAAGCACTCGCAGGCGTTGCGCTGATCCTGAGAGGGGTTGACAATATATTTGCCGTCCAGATAGCAGACATTGGTGGTCGCGGTCGGGCCGTTCCAGGGAATGTCGGAATAGGCGATAACCAGGGAGGAGCCGATGGAGGCGACAATCTCAACGGGGTTGTCGTAATCCTGCGCAAGGATGGTATTGGTGAGAACTACATCGTTGCGAAGCTCTTCGTCAAAGAGCGGGCGCATCGGACGGTCGATGAGGCGGGAAATCAGCACGCCGCGGTCAGAGGGCTTGCCCTCGCGGCGGTTGAACGAGCCGGGAATGCGGCCGACGGCGTACATACGCTCCTCCACCTCAATGGTCAGAGGGAAGTAGTCAATGCCAGCCTTCGGCAGGGGAGAGGCGACAGCCGTGACAAGCACGACGGTATCGCCGTAGCGGCAGATGGCCTCTGCGTTGCAGAGCTCTGCGACCTTGCCGGTCTCGACCGTGAAGGTACGGCCGCCGATCTCGGTTTCAAAAATGTGGTGATTCGGATACTGCTTGTGGGTAATCATGAAAGAACCTCCTTGAAATTTGGTGTTATGCGTGGGAGGTTTAGCACTTGAAACAATGCCGGCGCGCCGGCGCTCTTTCAACTGCTAAATGTGACCCACGCAAGGATGGATGGTGGATGCGACTGCGCAGTGTAAAAAGGGGCGGTCGCCCGACCGCCCCTTTTCTTATGACTTACTTACGCAGGCCGAGCTTTGCAACGATTGCACGATAACGGTTGATGTCCTTCTTGGCGAGGTAGTCGAGAAGGCTTCTGCGCTTACCGACCATCATGAGAAGGCCGCGGCGGGAGTGGTTGTCCTGCTTGTGCTCACGCAGGTGCTCAGTCAGGGTGTTGATCCGGGAGGTGAGGACAGCAATCTGAACCTCAGGCGAGCCGGTATCGCCGGGATGGGTAGCGTACTGCTCAATGATAGCAGTCTTTTCTTCTTTGCGCATCATAGTGTGTTTCCACCTTTCAAAATATTACCCAGAGTCCAAGTATCGGGCAGGCAGAATACCCGCCTGCAAGCGGGCGATCTCCCGAAACTGGGGCGGAGGGCCGGCGCATAGCGCCACGCATTAAGAATAGCACACGAATATGGAAATGTAAAGCATAAAATGTGCACATTTCTTGAAAAAATATCGGATGGCGGAGAATGATTCTGACGGTGCTGCTTCCGGTCAAAATTCGACACCGCTGCATAGACTATCATATCCGGAAGGAGGGAAATCCATGCTGAAGGTAACAAAATTCGGCGGCTCATCGCTGTGTGACAGTGCAGCCTTTCTGCGTGTGCGGGAGCTTGTGCTTTCGGATCCAGCGCGGCGTGTGGTTGTCGTGTCGGCAGCGGGGAAACGGCACACCGCCGACCATAAGATCACGGATCTTCTATATCTCTGCCATGCGCATCTGCAGTACGGTGTCAGCTGCTGGGATCTGTGGCGCAGAATCTCCGACCGGTATCGGGAGATCCGGGACGGATGTGCGCTGAATGTGCCGGTTGACGAGATTTTAAGCGGAATGTATGCTGCGTTTTCGCCCGGAGCGTCGCGCGACTGGATTGTCTCACGCGGGGAATATCTGTCTGCGGTTCTGATGGCGGAGCTGCTTGGCTTTACATTTGTGGACGCAAAGGATTGGCTGCAGTTTGATGCTTGCGGGCGGATCCGGCAGGAGGCATCCTACGCGGCGCTGCGTTCCCTGGCCGATGGTCGGAAGATTGTGACACCGGGCTTTTACGGGGTGAACCCGGACGGCACGATCCGCACGCTCTCGCGTGGCGGCTCGGATGTGACCGGAGCGCTTGCAGCTGCGGCGCTGCGCGCGGATCTGTATGAAAACTGGACGGATGTACCGGGAATCCTGACGGCGGATCCGCGGATCATCCGGCAGCCGTCGCCGGTGCGGCAGCTGCGCTATGAGGATCTGCAGACGCTCTCGCGGGTTGGGCTGCAGGTGCTGCATGAGAGCGCAGTCGCGCCGGTCTGGCAGGCGGGGATTGCGCTGCGGATCTGCAGCACGCTCCAGCCAGAGCTGCCGGGCACGCTGATCCAGCCGCAGCTGGAGCCGCAGGCGGCGCAGCCGGAGATCTGCTTCGCCGGCAGACGGCAGCTTGCCATGCTGCGCATCAGCAGGCTGCGGGAGGGCTGCAGCCCGGAGCAGCTGTTTGTACGCGAGCGGCTGCGGATGGTCTGCACGCAGGAGGTGTGCGGCCACCTGACGGCGATTTTTGACATGCAGGCGGGCATGCAGCAGCTGCAGGAGCGGGCAAGTGCGGAGCTTGCGGCTGATGGCTGCACGCTGCGGGAGAATCTGAGCCTGATTGCGGCGCTCTGCCGGTCGACGGCGGCTGTACCGGAGCTTTTGCGGGCCATAGAAGGAAGCGGTGCACCGGTGCACCATCTGTGCCGGCGCGGGGAGTGTATCCTCCTGCTTGTGAACGACAGCCAGTACGAGATGGCGCTTCGCGCAGCCTATGCGGCGGCGCAGCGGATCAAAGATTGACAAGTGAAAATGACTTATGATAAAATGAAAGGCAGTCGGGCAAAAGGCCCGGCTGCCCCATGCGCCCGTGGTGGAATTGGCAGACACGATGGATTTCGGTGATGTCACCTTGGTGAAGGTTTTTCTGGCATATAATCACATAACATGATACACTAAAAACAGCTGATGTGGAAATGCAGCTCATATGCGGGCATGA
>CAKUAM010000076.1 GCA_934636305.1 uncultured Oscillospiraceae bacterium
AGGAAAACCACCAGTCCTGTACAGAACAGAACTGGCGGCTTAAGAATTTTTGTGTCTACTAACTATTGACTACTTCATTGTCCAATGACAGCCCGGGCTTTTGTGGTTTTTGGGTATGCGGGAGCATCAGGATGCTTGTTCAAACTGGCTGTTGTACAGCCCAGCGTAGAATCCGCCCTTTTGCATCAGCTCGTCATGCGTGCCGCTTTCAATGACGTCGCCATCCTTCATGACAAGGATCAGATCCGCGTTTTTGATCGTCGAGAGACGATGCGCAATGACAAAGCTCGTGCGGTTTTCGGTCAGCTTGTCCATGGCCTTCTGGATGAGAAGCTCCGTGCGCGTGTCGACGGAGCTGGTGGCCTCGTCCAGGATGAGCATTGGTGCATTCTGCAGCATGGCGCGCGCAATGGTCAGAAGCTGCTTTTGGCCGGCGGAGATCGATGTACTCTCGGACAGAACGGTGTCAAAGCCCTGCGGCAGCGCGTGGACAAATTTGTCCAGTCCGCAGGCGCGGCAGACAGTCTCAAGCTGCGCGTCTGTAATCCCGGTCATGTTATAGACCAGATTCTCCCGGACTGTGCCCTCAAACAGCCATGTATCCTGCAGCACCATGCCGAACAGCCGGTGCACGTCCTCACGGCGGAGCTCCTGTGTCGGCACGCCGTCGATTTTAATGCAGCCGCTGTTGAGCTCAAAGAAGCGCATGAGCAGATTGACCATGGTGGTCTTGCCGGCACCGGTCGGGCCGACAATAGCGACCTTCTGGCCGGGCTTCACGTCGGCAGAGAAATCCTTGATGATGATCTTGTCCGGGGAGTCCGGGTAGCTGAAGCGGACATGCTCAAAGCTGACAGCGCCCTTGACCTCCAGCAGAGTCTGCGTTTTTTCGTTTTCGTCGGAGAGCTCCTCGCTCTCAAGAAAGTCGAAAATCCGGTGCGCGGAAGCGGAGGCGGTCTGCAGGTTTGTCATGCCCTGCGCGATCTGCGTCAGCGGGGAAGTGAACAGGCGCACATAGAGGATGAACGAGACGATGACGCCAAAGTCGATGGTGCCGTTCATGGCGAGAATAGAGCCCAGCACACAGACGGCGACATAGGCAATGTTGCCGATAATGTTCATGAGCGGCTGCATGACACCGGAGAGGAACTGCGAACGCCAGTTGGCGTCATAGACTGCGCTGTTGAGCTTGTCAAACTCCTGATTGACGGCCTGTGTCGCGCGGGAGATCCGCACAACCTCGTGGCCGGAGTACATTTCCTCAATATAGCCGCCGAGCTTGCCCAGACTTTCTTGCCGCGCGGTGAAGTAGCGCTGCGACCTGGACATAATCAGCACGGTCAATGCAACGCCGATGAGCGTAACGAGCAGCGAGGCAAGCGCCAGACGCCATTCGGTCACGAACATCATAATGAGGCAGCCGACAAACTGCGTGGCCGCGGAGATGATGGTGGGCAGGGCATTGGTCAGACCCTGCTGCAGCGTGGAAACATCGTTGGTGATGCGGCTGAGAATGTCGCCCTGCGAGTGGAAATTGAAATATTTCTGCGGGACGCGGTTGATCTTCTCCGAGAGCTCTGCGCGCATCCGGTAGGACATTTTGAGCGTCACGCTGGCCATAATATAGTGCTGAATGAAGCCAAACAGCGCGCTCAGACCATAGATAATGGCAAGAGCGATGCCGATTTTGGCCACGGCGCCAAGATCAATGCCGGTCATCAGACCGTCGGACATCAGCGTCGCGATTTTGCCGATCCAATTCGGGCCGAGGATGGTCATGACCGCACTGAGCGCAGCAAGCACAAGCGCCAGGATCATGATGCCAAGGCTTTTGCGCATATATACGCTCAGGCGGGACAAGGCACCCTTCAAATCTGTTTTTTCTGTGGGTTTCATCATACCGGGTCTCATTGTGCGTTCCTCCCTTCGTTCAGCTCTGCCGCACTCAGCTGCGACATGGCAATTTCGCGGTATACCGCGCACGACTGCATCAGTTCGTCATGCGTGCCGGCTCCGGCCAGCTGTCCGCGGTCAAGAACAAGAATCTGGTCGGCGTGGCGGATGGTGCTGATGCGCTGCGCCACGATGACCTTTGTGGTGCCGGGCAGCGACTTGGCGAGTCCTTCGCGCAGCTTTGCGTCTGTGCGGTAGTCCAGCGCAGAGAACGAGTCGTCAAAGACGAGGATCTCCGGCTTTCTTGCCAGTGCACGCGCGATGGAAAGCCGTTGCTTCTGTCCGCCGGAGACGTTGCGGCCAAGCTGCGCAATCGGATGCTTGGCTCCCTCGGGGTATTTGCTGACAAATTCCTCTGCCTGCGACAGCTGCAGCGTCTGCGCAAGCGCGTCGTCGCTTTCCGGCTGGTTGCTTTCGCCAAAGAATACATTGCTCTGGACGCTGCCGGCAAACAGCATGGCCTTCTGCGTGACATAGCCGAGCTTGTTATACAGCGCGTCGAATGTGTAGTCCTTCACGTCCACGCCATCGATGAGCACCTGGCCCTCTGTGGCGTCGTAAAAGCGCGGAATGAGACTGACAAGCGTTGTTTTGCCACTGCCGGTCGCACCGATGATGGCGAGCGTCTGCCCCCGTGCAACCTTGAAGCTGATGTGCTCCAGCTCGTTGCTGGCGGCGTTCGGATAGCGGAAGCTGACGTCACGAAATTCGAGCGTACCGGTCTGCTTGCCGTCTGTGATGCGGCCTTCGGTGATATGCGGCCTGGTATCCAGAACCTCATTGATACGCTCGGCGGAGACCTGCGCCTGCGGCACAAGCATGAAAATCATGACCAGCATCATGAACGACATGACAACATACGTGGCGTAGGTGCTGAATACAAGCACATTTGTGAACATGGAAAGCCGCGCGGCCGGGTCACCAAGCGAAATTGCATTGACCAGCGCAGCGCCGACCCAGTAGATGGCGAGCGAGAGACCGTTCATGCTCAGGCCCATGACCGGCTGCAGCATGGCGAACAGGCGCTGGTTCTTGAGCTGCAGATCCATCATTTTTTTGCTGGGCTTGTCAAATTTGTCGTTCTGATAGTTCTCGGCATTGAAGGCATGCACGACATTGATGCCGGTGAGATTCTCCCGTGCAACGCGGTTGATCTGGTCTGTCATTTTCTGCACCAGGCGGAACCGGGGCAGACATCTGGTCATGACGAGCAGAACCGTTGTGCAGAGAATTATAACAAATACCGCGGTAACGAGCGACAGCTCCCAGCTCTTGCCGAGAATCTTGATGACGGCCCAGATTGCCATAACCGGAGCCTTGATCAGCATCTGCAGGCCCATGGCGAGAATCATCTGGATCTGGGTGATGTCATTGGTCGTGCGGGTGATGAGGCTTGGCACGGAGAACGATTGCATTTCCTCGCTGCCGACACTCATCACGTGGTGGAACAGCTCCTCACGAACAGAAAAGCTGAAGCCGGAGGCGCTTTTTGCGGCAAGGTAGCCGCAGGCTACAGCCAACACGGCGCTGGCCAGCGTGCAAAGCAGCATCTGCCCGCCGACGGAAATGATATCGGCAGTCTGGCTGCCGGGCGTTTTGATGAGTGTGGTCAGCTGCGTCATGTAATCCGGCAGCCGCAGGTCAAAGTAGACCTGCGCCAGCACAAGCAGCGCGCAGATGATGGCCATCATCGCCTCGCGCTTGCGCATTCTTTTGAGTAGTTTTATCATTTGGGTTCCTCCGTTTGTTGTTCTTCCGGCTGCGCGCCAGAGCGGATGCGGTCAATGTTGCGGTCAAAGACCGCAATGCATGCTTTCAGATGGGCCAGATCGGCCTCACTGAGGCCGCGCGTGAGCTCCTGTGAAAACTGTTGCTGCAGGCTATGACCCTTTTTGATGATCCAATCGGCCTTCGGTGTCAGCACGAGCGAGGTTTTTCGGCGATCCCCTGTAACGCTCTTTCGCTCGAGCAGACCGTCAGAGACGAGCCTGTCGACGTGGAACGACACGATTCCGGGCTTGAGCCCGCGGCAGCGGCAGACGTCCGAAGCGGTATCGAGTCCTGGGTTGTTGGCCAGAAACATCAGAATGTCAATGGCCATCGGCGGCAGCTGCGCCTCAATGCACAGCGGGCGCATGATGGTGTGATAGGCATCATGGAATCGCCGTGTGTTGGAAAAGAGATCGGCTGCGGTGGGAATGGATCTGTCCATGGTCATCCCTCCAATACTGGATAATTCAATATTGAAACAAATAGTACATACAGAGAGACGAAAAGTCAATGAACGAATTGTAAAGTTTTTAAAAAGAAAAACCACGGGGCAGTGCACCGTGGAGGGGAGAGCATGATTGCAACATTTTCTTTTTTGGAGAGGAAAAAAAGAAAATGCTGAAAAACATCGTTCCTATAAAAGCAAAGTTCTCTTTCCGTCCAGTCCGCTTGAGGGCAATTATAAAGGAGTTAAATTTAATCTTGCAGCATTAACTTTCGTGCAGCGCAATTGCCCATGCCAGCAGGAAGAATGGCGTGCTCATGCACATGGAAATCCCAAACAGCGCCTGGATGGCATAGGCCGTCACTGCGCTGCAGCCAAGCAGCACGGCGGGTCTTTGGCTGCGCTGAAAGAAGCGGACTGCCGATATGCCCAGTGCGCCCAGCCAGCAGAGCAATGCGAAAAGCCCCTGATTGACCCAGATGTTCAGATATTCATTGTGTGCGGCATCAATGCTTGTACGGTAAAGTACGTTGGATGCTGCGTCAAAGCGCTCAAATTGTGCCTGTACGCGCAGCGCGAGCGTATCTGGCCCGCCGCCAAACAGCGGACGGTCCCAGATGACCGGCCAGATATTCCGCCAGATGAAGATACGGCCAGAGCCAAAGCTGTCCTGGATCGTCCCATGCAGCAGCTGCTGCACCTCACCCAGCGTCCCGGGCAGCTGCGGCAGCAAGAAAACAGCTAGCAGCGCGCCGGCCAGCAAAGCGGCGCTGCATCCGCAAAACATCCGACGGGCGCGCCGGGAGGGAAGCTGCGCCAAAGAGCAGAGCCAGAAGCTGCCCAGTGTTCCGACGATCCCCGCAGCAACGCCCATCCATGCCAGCACGCCCGCACACAAAGCGCCCGGCACAAGCAGCCGCCAGCGCCGGAGCCGAGCCGCGGCAAGAAAGAAAACCGGCACGGCCATGCAAAGAACGGCGGCGGTCAGCCCGGCATTGCCGGTCGGGCCGAGGAAGGCACCGGCGTAGGCCGTGCCGGAGTCATAGTAATTCAGGCCAGCCGGGTAGAGGGACAGGGGATTGCGGCCTGCAAGCTGCAGAATACAGATGGCGCAGAATGCGGTCATAGAGGCCCCCAATACGTCCAGAAGCCAACGCCCGGGCTGTGCGGTCAGGCTGACAAGCAGAAATATGGCGGTGTAAACCGCGATTGTCAGCATCCCTTCGCGGCGGCTGCCGCCCAGCCATGCCTGTGTGCGGTAGGGGGAGAACAGCGTGGAAATCAGACTGCATACCAGATAGCCGAGCATGCACAGCCGTGCGGCGCCGAGCCGGCGCAGGAGAGCCGGCAGGGTCAGCGCTTTATATAGACCGGAAAACAGCCGCCGCAGATAAAATCCCGCGCAGACAGTGCAGTATCCAAGTCCAAGCGCCAGGAACATGCGTGATTTTGCGGCGGTGATGTGCGCGTATCCCTGTGTACCCGGGTAAAGCAGAAAGCCTGTGAGCATGAGGGCGAGATAAATATTTGTGATCTGCGCAGAGAAACACGCAGAACGCTGTCTGGGTGTGTAGGTGTGGCAGCACATAGGGCATCTCCCGTCTGTTGATTTGAAGCAATTATACCATATCCCAAGAAATTGTCCACAATAACCAATGAAATAAAATGCAAAAAATAGTTTTAATAAAAAATAACGGAAATACTGTAAAAAAATGTTGAAAACGGTCGAAATGGTGTTATATTGGAAATAAGGCATTAAATGCTTGAAAGACAATAAAATGGGAGGAAGCATCATGGGGCGTGTTCGGAAATGGCTGGTATGTCTGTGCATGACGATGAGTTTGCTGGTGGGGATGGCGGTTGTGCCCATTGCGGCGGAGGAAACGGATATTGAAAAGACCTGTACAGTCGTGATAGACGGAAATGGCGGGCTGACAGACGATGGAGAACAGACAGTGACACGACAGCTTGTGGCTGGAAAGAAATATGACCTTCGTGGCCTTTTTAAAAAGTCGAAGGCCGTTGAGGAAAGGATTACAGTGTTGGAGGCAAGCGGCGTCGGTATAGATTTTGAGAATCCAATGTGCGTGTCCTTTAACGGCTCTGACGTGCACGTACGAATCGAATGGCTGGAAACTGGCGTGGATGTCGCGGCAGTATTTTATAGCTATGATTGGAATAAAAACACAAGAAATATGTATAGAATTGTGGATACATCTGCAGAGTTTGAAGTGCCGGAGCTGCCGGAATCTACGCTCGAGGGGACAGAAAATCTGTACTGGAGATGTGTGAGCGGCGGTGGGGTGGATGTTTTGCCTGGGGAACATGTAACACTAACAGAGAATGCAGCTTACATGCCGTATATGGATGCGGAAACAGGAATCTTGTTTTGCGCTGGGAATGAACAGTTTGCAGATGGCAGCCGGTTTGCGGTATGTACAGAGCTGCCGTTTCCGGAATTTAGTGCAAAGTCATTAACGGGTAAGACGCTGTTTGGCTGGAATACTGAACTGGACGGAATGGGGATATTTTATGATATGGAATCCGTGGCTCCAGAGATCGGTGACAAATGGATAACGATTTATGCCCAGTGGGCAGGGAAAGACGATAAGTTGGTTACGCTATATGATGAACTGAGTGATACGACGAATATGTTTGCCGGTGTACCTGGGACAGAGATTATACTTCCATCCCTACAGAAGCAAGGATATCGTTTTCTTGGCTGGCAGGAATGGGGAGGCAAGTCCATATATCGGGAGAGGTACAGGATTCCAGAAGATAGCAGCTTCTGCATGTTGTCTGCTGTCTGGGAACAGCTGCTCTATCAGCCGGCGACGGTGATATGTGATGCCTCGTCGATGAAGATCTGTATTCCGGCGGCGCAGACGATCCCTGAAACGGTCAAGCGGATTGTCCTGTCGGCCTATGAGCATGGACGGATGGTCTGCAGCGTGACCGGGATACTGCAGACAGATGGAGCTTCACAGAGAATTGTGTGCGAGGTGCCGGAAAGCCTTGCCGGCGAGAGCGATACATGGAAGGTATTTGCACTGGACGATGCATGGAGCCCCGTGCTGAAAGCAGAGATACTGACGTTTCAGTCATAAAATAATCGCCTCCGGCAGCATGTCAGAAACGGCCACGCCAGAACGAGCCGCCGTAAACGACGCCTCTTATCCTCTGTGTCCGCTTCTTCCTTTCCACCCAGCGACTATGTCGCTGGGTGGTTCTTTGAAATGCGTCCGGCGGCCCCATCTTTTCCGCCTTGCCGGAAAAGATGGGGAGAAAAGGGGCGCTTGGACGCGTTAGGTGCATACTGCCTCTGAATTTAGGAAACAAACAGATTTGGCAGTACTCATATCGCACCAACACACCTCACCGGATCTCACTACGCGCCGCCCGTCATATCGGTATCAAATCTGACAGCAGTTGCGGTTTCATAGGTGCAGAAAATCCGTACTGCAGATAAAATCTACTGGGCAGTACGGATTCGCATTGGTCTGTCAGGCAACGCGGGAAAGATCCAAGAAAACTGAAGCGGTTTCTGCGATGCAGACCCAGCCTGCGGTCTGCATCGCAAGAGGAGGAACAAAGCGCCAGAATAAGAAGCCTTGCTCCGTAAGGCTTCGTTTCGGAAGCTTTGATTCCGACGATGTCTGAGGGGAAATTCGAAATCCCCTCAGGCTCCTCTTTCTTTGCCATCCTTTCTTTCTCGGAGAAGCGAGAAAGAAAGGATGAAACGTTTCTCATCGTTTGGAGAAGCAAAAAGAACATGCTGAGAATATCAGACAGGTAGCGTGTCCGACATGGGTTTTACATAAGCTCGACGACTGGCTTGATCAGATCTCTTGGTTTCTCCTTCATCAGCTCCAGAGCAGCGGGAATATGTGCCCAGCCGTGAAAAACATGCGTGATGAGCGGCCGCACATCCAGCCGCCCGGACGCGACGAGCGCTCCCAGCTTTTCCATCCGCAGCCGTCCGCCCGGCATCAGGCCACCGTTGATCTGCTTGTGCCCCATGCCGACACCCCATTCCACGCGCGGCAGCTTTACATACTCTCCGCTGCCGAGATAATTGACCGAGCCGATCCGGCCGCCGGGCCGCAGCGCACGCACAACCGGGATAAAGGTGTCGGCGTCGCCGCCGGCGACGATGGCACAGTCCACACCGCGGCCATGCGTAAGCGCAAGAACCTGCTTGTCAATCGGGCCATCCTTGTAGCTGATGAGATCGGACGCGCCGTACTGCCGCGCAGCCTCCATGCAGACAGGCCGCGTGCCGACCGCAAGAATGCGCGCTGCCCCGCGCAGCGCGGCACCAGCCACAGACATGAGCCCGACGGGGCCGATTCCGACGACAAGCACGGTATCGCCGTACTGCACATCTGCCAGCTCCGCGCCATGCAGTCCGGTCGGCACCATATCCGAGAGCATGCATGCCTGTGCCGGGGTCATGCCCTGCGGCAGGCGGGCAAGATTTCCGTCTGCGTCATTGACATGAAAATACTCTGCAAACACGCCGTCCTTCACATTTGAAAATTTCCATCCGGCCAGCATGCCGCCGGAGTGCATGGCGTATCCGGCCTGTGCCTCCAGAGAGCTCCAATCCGGCGTGATAGCGGGGACAAGCACACGGTCGCCCGGGGCAAAATCGCGGACCAGACCGCCAACCTCCACAACCTCCGCGCAGCATTCATGGCCAAGAATCATATCCCGGCGGTCGCCGACCGAGCCCTCCCAGACTGTGTGGACGTCTGAGGTACACATCGCAACCGCGAGAGGACGGCAGACGGCGTCAAGCGGCCCGCAGACGGGACGGGGCTTCTCAATCCAGCCAACCTGGCCGATTTTCAGCATGGCAAAACCCTTCATAAAAGAACCTTCCTTTGTGTGTGATTTCACCGGTTATTTTCTGCAGGTGCTGCCATTTCATGCGCAGACGGACGGAAAAATCTGGCGCAAGGGAACGCAAGCAGAAGCAACACCAAAGATCCTCCCACAAAAAACAACGCAATCAGGCATCAAAAATCGGGATTTATCGTTGACACCTTGCGGTTCATGCAGTACAATAAGGTGAAATCAATACAAACCAACACAATCCCATGTTTGGTGGCTGATTTTTCGTCAGTAGCATTTTTTACAGAAAGGAATTGATCCTATGAAAACGAAAGCTGTTCGCATCCATGGTAAAATGGATCTGCGTCTGGAGGAGATCGAGCTTCCGAAGGTCGGTCCAGACGACGTTCAGGTCAAGATTATTTCCGACTCGATCTGCATGAGCACCTACAAGGCTGCTGTGGAGGGTGCGGAGCACAAGCGCGTTCCCAATGATGTTGCTGAGCATCCGACGATCGTGGGCCATGAGTTCTGCGGCGTTATCACCGAGGTCGGTGAGAACTGGAAGAACAAATATAAGGCAGGCCAGGGCTTTGCCATTCAGCCGGCGCACTTCTACAAGGGCTCCCAGATGGCTCCCGGCTATTCCTATCAGTACTGCGGCGGCGACAGCCAGTATTCCAACATCCCCATCGAGACGCTGCTGACCGATAATCTGCTGCCGTACA
>CAKUAM010000077.1 GCA_934636305.1 uncultured Oscillospiraceae bacterium
ATGTAGAGCTGCCTCTGGCGGAAATGATGGCGCTTTCAGCATCTGACTATGAACAGCTTCGCAGTATGCTGCAACAGTCATCCATCTCCTGTCAGGTCTGCAACAACTTTTTTCCGAAAACACTGCGCTTGACCGGGCCGGACGCTGCAACAGCAGAGGCTGTACGCTACGCTCGCGCCGCGCTCACGCGCGCGGCGGACCTCGGCGTCTCAGTTGTTGTATTCGGCAGCGGCGGGGCAAAGCAGGTTCCTGACGGCTTTTCTCTGGGATCCGGATATGAGCAGGTCGCAGAGCTTCTGCGCCAGCTTGCGCCGATCGCGCAGGAAAAGGGGATCACCATTGCAATTGAACCCCTGCGAAAAGCAGAATGTAATCTGATCAATACCTTTCGTGAAGGATGTCATCTGGCTGCGGATGTCAGCAGTCCTTCCGTGCGTGTCCTGATCGATTTTTATCACATGACTATCGAGCAGGAATCCCCGAACGTCTTACTTGAGCTCGGTCCGCAATATCTGGCTCACGTTCACTTTGCCAATCCGAATGGTCGGGTATATCCGCTCCATGCGGATGAAGCGCGCTACCAGCCTTTTATGCAGGCACTGCAGCAAATCGGTTATGATGGGCGCATCAGTTGCGAAGCCTATACGAACCACTTCGCCGCGGCTGCACCGCTCGCACTGAATTTATTACGTTCCCTGAATCAGCAAGGTCACGAAAAACTGGATTCTATACCGTTATAGGAGGTATTTATGTCAATCAATTCTGCTTCCATCGCGCGTCTGAAGGAAAAAGCAAACACGCTTCGCCGCGATGTCATTATCAGCATTGGCGTTGGCGTTGCAGGTCATGTTGGCGGGTCATGCTCCAGTGCAGAGCTTGTGGCTGCCTTATACTTTTACAAGATGAAGCATGACCCGAAAAATCCGCAAATGCCGGATCGTGATCGCTTCCTGCTGAGCAAAGGGCATGTAGCGATCCTCCAATATGCTGCGTTGGCCGAAAGCGGGTATTTTCCAATCGAAGATCTGACGCACACAAAACAGATCGGCTTCCATTTGCAAGGTCATCCTGATTTTTTGAAAACGCCCGGCATCGAAGCCGGAACGGGTTCTTTGGGGCAGGGTCTGTCCATTGGTCTCGGCATGGCGCTTGGTCTTCGGATGGACGGGCTATCCAGTAAGGTTTATGTTCTGTGCGGCGACGGAGAATTAGCAGAGGGTCAGATTTGGGAGGCTGCGATGGCCGCCAGTCATTTCCATGCAGACAATTTAGTCGCTATTGTTGACCAGAACGGCTTGCAAGCGACCGGCAGCGTTGATACCAGAATGAATTCTGATCCGCTATCGGATAAATGGCGCGCTTTTGGCTGGCAGGTCATTGAATTAGATGGAAATAATATGGATCAGGTGGTCGCCGCGCTTGATGAGGCCGGCAAAACAGGCGGGAAGCCTTGCGTTCTTTTGGCGCATACGATCAAAGGAAAAGGTATCAGCTTTGCGGAAAACAACGTGTCTTTCCACAATGGTGTCTTAACGGAGGAGCTTTATCAGAAGGCTCTTCAGGAGCTGTCCGGCGCGAAAGGAGCATAACAATGGAATATACAAATCAACGGCAGGCATACGGTCGTACACTGGTTTCACTCGGCGGGCAGGATTCAAACATTGTTGTATTGGATGCTGACCTAAGCGGTTCAACTATGGGAAAATACTTCCGGGAAGTGTTCCCGGAACGCCATTTTGAAATGGGAATTGCGGAAGCCAACATGACATCAGTTGCAGCCGGGCTTGCGCAGACCGGTAAGATCCCATTTACGAATTCCTTTGCTGTCTTTGCCGGCGGTCGGGCCTTTGACCAGATTCGCCAGACGATCGCCATCGGCAAGCTGAATGTCAAGATCGTTGGCTCATCCTCCGGTCTGTCTGATTTTGGCGATGGTGCGACACATCAGTGCATCGAAGATCTCGCTATTTTTCGTGCCATCCCGAACATGACGGTTCTTTGTCCTGCCGATGCCAACGAAGCTGTACAGGCGACCCGCGCCATCGCTGCGTTTCATGGACCATGCTATATGCGTCTGAACCGCAACGATTATGAAAACAGCACGCCCGCAGATCGTCCATTTGAAATCGGTATGCCGTATCAACTGCGCGAAGGCAACGATATTGCGGTCTTTGCCTGCGGGTATATGGTCCATCTGGCGCTGGAGGCAGCGGAGGTTGTAAAAGACAGTATTTCCGTTCGCGTTATCAACGTGCCGTGCATCAAACCGCTGGATCAGCAGGCTGTCATCCGTCTGTCCGAGGGCTGCCGCGCTGTTGTTACCGCAGAAGAACACAACATCATCGGCGGTCTTGGAGGTGCGATCGCAGAGGCGCTCCGCAGTCAACCCAAGCCTATGGAGCTTGTCGGCGTAAATGACCATTTTGGATGCAGCGCGCACAGCTACCAAGACGTGCTTGCGTATCAGGGATTAACGACTGCACATTTAGTCGAAGCGATCAGAAAAATGTCAGCGTATACACGCTGATCGCGTTAAGCCTCGCTCTTTCAATCAGCCGCTCCCGATGCAGAAAGGAATGCTGAACAGATGCAGCAACAGGAAATTCTTCTAATTCACGGCAAAAACTATAAGCAGATGACAAAGACTCTGCTGCAGGCTGCCGGGCTAGCTGAGGAGATCGGCAGCCGGGAGACCCCGGTCGCGCTGAAGCCAAATCTTGTGATCGGCGCGCCTGCTTCCCGCGGCGCGACGACGCACCCGGAGCTGGTGGCGGGCGTGCTGGAATACCTGCAGGAAAACGGCTTCCGGGATCTGCGCGTCATCGAAGGCTCCTGGGTCGGCAGCCGGACCTCGGAGGCCGCTCAGACGAGTGGCCTGCTGGATGTCTGTCGGCAGTACCATGTCCCGTTCATTGACCTGCAGAAGGATTCCTCCGCCAGCCATGACGCAAAAGGTATGCAGATCAAGGTCTGCAACGAGGTCAAGCGCCCCGGTTTTTTGATCAACATGCCAGTTTTGAAGGGTCACGGGCAGACGCTCATTACCTGCGCACTGAAAAATGCGAAGGGGCTGATCCCCAACTCAGAAAAGCGCCGCTTCCACGCGCTCGGTCTGCACGCGCCGATCGCACATCTGAACGCACTGATCCACTGGGATCTTATTCTAGTTGACAACATCTGTGGCGACCTGGACTTTGAGGAGGGCGGCAACCCGGTCGAGATGGATCGGATCTTCGCTTGCAAAGACCCGGTGCTCTGCGATAGCTTCGTCTGCCGAGCCATGGGGTATCAGCCGCAAGACGTCCCCTACATCCCGATGGCAGAGGCACTCGGTGTCGGCAGCACGGATCTTTCTGCCGCAACGATCACCGCGCTCAACGAACCGGCGCAGGCAGTCACAGATCAGCGGCCGTCGCGCCGCGTGCAGGCGCTGGGACGGTATATCTGTGCGGATGCAGCGTGCAGCGCCTGCTATGGCTCGCTCCTGTACGCACTCAACAAGCTGGAGGCAGATTATGGTCGCCTGACCTTTGATGAAAAGATCTGTATCGGTCAGCAGTACCGCAGAAAAACCGGCGCTCTCGGCATCGGAAGCTGCACACAGGGCTTTGCCTGCAGTCTCAAGGGCTGTCCGCCCTCCGCCACTGAAATCTATGGCTTTTTGCTGGCGCATATAGCGGCGCGGTAACGCATTTTTGGATCAGGCAGCCCATTTTCGGATGGGCTGCCTTTTTTGCGCAGCCTGTCTACGAGAATTGACATAGGCAGATCGACGGCGTGTGATAATATATTGTTATATAGTTGTTATGTTTTAGGGAGGATGCAATACCAGCTTTGCGGAGGGTTTCCAGAGGTACAATTATGGATGCGGCGGTGGATGCCAGGATCAAAAGCGCAAATTGCATTTACAGCATGAAAAACCCGATGTGCGGTGCACATCGGGTTTTTCGGAGGGAAATTTGTCTGTCTGTATTACTTGCGTACTTCTACGCCGGTAATCCTTCCATAGTACTTGAGAATTGCGTTGTGGCCGCGCTGCCCACAGTCATCTGCCCATGATGCAACGACTGATAAATCCAGCTTTATACATACTTCAATGCGCCTTTCTGTTAGGGCAAACTCTATTGGTTCAGAGAACCCTTTATATCCCGCGATTTGATTATTTACTGGAGAGATAGCTTCCCAGAGATGCCCAGCCGGTCAAGATCCGGTTTGACGATGTCGTCATTTTCAGCGCAGTGTATCACCCAACAGCCTTCGTCGCCTGAAAGGGAAGAAACACCATTCAGCTTCTTATCTATCGCCTTTAACGCTCCTGCTCTTCTCAAATAAGTTATCGTTAACTGCATGAAAATTATAACATAGTATTAGGCGACTGTCAACTTGTTTTTTCACAAAACATGCCGGATTTTTTTACTTTCTCATATCAGTATCTCTGGTTTTCAGCATTTATTCCGAAATTGCATGAAGAAAATCCGTCTATTTACTTGACTCCATCCGGGTTGGCGCTTATAATATGGATACATGTCTTGGCTTGTTTTTGAGTTAACGATAATTTGTGATGTGACCTTATTCCAAGTCCGACCACCAATTTTATCAGGAGGTCCTTCTATGCCGAAGCCCACGCTGAAAGACATTGCGCAAGCGGCCGGCGTATCCGCCATGACCGTATCCAAAGCGCTCAACGGAAAGCCCGGCGTTTCTGAGGAGCGCCGCAAGGAGATCCGCGATATTGCCGAACGCATGAACTACGCGCCGAATCTGATCGCAAAGAGCCTGCGCGTGGACGAGACGAAAACCATTGGCGTTGTGCTGTCTGACACATCCGAAATGGTCCTTTCCAAGGTCCTTCGCGGCATTCAGGACGGCGCGACCAATCATGGATACAGCGTTATCATTGCAAACACCGACCATCAGCCCGAGCGTGAGCTTCAAGCCATCCGCACGCTGCTGAGCAAACAGATCGATGGTCTGATCCTGGTCGCACCCACACTCTACACCGATGAGCATATCGCATTTTTGAAAAACTTTGGCATTCCGTTTATCTTTTTGATGCGCAAAAACGACCATTCCGAAATCGACACCGTGATCAACGACAACTATCTCGGCGGTTACCAAAGCATCGCCCATCTAGTTAGTGAGGGCTGCCGCAGCTTTCAGATTCTTTCGCTCTCCAATTCCCAGAGCAGTCAAGAGCGCGAAATGGGCTATCGTCAGGCGTTCTCCGATTTCAAAATTCCCATCTCCCCGGAGCAGT
This sequence comes from uncultured Oscillospiraceae bacterium, assembly GCA_934636305.1. Classification (GTDB taxonomy): domain Bacteria; phylum Bacillota; class Clostridia; order Oscillospirales; family Oscillospiraceae; genus CAG-170. Next base: position 5,258 of record CAKUAM010000077.1, read on the forward strand.
TCCACGCCGTCACACCGTTCGTAGAGGCGGGCTATGACGCTGCCAAACAGCTTCTGACGCAGTGCAAGCGCTTTGATGCACTTGTCTGTGGCTGCGATACTGTCGCCATCGGCGCGATGGACGCTCTGTTGGAGGCAGGCATAAAGATTCCATCGGCTGTCCAGCTGATCGGCTATGACGGCATCGACCTGGCGCGCTATCTGCGCATCCCGCTCACGACCATGGCCCAGCCGTTATATGCGATTGGTCTCAACGGCATTGAAATTCTGCTTGACCGCATCCGCTTCCCGCAGATGCCGGTGAGAAAGCTTGTGCTAAAAAGTGAGCTTGTCATCCGCCAATCCACACACGCATAATTTTGTCTGAAAGGAATATCCACTATGACGCTTCGAGATACCGCCAATCAGATCATCACCAGTGCAATCCGCGCTGTCCAGCCGGATGCCGCCGTCCAGCGTGCGCTTACAGGCTTCTCCTGCACCGGGCACGTTGTCCTCATTGCCATCGGCAAGGCCGCGTGGTCAATGGCAAACGCTGCATATCAGGCTCTTGGTCAGAAAATCTCTTCCGGCGCAGTCATAACAAAATATGGGCACAGTCAGGGTGCGATCGGTGACCTGCAGATCCTCGAGGCTGGGCACCCAATACCTGACGAAAACAGCGTGCGCGCGGCGCAGACTGCGCTGGCGCTGACGGATCATCTGTCGTCGAAGGACTGTGTGCTGTTTCTCATCTCCGGCGGCGGCTCCGCACTGTTTGAGTCCCCGCTTGTGCCGCTTGCGGAGACAGAGGACATTACAAAGCAGTTGCTTGCCTGCGGCGCGGACATTGTGGAGATGAACACCATCCGCAAGCGTCTTTCCGCTGTCAAGGGCGGTCGCTTCGCGCTCCACTGCCAGCCTGCGTCTGTCTATTCCGTCATTCTGTCCGACATCATTGGCGATCCGCTGGACATGATCGCCTCCGGGCCTGCCTACCCTGACAGCAGCACCTGCCAGCAGGCATTGACCATCGCCGAAAAATACAAGCTCCGTCTGTCAGACGCAGCGAAGGCGTGCCTTGCGCAGGAGACGCCGAAGTCGCTTCCAAACGTCACATCGCATATAACCGGGAGTGTCCGTGAGCTCTGTGCTGCCGCCGAACAGACTGTCCGTTCACTTGGCTACTCCTGCATCCCCCTCACCGATTGTCTGTGCTGTGAAGCGCGCGAGGCGGGACGCTTTCTGGCAAGCATTGCTAAAACATATGCCGGCGCTTCACGTCCGCTTGCGTTCCTGGCTGGCGGCGAGACAGTCGTCCACCTGACCGGCCATGGGCGCGGCGGACGCAATCAGGAGCTTGCGCTCGCCGCAGCAGAAGGAATTTCCGGGCTTTCAGAGGCTGCCATATTCTCGTTCGGCTCTGACGGTACTGACGGTCCAACGGACGCGGCGGGCGGTTACGTCGATCAGGACAGCCTTACTGCATTGCGAACGGCGGGAATAGACCCCGACGATATTCTGCAGCGGAACGATGCCTATCCTGCCCTTGCAAAGATCGGCGGGCTGATCATGACCGGGCCCACCGGCACAAATGTCAATGATCTGGCTGTTCTTCTGCTTGCGCGCTGACGCACTGCTATTTTTCGTAAAAAGCACCCGACTCTACCGCGTCATTCGACCGGCGCAATGGGGTCGGGTTTTCATATGTCAGAGAGTCGCTTCTTCCGCAGCAGGTCAAACCGTGTGCCGTCGGCAGGCGTTCTCGATCATGGTCACGTGCAAAGTACTCAGCCAGCGCGATCTGCTCGAGCGCAGGCGCGTTTTTCCGCAGGAAGCAGCCGTGAAACAGAACGCGGCGCTTTTCCACTGCCGCAGCGTGGGAAAGCGTGGGCAGCTTGCATCCGAACGTGCTATGTGATACTCTGAGCACACAAACGCAGGAGGAACGATATGCTTTCCAGGATCTATCTTGAAATTACTAACGTCTGCAACCGAAGCTGCGCGTTCTGTCCCGGTACGCAGCGTCCGGCGCGGACGATGCGGCCGGAGGAATTTTCGCTACTGGCGGCAAAGCTCCGACCGCATGCGGACTATCTGTATCTGCATGTGATGGGCGAGCCGCTGGTGCACCCGCAGTTGGAGGAAATTCTGGCGTGCGCCGGAAGGCTGGGCTTCCGCGTGGTGCTCACGACGAACGGAACGCTACTCCCGGCGCGACAGCAGACGCTGCTGGATGCGCCGTGCCTGCACAAGGTGCACGTCAGCCTGCATTCGTTTGAGGCAAGTGACGCCGGAAATTTCGAGGCGTATCTGGACGGCTGTACGGCGTTCGGTCTTGCGGCATCAAAGCGCAGCGTGCTGGTCAACTATCGCCTGTGGAATCTGGACGGCGCGGAGCAGAGCGGTCTGAACCGCCGGAACGAAGAGCTCCTGCTGGCGCTGCACCGGGTCTTCCCGGACGCGTGGCAGCGGAACACATGGGGCTGGCGTGCAGCGAAGGGCGTGTTCGTGCAGTACGGTGAGCGCTTTGACTGGCCGGAGTGGACGGCGCGCGACCGGGGCGAGGCGGGTCACTGCCGCGCACTGCGCGATCAGGCGGCGGTGCTGTGTGACGGCACAGTGGTTCCATGCTGTTTGGATCACGAAGGTGACATGGTCCTCGGCAATCTGTTCACGCAGCGCCTGGAGGAGATCCTGACCATGCCGGAGGCAGTGCGTATCCGCGCGGGCTTTGCGCAGGGAAAGCGCGTGCATCCGCTTTGCCGGAGCTGCGGCTACGCCGACCGATTTGGAACATAAAACGGGAGGCATGAGGAATCCCCCGTATGAAGCGCTCAATGCTTCTGAACAGCACCCATTTGTTAGACAAATAGCGGGATCACAGAGCGCGGTCTGAAATATCGGATCGCCGGTGGCGTTCTGGTCCTTCTTTGTCAGGAAGATCCCTTCCCCGAATACGGTCCTGTCCATTTTCAGCTTCAAGTGGATAACATCGACGCGGTCTACGAGCGCTCAAGGATATTTGTGTCCTGGAGATCACCATAAAGCCCATTGTCCGCCCATATGGGCGGACAATGGGCTGCACGAAAGCTCCCGCCGGCAACGCGCTTGTGATCACTTATTTCAAACTGCCTTGCCGTTTCGCAGTAGCTCAGCTTTTCCTTCTGCATGGTTTCCGCAACCTGCTTCTTGAACTCTGCTGTATAACCTCCCTTTGGCATAGAATAACACCCCATTTCTTAGTACAAGTATTTTATCATACTTGTCTAACAAATGGGGTGCAGTTCAAGGTGACTTCCGGGCTTTTTTGCGTCCATTTTGGGAGGCGTGGCAAAAAGATGCCAAGATGGGCCTTGGCAAATTCGGTGGATCTTCAGCTTTACCCAAGGCATTTTGAGCCGTTTTTCCGGGAATTTTCGGGAAAACGGCTCTTTTTTCTCAGCAAGGTGTAGATTTTTGACTGGCGTTTTTGCCGGTGCTGCCGGATAGATATTCCGAGTGTATGCGTCATCCTTAATATCGTTTTATGGTCTCCCGTACGGCTTCTGTTTTTATACTCTGTTCTTTTCGATCCATTGGACTGCAAAATCCACAAGCTCCCTCTGGCACATCAGCTTAACGGCGGTCGCTCTGCTCCGAACCGTGTTGACAGGATCCGCCGCTTCAAAGGCCTCGCTGATCCTTTCAAAATCTTCGCCATCCACAAACAGCGTTTCGTCGGCCTTCCAGATCCGTTTCCTGTTTTCGAGCGCTGCGCTGTGCTCGATGCAGGTATGCTTTCCCAGATAGTCCGCGCGCACATCCGCCAGATGCAGGGACGTATTTTTGTCGTACCCCGTGCCAAGCTGCAGGACCTTCCCGTCCAGCGCATAGAGCCTGCCGATGGGAGAGCCATCGTCAAAGATGTCGGACAGGTCATGATCCCCGGTCAGATACGCTGCGTATCTGACCCACGCGCACACCGAGCGCACCGGGTGGTCGCTTCGAATGCTGCCCGGCATCTGCCGGAACAGCTCCGCAACAGCGCCCATCGTATTGGTAGGCGTCAGCTTTTTGTCATAAGCCGGCTAGTTGTCCCGGATGCGCTGCCAGTCCTTCGGGTCGGCTTCCCAGTGAACGCCGGTCTCCGGGTCTAAATTCTTCCACGACTACGCGGGCATCATGATCGTTCCGTCTGCTCCGACGGCTTCCATCAGCGCCTCGATCACAGTCTGCGCGCCGCCGCAGACGTATCCCAACCGCTTCGAGGAAGTATGCACCATCACAACGTCGCTGCGCTTCAGACCGGCTTCTTTTAACCTCTGGATGATCTCATCCTTCAGGATGACCTGCATCGTAATGCCCTCCCGCTCTCATGCTGTATCATTTTTCAGTTTTTTCGTGCGGTCGATTGTAAAGGTCGATTGTAAAATGAAGTTGGACACCTAAGAAAAAATCCATAGTGATTTTCCCCACATGGTAGAATGAAGTT
>CAKUAM010000078.1 GCA_934636305.1 uncultured Oscillospiraceae bacterium
CGTCCATGCCGATGCCAAGGTGCTCGGCCAGGGCGGCCAAAGCCTCGCCCTTGTTGGCATGCTGGTCGTTAATTTCAATGTTGAAGGGGGCGGCGGAGCTGACGCTCAGCTGTTCGTTCAGGGCCCGGAGGCAGGCAAAGGCATGCGCGCGAAGCGCGGCGTCCGGCGTAAAGAGCTGAATCTTCTGGATCCCATGCCCGGCGGCGCGGATATGCGACTTGAGGTCATCTACGGGCGTGCGCAGCCGTTTGACCATCTCCAGCGCGCGCGGATTGGGGACATAGTCTGCCGCGGCGTCATACATGGTGCGCGTCATCCAGCCCCAGTTATCCATGTAGCAGTCATAGATGGCCGGGAAGGTGTCCAGCAGCTGCAGAATGCGCAGCGCGCGGGCTGTATCCAGCTCTGCGCGGCGAATGGTGCAGTCGCGGCCAATGTCATAGACCTGCGCGCCGTTGATTGCCACGGCGTAGTGCAGAAACGGCAGCTCCCGCACGGCCTGCGGCATGCCGCAGAAGATGCGCCCGGTTGTCGGGACGATTTCCACGCCGGCCTCTGCCGCAGCGCAGAGCGCGGCCTTCGTGCGCGGCGTCAGCTCCTTCCGGGAGTTCAGAAGCGTCCCGTCAAGATCAAGCGCCAATAGTCGGATCGTTTGCATTGCAATGCGCCTCATTTCTGATTTTCTGCCCACATGATACCAGAGCAGTCTTGAAATTGCAACAAGGGCGTGAAGCGTCAGCTGACAGGGGCACACGCGCTTGCGGGCCAGACGCCGTTTTGCCCCACGAAAAACCGTGTGTGCTCTTGTCAGCTGACGCAAATGTGATAGAATACAGGAAGCAATGGGCAGGAGGAACAGACATGCTTTTATCAGCGGAACATCTTTCTATCAACTTCGGCAGCCGGCAGCTGCTGCAGGATGTGGATTTTTATTTGAATGAGGGCGATAAAACCGGTGTAATCGGCATCAATGGGACGGGAAAATCGACGTTTCTGCGTGTGCTGGCGGGAATTATTCCGCCGGACAGCGGCACGATTGCGCGCAAGCCCAATCTGCAGATAAGCTTTTTGCCGCAGAACCCGGAAATGGATGACGCGTCCAGCATTCTGGAGCAGGTGTTTGCCAGCCTGCCGCCGCAGATCCGTGAGCTGCAGAGCTACGAGGCCAAGGCCATGCTGACAAAGCTTGGCCTGCCGGATGTGGAGCGGAAGATCGGCACGCTCTCCGGCGGCGAGCGCCGGCGCGTGGCGCTTTGTGCGGCGCTGGTGCACCCGGCGGATGTGCTGGTGCTTGACGAGCCGACGAACCATCTTGACAGCGAGATGGTGCAGTGGCTGGAGGACTGGCTGAAAAGGTACAAGGGCGGACTTGCCATGGTGACGCACGACCGGTATTTTCTGGAGCGCGTTGTGAACCATATCACAGAGCTCTCCAGGGGAAAGCTCTATCATTATGAGGCCAACTATTCCCGCTATCTTGAGCTGCGGGAGCAGCGCGCGCAGATGGCGGAGGCTTCGGAGCGCAAGCGGCAGTCGATTCTGCGGGTCGAGCGGGAGTGGATTCTGCGCGGCTGCCAGGCCAGAAGCACCAAGAGCAAGGAGCGGATAGAGCGCTATGAGGAACTGAAAGCGCAAAAGGCACCGGAGCGCGACAACGCCGTGCAGATGGGGGCAGCGTCGAGCCGCCTCGGCAAGAAGATTATCACGCTCGAGCATGCAGGAAAATGCTACAATGGGCGCACGATCTTCCGGAATTTTTCCTATGGGATTCTGCGCGGCGACCGGATTGGCATCGTCGGGCGCAACGGCGCGGGCAAATCGACGCTGCTGCGCGTGATCGCAGGCGAGCTTGCGCCGGACAGCGGCAGCGTGGAGCAGGGAACAACGGTACGCATTGGCCATTTTTCACAGGAGGGACGAGAGCTGGATCTGCAGCAGCGCGTCTATGACTATATTCACGCGGTTGCCGAGCAGGTCAGAACAGATGAGGGGACGTTCTCTGCCAAGACGATGCTGGAGCGGTTTCTGTTTACGCCGGATCTGCAGCAGACGACCATTGGCCGTCTTTCCGGCGGAGAGCGCAGACGGCTGTATCTGCTCGGGATTCTGATGGCGGCGCCCAATGTGCTGCTGCTCGATGAGCCGACAAATGATCTGGATGTGACAACGCTTTCTATCTTGGAGGACTATCTGCAGAGCTTTCCGGGGCCTGTTATTACGGTTTCGCACGATCGGTTCTTCCTTGATAAGATGGCGGATACGATTTTTGAGCTGCAGCCGGATGGGAACGTTGGCGTCTACACCGGAAACTGGTCGGACTGGGTGAAAAAGCGCGCCGCGGCGCAGCAGACGCAGCAGGAAAAGCCGCAGAAATCAGAAAAACCGCAGCCGGAGCGGCCGCGGGAGAAAAAGCTGAAATTCTCTTATAACGAGCAGCGTGAATTTGAGACAATCGATGCGGATATTGAAGCGCTCGAGCAGCAGCTGGCGGCGTGCCGGGCTGAACAGGAGCGCTGCGGCAGTGATTATGTCCGCCTGCAGGAGCTGACACAGCAGCAGGAGCAGCTGAGCGCGCAGCTGGACGAAAAAACGGAGCGATGGGTGTATCTGAATGATCTGAAAGAACGGATTGACGCGCAATAGCCAAACAGACCTGCGTCAAGGGCTTTTCGCACCTTAGAGGAAATATAAAAGCAAGTGGATGATTTTCACATTTCCTTTTGCCTCTGCAAAGGGTGGGGGACAAGCCATACTTTCTTTCTCACTTCTTCGAGAAAGAAAGTATGGCTCTAATCCTCTGTGGCCGCTTCTGACGCGCCGCCGGAGGCATGGTATTACCCGCGGTAACCAATGGTGCGGGAGATGGTTTCGGCTGCAGCGCAGACAAGCCGGATGGCATGCAGAAACTCGTCGGACTGTACCTGCCGGAACATCCCAACGCAGCCGATGGCGTAGCGCACCTCTCCGGTGACATCGTGGATGGGCGCGGAGACGGAGCGCAGACCAATTTTGTATTCTCCGTTTTCCACGGCGTAGCCCTGCTCCCGGATGCGGGTGAGCTCTGGGATAAACTGCTCGGGCGTGGTGAAGGTATGCGGGGTAAAGGCAGTGAGCTCCGTATGCGTCAGGATCCGGCGGCACTCCGCCGGAGAGATGTTTGCCAGAAACAGCTTGCCCTGGGAGGTGCAGTGAACCGGCAGGCGCGCGCCGACCTCAGAGACAACGCGCAGGCTTGCACGGCTCTCCTCCTCCGCCAGGGTGACGACAGCGGCGCGGTCAAACACGGACAGAAAAACGCTCTCGCCAAGCTCATGGCAGATGCTCTGCATATGCGGGCGGGCGATGGCACTGATGTCCCAGGAATTTGAAACGGCGCAGCCATATTCAAACAGATGGATGCCCAGCCAGTAGCGGCCGGACGGCGTCTGCTCAATGAGACCGGATTCGCGCATGGTGGAAAGTAGACCGTGGATCGTGCTTTTGGGCCAGCCGGTTTTTTGATAGAGCTCGGTCAGTGTGGCAGGCTGACCGCCGGCGGTCAGGATATCAAGCAGACGGATTGCCTTTGCGACAGAATGAATGGTTTTTCCTTCGGTTTCAGCCATGAGGATACCTCCTGGAATGTTCTTTTTTCTTATATTTCATACTATATCATGTCGAACCGCTTTCAGCAAGAGCGGACGTTCCATATAAACGAAAAGAGTTCCGGCTGATACCGGCTGCCGTTTCGTAAAATCTGCAAAAAATACTTTGCTTTTTTCGGCCGGTATTGTACAATAAAATCAAGGATCCCGATGGTGGGATTTGTGCAGGTGCACGGCTGTGCCGCGGCGCTGCCAAAGAGAATATATGGAGTGATAAAATTTGCACAGTACCTTACTGGCTTTTGATATCGGTACCAGCGGGCTCAAGGCGTCGCTGGTGGACGAGGAGCTGAACGTAATCCGCAACGTGACCACGACCTATCCGACCCACTATCATCCGGATGGCGGCTGCGAACAGGAGGCAGCTGACTGGTGGATGAGCGCAGTGCGCGCGATGATGATGCTGCGTGAGCTTGCACCGGAGTATGTGAAGCGCGTGGATGCTATCGGCATTTCCGGGCACATGCTTGGCTGCCTGCCGATGGATAAGGAGGGGCAGACGCTGCGTCCGGCCATGATCCACGCCGATACGCGGGCATTGGCGGTGTCGAATGCGCTGCGTGCGCGCTTTGGCAGGGATTATTTCTATGAGATCTGCGGCAATGTCCTTTCACCAGCCTCCACGCTTTGCAAGACGCTCTGGCTGAAGGAGAATGAGCCGGGCATCTACGACAGGACGGTGCGCATTCTGCAGTCGAAGGATTATCTGGTCTATCGGCTGACCGGAAAGATGGAGACGACGGACATGTCCGACGCGTCGCATGGGCTGCTCATGAATCTGCGCACGAGAGCATATGATGTGCAGATGTTTGAAAATGTCGGTCTGGACGTGAATAAATTCCCGGAAATCCGCACCAGCTGTGAGATTGCGGGCCGCCTGTCTGACGAGGCGGCGGGATGCCTTGGCCTGCGGGCGGGGATCCCGGTGTCTGTTGGCGGCGGTGATGGCGCGTGCGCCAATGTGGGCGCCGGTGTGGCAAAGCCGGGGGACTTTTATCTCAGCCTTGGGACGACGGCATGGATTGCCGGGCAGATGGACGAGCCGTTTATCGACCCGCAGCATCGGGTATTTCACATTTACGCACTCGACGGCACAGGCTGCAATGTTTTCGGCACGGAGCAGTGCGCCGGACGGTCGATCTCCTGGGCGCAGGAGCTGTTCGATGTGGCATCTCCGCGTGCATTTGATTCGGCGGCAACGACGGTTCCGGCAGGCTGCGGCGGACTGATTTATCTGCCGTATCTTGAGGGCGAGCGGTCGCCGGTCTTTGACGCGCGGGCCGAGGGCGTATTTTTCGGCATGAACACAACGCATAAGCGGGAGCATTTCCTGCGCGCGGTGCTGGAGGGGACGGCCTGCGGGCTGAGCCAGATTCTCGATGTCATGCGGGAGCGGCAGCCCATCGACAGCCTGCGGATTATCGGCGGCGGAGCAAAGTCGAAGCTTTGGAAACAGATACTTGCTGATGTGTGCAATGTGACGCTGTATGACGTGTCTACATTCTCTGACAGCGCGACAAGTCTTGGCGCGGCGGCTGCAGCCGGCGTGGCAATCGGGCTGTTCCGGGATCTCCCGGAGGCGTGCAGCCATATCCGCACGAGCGGCAGCATTGTGCCGGATCCGGATGTGCAGCGCGTCTATGCGCTCACGAAAAAGCGCTATGCCATGCTGTACCCCAGCCTGGCGGAGGTGTTCCACACCAGAAGCTTGTGAAATAAAAGGGCTGTTGCAGGAGCAACGGCCCTTTTACTATGGTAAAAAAATGGTGATGTCCGCCGGAGACAGCAGTCCAACAACCAACCAGCGACAGTGTCGCTGGTTGGAAAGAAAGAAGCGAGCACAGAGGATAAGAGACATCGTTTACGACGGCTCGTTCCGTTGCGGTCGTTTCTGACGTGCCGCCGGAGGCATAGTTCAAAAATTAATACCCTGTCTGGGCAGAACGTTTTGGCACCGCTAGGTTTTTGCACCGTACAGCAGCGGCTGCAGCTGCTCGCCGCGCAGCGCTGCGGCAACGGTCTCCGGCAGCCGCTCAAAGTCTGCCACGAGAGAACGCGGCTTTTTAAATGCGCTGTCCTGACCGAAGGGGACAAAATAATAGTGCTTCCGGTTCAAAAGTGCGCCGATGCTGGCGGCATTCCCGGCAAGACCGTCATTGGTGGAAACAGCGAGGATAATGGGCCGCTCATTTCGCAGATGTGCTTTGGCAGCCAGCGTGACCGGCCCGTCAGCGATACCGGCTGCCAGCTTTGCCAGCGTGTTGCCGGTGCAGGGCGCGATGATGAGCGCGTCAAGAAGCTTTTTGGGGCCGATCGGCTCTACCTCCTGGCAGGTATGCAGGATTTTGTGCCCGCACAGCGCCTGCAGCTGCGAGGCAAAGTCGGCTGCGGCGCCGAAACGGCTGTCGGTTTCAAAACTTGCCTGGGACAAAATTGGGACCAGGGCATACTGCGCCTGGTCCAGCGCGGCAAACGCGCGCAGGACGCGCGAAAACGTACAGAACGAGCCGCACATGGCAAGACCCAATGTATATTGCGGCATGAATCAGACTCCTTTCCATAGGCCGCTGCGGAAAACAGCGTCGCGGATAAATATGGCGGCGGCCTTTGGGGCGTATTTGCCCGGCAGGCCGCGGGCACAAAGGTAATTTGGCAGCGCTTCGGCCTCCGGTGGGAACCCCCCGGGGAGGCTGGCCAACTCCAGAAGCAGACAGTCCGGATCGAGCTGTGCAAGCTGGTCAGAGGACAGGATCTGCGCCGGCACGGTATTGACAATGGCGTCGAAGCTGACGAGCGGCGGAAGCTTGCCGGTGTCTGCTGTCTGATATCCATACAGTCTGCCAAGTGTTCGGCCGGCGGAGGATCTGGACGTAACGGTGACAGCTGCATGCAGGGCAGCAAGCCGCTCGCCCAGGAACCTCGCAATCCGACCAAAGCCCGTAATGAGAATCTGGCTGCCGGCGATGGGACGCTGCATCTGCTGCAGGAGCAGATAAACGGCAGCCTCTGCGGTAAGCGCGGCATTTTCCAGGACAAGCGTTTCGTCACCGGCATAGTCATAGAGCCGCAGGCCGGTCGTCTGCAGTGTCTTGGCCTGTGGAGTCAGCATTCCGCCGAATACCAGATCCCCGGGGCCGGCATGGCTGGTCAGCAACTGCAGGGCGGTGCCGCCCCGGATGCGTCCATCTGATGGAAAGGCCGGCATAGGGAGCAGAAATGTGTGGACAGGGGAACTGCCGGGATATGTATCCGGCAGCTCCGGGACACCGCAGGTGAGAACCTGCAGCCCGTCACGCTGCAGCAGCCGGGCAAGATGGTGCTGGCGCATATCGCCGCCGAGTATTGCAATGGGGACAGTCAAGAGCATCCCTTCCTTTCGCACCATTCTATGCAGAAGCGGCAAAAAAAGCCCCCGCCGGATGGCGGGGGAAGAAGGAAACCTATTCTATCTATATAGAGCATGTACGCAAGCTCAGCCGATGAACCACTGGGTCCAATAGCCGCCGTCGGAGACGTAGCCGACGCCAAGAGACGTGTAGTTCTCCGACAGAATATTTGCGCGGTGTCCGGCGGAGTTCATCCAGGCCTGGACAACGGATGCCGCCGAGGAATACCCCATGGCGATGTTTTCTCCGGCGTAGCTGTAGAAGACGCCGAACGAACGCATCATGTCAAACGGGGAGCCATAGGTCGGGCTGATGTGGGAAAAATAGCCCTGATCGTGCATGTCCTGCGATTTGACGCGGGCATAGCTGCACAGTGTTTCATCGAGCGTCAGCGCAGACAGGCCGTATTTTGCGCGTTCAGCATTGACGAGCGTGACGACCTCCTGCTCAAGCGCCGATGCAGAGCTGGACGTGCCGGCATCGGGCGTGGAGGGGGCCTCCGGTTCGGACGGAACATCCGGGGCGGATGGCTGCTCCGGCAGCTGCGGACAATCGGATGGACGTGCCCAGGCGGGCAGCTGCGCGCAGATTGTGCTGCGCAGATCCGTACACCACCGGCCGGCGGCGCTTGCGGGCAGCGCTGCAGAAACCGTCAGAAGCAGCGCCAGAGTAATTGCGGGAATCTTTCTTTTCATGGTAATACCTCCTTCCGCTTCTTTTTACGCCCATTTTCGCACAAAAACAAGCGGTAAATCCTACCGCAAATTTCGAAAAGCCGGAAAGGTCTTGTGTTTCCAAGGGATTTTTGCTATACTATGTACATAGTAGTAATGTTTTCCTGCGAGGTGAAAGCGTGGAACAGTTCGGATTTATTCAGGATATGCTGGACGTCAAGGTTCTGATTTTGTTTGTGATGTCCAAGCTCTCATATCCAGTCTCCCTGCAGACAATCTATGAGCTCTGCTACCAGGACGATAAGCTCAGCTATTTTGATGTCAGCGTTGCTGTGCCGCAGATGGTGGAAAGCGGTCATCTGCAGAAGCTGCCGGACGAGACGTATCTGATTACGGATAAGGGGCGCGAGCATGAGGAAATTACCTGTGACGCCATTGCCTATCCGGTCATGCAGCGCGCGCTGGAGGCTGTGCGCCGTTTTAATAACCAGATGCAGCGCAAGGGCATGATGAACGCGCAGATCCGCAAGGAGGAAAATGGGGAATACACGGTTGTCATGTCCCTGCACGACGAGACGGGCAGTCTGATGCGGCTGGAGCTCCCCGCGCCGAGTATGACGCAGGCGCGCGTATTGGCACGCGCCTATGAAAAGCAGGCCGACAGCATCTATCAGATGATCCTGACGCGTCTGCTTGCCGGGACGGAGGACAGCCATGCGGACATTTGAGATGGCGGGCCCGGTGCTGACAGCGTGGATGGAGGAGCGCGGTTTGTCCGCGGCGGAGCTGTCACGCAGAATCAGTGTGGATGCGGGCATTCTGCGCAAGATCATGACAGGACGGGAAAAGAACATCAGCACGCGGAACCTGATGGCGCTGGCCAAGTATTTTGATATGAGCATGCAGGAGCTTATTGACGCGCTCTCTGGCGTGCCGGAGCGAAAATAACACACCTGTTTGGGCTGTTCACACAATGTTTACGGGCAGAGGCGGACGCAAAGATTGCATTTTGACGAAAGCTGTGGTATACTATACGCACAGGGAAGAAGTCCCTTGGAAGTAAGGCATGGGTAAAGGCCGGACAAGCTGCCGGCAATCGCCTGCGGAAGCTTGCCGCTTTTACTCAAAACGAAAGGAGCGGTACCTATGAGATTTCAGTACACCGAGAAGAAAGTCAGTCTGCCTGAAGGCGTGCACAAGTATGCAGAAAAGAAAGTGATGAAGCTTGAACGCTTCTTTGGCAGCGACGCCGACGCTCTTGTTACCTTCAGTGTTGAGAAGAACCGGAACAATGTGGAGATTACGGTTCATGCAGCCAACACCTACTTCCGCGCCAGTGAGAGTACGTCCGATATGTTTGCGTCAATCGATGCGGCGGTGGCGACCATCGAGCGTCAGATCCGCAAGAATAAGACCAGACTTGCAAGACGGCTGCGTCAGGATGCGTTTGTTCGGACGCCGGATGAGACCTCGTTTGCACCGGATGAGCCTGAGGAGGGCACATTTGAGCTTGTGAGAACAAAGAAGTTCAATATGAAGCCGATGACAAGAGAAGAAGCTATCCTGCAGATGAACCTGCTGGAGCATACGTTCTTCGCATTCCGGGACGAGGATAACGACGGTGCGTTTGCGGTAGTATACAAGAGAACGGATGGCGGTTACGGCCTCATTGAGGATGAGAGCTGAGCCAATTAGAGATTAGGATGGACGCCCGAAAGGGCGTCCATTTTTGAAAACAGAACGATGAGAACAGGTAATAGAAGCCTTCTGCGGCACTTATGTCTAAAACAGACAAAATGAACCTGGATGTTTTTGTGCATATTTTGATATAAGTTGTGGTTGACTTTTTCATCAGATTTTGTTATCATAGCAAAGCGTTCTGCAGAGCGTAAGCAAAACAGAACCGAACAGCAAATTGGACGGAAGCCAAGAAAATGATCGAAAGAGTTCGAAAAAAGTTCTTGACAAACGGATGAAGATGTGCT
>CAKUAM010000079.1 GCA_934636305.1 uncultured Oscillospiraceae bacterium
GCTCTTTGCCCCCTTCACTCTTCCCCTGCTGCTCTGTATTCCAACTCCTTTTCGTGGTTTTTTGACAGCTCCTTTTCCCATCATTTCATTTCATAAACCGCCTGACAATCCGAAGCTTGCCGTCTGAATACGGATGATAGCGCATTGGCAGATCCAGAAGCATCGATTTTTTCACGATGCTGCGCATATGCGTGAAGGTTTCAAAGCTCTTTTTGCCGTGATAGCTGCCCATCCCGCTCGCACCGACACCGCCGAACGGCATATGCGTGGTGGCCAGATGGATAATCGTGTCGTTGATGCAGCCGCCGCCAAACGAGCATGTATCCAGGATCCGGCGCTCGGTCTGCTGGTCCTTGGTGAACAGATACAGTGCCAGCGGCTTTTCCCGGCCGCGGATAAACGAAATGACCTCGTCCAGCGCATCATATTCCAGCATCGGCAGGATCGGCCCGAAAATCTCCTCCTGCATGATGGGGCTGTCGGGCCGCACATCATCCAGAAGCGTCGGCGCGACAAAGCGCGTCGCCGCATCAAACGTGCCGCCGACCACAGCTCTCTGCCCCTCCAGCAGCCGCATCACGCGGGCAAAATGCTTTTCCGAAACAATGACCGGCATCTCCGCCATGCTGCCGCCCGGGAAAAACTCCTGCAGCGCATGCCTGTATTCCTGCACGAACGCTGCCTTCACGCGCCTGTGAATGAACAGGTAATCCGGCTCCACGCAGGTCTGCCCGGCGTTGAGCACCTTGCCGAACGCAATGCGCCGCGCAGCAAGCTTCAGATCCGCCGTTTCATCCACAATGACCGGGCTTTTGCCGCCAAGCTCCAGCGTCACCGGTGTCAGGTGTCTGGCTGCCGCCTCCATGACGACCTTGCCGACCGCAACGCTGCCGGTAAAGAAGATTGTGTCAAATTTCTGCTCCAGAAGCGTGCTGTTCTCCGCGCGGCCGCCCTCCACGACCGCAATGTACTGCGGCGCAAACGTCCGGGCGATGATTTTCGCCAAGGCGGCGCTCGTGGCCGGGGCATAGGCGGATGGCTTCAGCACAGCGCAGTTGCCACCGGAGATTGCCCCCGCCAGCGGCGACAGGCACAACTGAATGGGATAGTTCCACGGCGCAATGATCAGCGCCACGCCATACGGCTCCGGCGAAACAAAGCTTCTTGCCGGGAACTGCGCTATGGGCGTAGGCACAGCGCGCTCCCGCATCCAGCCGCGCAGGTGCCGCAGATGGCATCGGATCTCCTCAAGCACCATGCCCGTCTCGCACATGTAGACCTCCATCGGGGCCTTGCGGAAATCCTGATACATGGCCGCCTCCAGAAGCGGCTCATTTTCCTGCAGCGCCCGCTGCAGCTTTTTCAGCTGCGCAAGCCGGAACTCCAGCGTGCGGGTCGCCCCGGTTGCAAAATAGCTGCGCTGCGCGCAGACCAGCTGTTCAATGTCCATGTGCCTCTCCTTTTTACGATGGCCGGGAGCGTCAAGCTCCCGGCCATCGTGTTTTTCTTCATTATATCTGCGTCCATGCAGTGATGCAAGCATACAATTGTTATTTTTCTTTGTCAGAGGTCTTTTTCTGCCCGATTTTCCGCAGAAGCAGCACCACGACGACGAGCACCAGCGTCACCAAAAATACGCCGCCCATCCCCTTTGCCACGATCGGCAGAGTCTTTAAAAACGCATCGATATGCAGCATACCTTTCCTCCTTATCCCAAAAGGTTCAGCAGCATTCCGCCCGCAATCACAGACGCAATCTGCCCGGATACATTGACCGCCACGCACTGCATCAGAAGGTAATTCTGCTTATCCTCCTTCAGCGCCATCTTGTAAATCACGCGCGCGGACATGGGAAACGCAGAAATCCCACACGCGCCAATCATCGGATTGAGCTTCTTTTCCTTTGGCAGGAACAGATTGATAAGCTTTGCCGTCAGTACGCCGCCCGCTGTATCAAGCACAAAGGCAACCAGCCCCAACGCCAGAATCAGCAGCGTCTGCCTGGTAAGAAACAGCTCCGCCTGCATCCGCACAGCAATGGTCAGACCCAGAAACAGCGTGATGAGATTTGCCAGCGTGTTCTGCGCCGTCTGCGACAGCGCGTCAAGCACGCCGCACACGCGCAGCAGATTGCCGAACATCAGAAAGCCCACCAGCGCCACGCTGCGCGGCGAAACAATGCCGCAGACCATGGTAATAAGGATGGGGAACAGAATTTTTGTCCGTTTGCTGACGGTGTGCTGCTGGTAGGACATCCGGATCTGCCGCTCCTGCTTCGTGGTGAGCAGCCGAACCACCGGCGGCTGCACCACAGGCACAAGCGCCATATACGAATACGCCGCCACCATGATGGCCCCGAGATAGCCGGACTTCAGATAATTGGCCACAAAGATGGCCGTCGGGCCGTCCGCCGCGCCGATCACCCCGATAGCCGCCGCATCCCGGATCGAAAAGCCGAACAGCGACGCAAGGCTGAACGTCAGGAAAATTCCAAGCTGGGCCGCAGCGCCGAAGATCATAAGCTTCGGGTCGTTCAGAAGCGGCTCAAAATCAATCATGGCGCCAATACCGACAAACAGCAGCAGCGGAAACAGCTCATTGGCAATGCCGGCGTCAAACAGCACATTCAAAGGCCCCGTTTCCATCGCGCCGTCAATCACCTGCGTCACTGCGCCGGAAAACGGCAGATTGACCAGAATCGCGCCGAAGCCCATCGGCAGCAGCAGCGCCGGCTCCATGTCCTTCCGGATGGCCAGATAAATGAGAATCCCGCCGATGATCCACATGATTACCTGCTGTCCGGTCAGGTTCTGGACGTTTGAAAAGATCTGTCCCATAGAGTTCCTCCTTTTTCATAAAAAAAAGAGACTTTTACCGAAGCCATGCTTCGGTAAAAGTCTCACAATTTCAGCTGCGGGCGGGTGTTACCCGTATTGACGCCCGGAGCGCGGGCAAACCCGCCTGTTACTCCCTGATACCTGTTTTATCATAAGCCATCCGGCCCGCTGCGGTCAAGGCGCAGCACGTGTTCTTAGCGGATTCTTCACATCAATAGCTGCTGATCGGCAGGGAATCATCGTCCGTCCCCTTCTGCACGGAGCGGATGATAATATCATAGCTGTAATTCTCATTGACATGCACGGTCACACGGTCGCCGGCCTTATGGCCCATGACCGCCTTGCCGACCGGCGATTCCTTGCTGATAAGGCCCTTGAGCGCGTTCTGCCGCAGCGTCGTGACAAGCTCGATGGTCTGCTCCTCGTCGTCCTCCTCCACATAGATCGTCACCTTGTCAAAAAGGCCAATCTCATCCGGGTTGGAGCTGGCATCAATGACCTTCGCCGTCTTGATCATGCGCTCTAAATAGCGAATACGGCTGTCGTTGCGGTTCTTCTCCCGCTTTGCCGCTTTATATTCAAAGTTCTCACTCAGATCGCCAAATTCCCGTGCTGTCTTGACATCCTCCAGCAGCTGCGGACGCAGCTGCAGCCGGCGGTAGTCAACCTCCTCCTGCATCTTCTTGATATCCACTGCAGTCAATTCATCATTCATCGTATATGCACCTCCTGTGCCTGTCCATTTTAACGCGGATGCAGAAAAAAGTAAAACGAATTTTGATTTTTTTGCACGATGTGCTATGATAGCGCTATATGACTGCATCAGTTGAAATACAGAACAGGAGCGACTCTCATGAATGTAGAACCCATCGCACATATCCAGACCGATTTCCCGACAAAGTTCGGTGTACCGCGGCAATCCGGGCTTACCTCCGGGCTGGTTTCCCGCATTGTTTTTGCGCCCGCGTACCGTAATCCGGACTGCCTGCGCGGCATCGGGGATTTTTCACATCTGTGGCTGCTGTGGGTCTTTGACAAAGCAATGGATGCCGGCTGGTCGCCGACGGTGCTGCCGCCGAAGCTCGGCGGCAAAACGCGCGTAGGCGTGTTTGCCACCCGCTCGCCGTTCCGGCCGAACTCCATCGGTCTTTCGTGCGTGAAGCTTGAACGCGTGGAGCTGCATACGGGCGACGGCCCGGTTCTGTACGTATCCGGCGCAGATCTTGTCAGCGGCACGCCCATTCTGGATATCAAGCCCTATCTCCCCTACGCCGACAGCTACCCGAACGCTGTGGATGGCTTTGACGGCAAACGGGACGCAGAGCCGCTGCAGGTAAGCTTTCCGCCGGAGCTGGAGGCCATGATCCCCGCCGACAAGCGCACCGGGCTGCGGCAGGCGCTGGCGCTTGGCCCGGTGCCCGGCTACCAGCACGATCCGCAGCGGCGGTACGGCTTTAACTTTGCAGGCTTTGACGTGCGGTTTCATATCCGCGAACGGACCGTATATGTTGTAGAAGTTGTGCCGCTGTAATGGACTTACAGCGGCACAGCATTTGATTCGTTTCTACATCAGCGGTGCAAACAAACGCAGCAGCACCCGCAGCAGCCGCCGCGGCAGATGCACGTGCCGGCACGCATCGGCTGTGACCTCCCGGCAAAGCGGGAAGGTCTGCAGAAAATCCTGCTCGATCTGCGCGTTGGCTGCGGTGCCGTACATATAAACGGCGTCCTCAAAGTGCAGATACAGGCTGCGGAAATCCAGATTCACCGTGCCAACCACGGCAAACAGCGTATCGGCCAGATAAACCTTGGAGTGAATAAAGCCCGGTGTGTACTCAAAAATCCGCACGCCTGCCTCGGTCAGCGCCTCATAATTGGCGCGCGTGACCGCGTATACATACCATTTATCCGGGATACCGGGCGTGATGATCCGCACATCCACGCCGGTCTTGGCCGCCACGCACAGCGCCGTGGTCATTTTATCGTCGAGCACAAGATAGGGCGTCATAATCCACATGCGCTCCCGGGCAGAGGAAATGATTGTCTGCAGAATGGTCGCGCCGACATCCTCATTGTCGAGAGGACTGTCCGCAAACGGCTGCAGAAAGCCGGCTTTATCCGCCGTTTCGGGGTAGATGGGACGGAAGGCGGAGA
The DNA here is from genome assembly GCA_934636305.1 of uncultured Oscillospiraceae bacterium. Classification (GTDB taxonomy): domain Bacteria; phylum Bacillota; class Clostridia; order Oscillospirales; family Oscillospiraceae; genus CAG-170. The sequence continues at coordinate 4,991 of CAKUAM010000079.1, forward strand.
CGTCCTCCTGCTTGCGGTCGACATAATCCCAGAGTGACAGAAACATCACCGTCATGGACCAGACAGCTTTTCCGCGGACAAGGATTCCGCAGTCCTTCCAGTTGCCGTGCGGGTGCGTCTCGTTGATATACTCGTCGGCCAGATTGACGCCGCCGGTAAAAGCAGCCTTCCCGTCGATAATCATCAGCTTCCGGTGGTCGCGGTTATTGAGCCGCGCGGAGAGGATGGGGATATACTGGTTGAAGGCGTGGGCCTGGATGCCTCTGGCCGCCAGCTTTTTTGCGTATCCCATGGGCAGGCGCGTGATGCAGCCAAAATCATCATACACAACGCGCACCGTCACACCGGCGGCGGCCTTGCGCGTCAGAATCTCCAGCACGGAGTCCCACATTTTTCCGCGTGCAATGATGAAAAACTCAATGAAAATATACTTTTCCGCCTTTTTCAGCTCCCGCAGCATGGCGCGCCAGCAATCCTCCCCGCAGGGAAAATACGTTGCGTCCGCTTCATCATAGACTGGATACCCAGACGCGGAGAGCAGATAGCGCGCGTGGTTGAATGCAGGGCTGCCGGAGGCTGCCAGCTCCCAGAGCGGCGCCTCGTCCTGCTGCAGCTGCTGCATGGTGACTGCCTCAATGGATTGCATCTTGCGGTGCTCGTAGCTGGAAATCTTATTGCCGCCGAAAAGCAGATAAATCGTGAGTCCCGCCACCGGGAACGCCAGAATCAGCACGATCCACGCGATCTTATAGCTGGGATTGGTGCCGCAGGAGATAATATAGATGACAACCATCCAGCTGAGCATGTTCATGGCAATGCGCACCCAGAAAACGCCCTCACGCAGATGGGTCGCCATGGCAATCAGAAATACAATCTGCAGCAGAATACCGACAGATACCGCCACAACGCGCTGAAACACCAGTTTGGACAGGTTTCGCACTGTATTATCCCCTTTCTCCGGTTTTTCCGATTTTCGCGTATACTATATCATGCCCTGCCGGCATGCGCAAGTGGATGTATCTTTCCATTTAAAAACTTTTGTTTGAAAATCTGTTGAAGCCGGATATAAAGTCTGCTATAATAGCGTCGCAGTGGCACACTATATATTATACACACCAGGAGCAAGCCATGGAAAACTTCATCCGCGTGCGGGGCGCACGCGTCAACAACTTAAAAAACGTCTCCGTCGATATCCCGCGTGACAAGCTGGTGGTGCTGACGGGCCTGTCCGGCTCCGGCAAATCGTCGCTCGCGTTCGATACAATCTTTGCCGAGGGCCAGCGGCGCTATGTGGAATCGCTGTCGAGCTATGCGCGCATGTTTCTCGGGCAGATGGACAAGCCGGACGTGGATGCCATCGACGGCCTTTCTCCTGCCATCTCGATTGACCAGAAAACCACCAGCCGCAACCCGCGTTCCACCGTCGGTACGGTGACGGAAATCTATGATTATCTGCGCCTTTTGTGGGCGCGCTGCGGCACGCCGCACTGCCCCAAGTGCGGCAAGGAAATCCGCCGCCAGACCATTGACCAGATTGTCGATCAGATCATGGGCTTACCGGAGCGGACGAAATTTCAGATTCTCTCCCCCGTCGTGCGCGGAAAAAAGGGCGAGCACCAGAAGATTTTTGACGACGCGCGGCGCGGCGGCTACGCGCGTGTGCGCGTGGACGGCAGCCTGTATGAGCTGACGGAGGAAATTTCCCTCGATAAGAACAAAAAGCACCACATTGAGGTCGTGGTCGACCGGCTCATCATGAAGCCGGATCTGGCCCGCCGGCTGACCGATTCGGTGGAAACAGCGGCCAACCTGTCCGGCGGTCTTGTCATCCTCAATGGGCTGGACGGCGACAAGGATACGCTTTTTTCCCAGAACTACGCCTGTGAGGACTGCGGAATTTCCATGCCGGAGCTCTCGCCGCGCATGTTCTCCTTCAATAACCCCTATGGCGCCTGCCCGATGTGCTCCGGTCTTGGCACACAGCAGGTAGCCGATCCGCTGCTCATCATCCCGGATCGCTCAAAATCCATTCTGCAGGGCGCCATTCAGGCCTCCGGCTGGAACAACGTCCGCGATGACTCCATCGCGCGGATGTATTTTGAGGCGCTGGGAAAAAAATATCATTTTTCTCTGAACGATCCCGTGGAGTCCCTGCCGCAGTCTGCGCTTGATGCAATTCTCTATGGCACAGGCACAGAAAAGCTGACCATCTATTATGAGCGCGCCAATGGACGCGGAACCATTGAGCGTCCGTTTGAGGGCATCGTGAACAATGTTGCGCGCCGGCTGCATGAAACGCAGTCCGACGCCATGCGCAAGGAGCTGGAGGAATGCATGTCCGAACGCCCCTGCCCCAAATGCCGCGGGCGCCGGCTGTCGGATATCAGCCTGGCCGTAACCGTCGGCGGCATGAACATCATGGATTTCTGCGCAATGCCAATTGCAGAGGAGCTCAAATTCATTGAAAATCTGAAGCTTACCGGCTCCATGGCCGTCATTGCCGAGCAGATTGTGCGGGAAATCCGCTCCCGGCTGTCGTTTCTGCAGGCCGTGGGCCTGAGCTATCTGACGCTCTCACGCTCCGCTGCAACACTCTCCGGCGGCGAGAGCCAGCGCATCCGACTGGCAACGCAGATCGGCTCCAGTCTGATCGGCGTTCTGTATATCCTCGACGAGCCGTCCATTGGTCTGCACCAGCGCGACAATGATAAGCTGCTGGACACGCTGCGCCGCCTGCGCGACATTGGCAACTCCGTACTTGTCGTCGAGCATGACGAGGACACCATGCGCGCGGCAGACTTCATTGTCGATGTCGGCCCGGGCGCCGGCGTCCATGGCGGAGAAATCATCGCTGCCGGCAGCGTGGACGACATCATTGCTGCGCCGCGCTCGATCACCGGGCAGTATCTGTCCGGCGCGAAGAAGATTCCCCTGCCGGAAAAGCGGCGCGAGGGCAACGGAAAGTTCCTGAAAATCTTCGGCGCGGCAGAAAATAACCTGCGCCATATTGACGCGTCCTTCCCGCTTGGCACCTTCATCTGCGTGACGGGCGTGTCCGGCTCCGGCAAGTCCAGCCTCGTCAATGAAATCCTGTATAAAAAGCTGTCCAGCTCGCTCAACCGCGCACGCACACGCCCGGGCACGTTTGACCGCATAGAGGGGCTGGAGCATCTGGACAAGGTTGTCGGCATTGACCAGAGCCCGATCGGGCGCATGCCGAGCTCCAACCCCGCGACCTACACCGGTGTATTCAACGACATCCGGGATCTGTTTGCCTCCACAGCGGACGCGCGCACGCGCGGCTATGGACCGGGCCGGTTCTCCTTCAACACCAAGGGCGGCCGCTGCGAAGCCTGCAGCGGCAACGGCCTTGTCAAAATCGAGATGCACTTCCTCGCCGATGTGTTTGTCCCCTGCGAGGTCTGCCACGGCAAGCGGTACAACCGGGAGACGCTGGAGGTGCAATACAAGGGCAAGAATATTGCCGATGTGCTGGATATGACTGCGGAGGAGGCGCTGGCATTCTTCGACAATTTGCCGCGCATCCGCAGCAAAATTGCAACGCTCGTGGATGTCGGTCTTGGCTATATCAAGCTTGGTCAGAGCGCAACCACGCTCTCCGGCGGCGAGGCACAGCGCGTCAAGCTGGCAACGGAGCTGTCCAAGCGCGCGACGGGCCGCACGTTCTACATTCTCGACGAGCCGACAACTGGCCTGCACATGGCGGACGTGCACAAGCTCATCGAGGTTCTGCAGCGTCTGGTCGACGCCGGCAATACGGTTCTTGTCATTGAGCACAATCTTGACGTCATCAAGGTAGCAGATTATATCCTGGACCTTGGCCCGGAGGGCGGCTCCGGCGGCGGCACAATCGTCGCCAGCGGCACACCGGAGCAGATTGCAGCCTGCGAGGAAAGCTTCACGGGGCAGTATCTCAAGAAGCTCCTGAAATGAGGATCGGATGGCGGGTTGCGCGCAGCCAGACACGATAGACTGCGCTGGTACAATGGGCTTTTTACCAGGGTGTATCTGAAACCTGCCAACGCCCCCGGACAGCGGGCCTTTTCGCGCTGCGTCAGCGTCATTTTTCCTTGCAATACGTCAGAATTCCTGCGAAAAAATGTCCTGCTCACCACGAAACTTCCTCGCTGCCGGTCACATCTCCAGTTTTCAGATACACCCTAAATTTCCTGTTGTCGGAGTCCAGATGCAGAATGCACCGCCCTATACATGCGCTTCTTCCCTGTCTTTTCTCCTTTAAGAGAAAAGACAGGGCCGTCAGAGGCGCATTTCTTTTCCAAAATGATAAAAATCGGGCGCTGCCGGATGGCAGCGCCCGATTCTGCTGTTGTTGTGGAATTAGCCCAGCTCGGAGAAATACTTGATGGTGCGAACCATCTGGCTGGTGTAGGAGTTCTCGTTGTCGTACCAGGAGACAACCTGAACCTGCGTGTCGCCGTTCGGCAGGGGCAGAACCATGGTCTGCGTAGCATCGAACAGGGAGCCGAAGCGCATGCCGATGATGTCGGAGGAGACGATCTCGTCGGTGTTGTAGCCGAAGG
>CAKUAM010000080.1 GCA_934636305.1 uncultured Oscillospiraceae bacterium
GTCCAGAACTGCTCGCTGGAGGTCACGCGCAAGGGGCAGGACAAGCTGGGGGAGCTGATGGAGGCCATCCATCGCCGCGACGTGTTTGTCCGGGATCATGACTTTGGTCCGTTTCAGGGTGCGTGGATCATGCCGAAGGATGAGCGGCGGCAGGGCGTGGTGCTGTATCTGCATGGCGGCGGCTATACCTGCGGCAATCTGGACTACGCCAAGGGTTTTGCGGCGACGCTTGCAGACGAGTGCGGCGTACGTGTGTTCTGTGCGGCATACCGGCTGGCTCCGGAGGAGCGGTTTCCTGCGGCGTTGGACGATGCGGTCATCAGCTATCAGTATCTGCTGTCCAAGGGTTACCCGGCCAAGCAAATTCTTCTTTGCGGGGAGTCTGCCGGCGGCGGACTCATCTATGCGCTGTGCCTGAAGCTCAAGCAGCTGCGGTTGCCGCTGCCGTGCGGCCTGATCGGCATTTCGCCGTGGACAGATCTGACCGGCTCCGGGCAGTCGTATCTTGACAATCGGGAGATCGATCCCTCCATGACACCGGAGCTGCTGCAGTTTTATGCGCAGTGCTATACCGACGAGCCGGAAAATCCGCTATGCTCACCGCTGTTCGGCAACCTGAAGGGGCTGCCGCCGTCGCTGCTGTTTGTGGGCGGCGACGAGGTGATGCTCGATGATACGCGAATGATGCACCAGAAGCTGCTGGAGGCCGGTTGCAAGAGCCAGCTGATCATCGCGCCGGAGCGCTGGCACGCCTATGTCCTGTATTATCTCAACGAGAATATGCAGGACTTTGAGACGATCAACAGCTTCATGAGCAAGGTGCTCTCGCCGGAGAAAAAGCTGCGCTGGATGCGGCTGGACAACGCGGCAAAGATTTATCCGGCGGCCAAGCGGCGCGGCTGGACGAATTATTTCCGCCTGTCTGCCACGCTGACAGAGCCGGTGGACGAGCAGGTGCTGCGCTCGGCGCTGGATGTGACGGTGCGCAGATTCCCGTCGATTGCGGTGCGTCTGCGCAGGGGCGTGTTCTGGTATTATCTCGAGCAGATCACCAAGGCCCCGCCCATTGAGCGGGATAAGAGCTATCCGCTGGTGCATGTACCGTTCGGCGATGTGCGCAGATGTGCGTTCCGCGTGCTGGTGTATGAAAACCGCATGGCCGTGGAATTTTTCCACGCGGTGACGGACGGAACGGGCGGGCTGATTTTCCTCAAGACGCTCGTGGCGGAGTATCTGTGCCAGAAATACGGCATTTCCATTCCGGCAAGCTATGGCGTGCAGGGCCGACTGGAGGATCCGACGGAGGAGGAGCTGGAGGACAGCTTCCTGCGCTACGCGGGCGATATCACAGCCAGCCGAAAGGAGCAGACGGCCTATCACCTGAGCGGCACGCCGGAGCCGGATGGCTTTCTGAACCTGACGACGCTTATGCTGCCGGTGGAAGCAGTAAAACAGAAGGCCCGGCAGTACCACGTCAGTGTGACGGAATTTATGGCTGCGGCCATGATGCAGGCAATCTGCCGCCTGCAGGCAGAAAAGGTGCCGCGCAGAAAGCGGCGCAAGCCGGTCAAGGTCCTGCTGCCGGTCAATCTGCGTAACCTGTTTCCGAGTCAGACTGTGCGCAACTTTGCCTCATATATCACGCCGGAGGTTGATACGCGCCTCGGTGAGTATGATTTCGCGGAGATCTGCCGGATTGTGCATTTCAGCATGGGGCTGGAGAATGACCCGCGCAGAATGCGGGCGAAAATTGCAACCAACGTGGCAAGCGAGCGTTCACCTGTTCTGCGTGTGATGCCGCTTTTTATCAAGAATATTGCCATGAAAGCCGTCTTTGACATGGTGGGCGAGTGCAAATCCTGCCTGTGCATGTCGAATCTCGGCGCGGTGCGTCTGCCGGAGGCAATGACGCCGTATGTGGCGCGGATGGATTTTATTATCGGCGTGCAGGCCAAGGCCCCGCACAACTGTGGCGTGCTGTCCTGGGACGGCACGATGTATGTCAATATGATCCGCAACATCCAAGAGCCGGAGCTGGAGGCGCATTTTTATCAGGTGCTGCATGAGCTTGGCCTGCCGGTCAAGGTGGAGAGCAACCAGCGCTGAGCAGGCGCAAAGTAGGAGGAATCTGTATGTATTGTGTCAAGTGCGGCGTAGAGCTCGCTGACAGTGAAAAGAAATGTCCCCTCTGCGGGACGCCGGTGTTTCATCCGGATATCCCGCGCACCCCGACGGACCCGCCGTATCCCCCGGAGCGGCATCTGCGGCCCGAGGACGTGAACAGGTCCGGTATCCTGTTTATCCTGACGGTTGCGGCGCTTTTGCCGGCGCTTTTGTGTCTGCTGTGTGACTGGCGCATTAACGGCACGCTGGTCTGGTCCGGCTATGCAGCGGGGGCGATTGGCCTTTTGTATATTCTGATTCTGCTGCCGATGTGGTTCAAGCGGCCCAATCCTGTCATCTTTGTGCCGGTGGACTTTGTGGCGGTGGGATTGTATCTGTTGTATATTGACTTTGCAGTCGGCGGCCACTGGTTCCTCTCGTTTGCGTTTCCGGTTACCGGGGCCATTGGCCTGCTGGTCAGCGCTGTTGTTACGCTGTCCTATTATCTGCACCGCGGATATCTGTATATCTATGGCGGCGGATTTATTCTGGGCGGATGTCTGGCAGTGCTCATTGAGTTCCTGCTCAATCAGACGTTCCAGCTCCATGAGACGTTCTTCTGGTCGTTTTATCCGCTGGCGGCGGGGCTGATTATCGGTGTAATGCTGATCGTCATTGCGGTGTGCAAGCCGCTGCGGGAGTCGCTGCACAGAAAGTTTTTTGTATAAGAAAAGCCTGACAGGGCAAGCCGCCGCAGCTGGCGGCTGCCGTCTGTCAGGCTTTTGGTATACGGAAAGGCTTTTACAGGCGTGTAAGACAGCCGAGAATTTTCTGAAATTCTCCAGAACTGGAAGAAAAAATATGTGAATAATTTCTGAATTATTTACAAAACGGTTGCAATTTTTCTGTGGTACGCTAAACTGTAGCTACAAGATCGAGCGGCGTTTGCCGCAGAAAGAGGGGGGTACGGTATGAAACGTACATATGCAAGACTATGGAGTCTGCTTCTGGTGCTGGCGATGCTGGCAGCCATGATCCCGGCTGTCTTGGCCGCCAATGTGGGCGTAACAGTCGATCAGATGATGCTGACGGTTGGACAGACCACGACGGCGCATGTGATGAACGCCGATCACACAGAGGCAAGCGGCACAATTGTTTATACGAGCTCGTCTGACGCGGTCAGTATCTCGGGCGCAGTGCTGACGGCAAAGCATGTCGGTACGGCGGAGATTACCGCAACGCTGGATGGCAACGCGGTGCCGGGCTCGGTAACGGTAACGGTGACGTCTGCGGTGAGTGCAATTGCCATCTCGCCGGAGGCTATTCTGATTGACGCAGACACCTATACAGCGCCCGTGGTCGTCACAGCCAATCTGACCGGCGCATCGACCGGGGACGTCGTGACGGCATCGTCGCAGGATCCGTCTGTGGTGACGGTTCCGGCCCAGACCAATGTTTCCGGCACGATGGCGCAGATTGCTGTCACGCCGCTGAAGGTTGGCAGCACGACAATTACGCTGAGCTGCAATGGCCAGAGCGCCGCGGTGCCTGTGGCGGTTACTGCGGATGCGGCCAAGCACACGCTCTCGTTTGAAAAGACGTCCATGACCGTGGAAAAGGGCAAGACCGCCACCAACAAGGCTGCAACGCAGACCAAAACGGATGTCATTTCGTATGAAAGCAGCGATACAAACTTTGCAACGGTTGACCAGAACGGCACCGTAACCGGACTTGCTGCCAGCTCGTATCTCAAGATCCGCGCGACGGCAAAAACAAACGGCATTGTCGTCGACACGGCGGAGTATTCGCTGGAGGTGGCGGCGGAGTATAAGATCGTTCTGAATGCGCCGTCGAGCGTAACGGCGGGCCGGTCCGACACGGTTTCGGCATCCGTCTATAAATATAATCTGATGAAAGATACGTTCCAGCTCTATACGGATGATTCCGTCACGCTGACCTGGAGCGCCTATCAGAGCGGCATTGCGGCCTTCCGCGGTGAAACCGCGTCCAAGGCTGTGACGACCACGACGCGCTCCGGCTCGTCGAGCGTCACGCTCGATACCTATTCCTCCGGCACCTCCGCCAGCGGCGCGCGTGTTCCGCTGCAGGTGACGATGAAGATCGGCGACACGACCTACACGGCGGACAGTACCGCTGTTACGGTGCTGCCGGCCTTTGCAGACGCGTTCAGCGTGGAGGATGAGGACTACTTTGATCCGGATGATTTCTCCAAGGCCGTTGACGGCGCAACCGGCAGCAATGCCGCGCGTCTGGCGTCCATTTCCGTGACCGGAAGCTCCGGCGGCTATGTCTACTATGACGGCAGCCGCGTCAGCACAGAAAAATACACGGTTTCCGGCACGCGCGGCAATATCGCAAGACTGTATTTCAGAGCCAACAGCACGAGCTCCGTCACGCCGTATTTCACCTACACCGGCTATGACGCCAACGGGATGGTGCTTGCCACGGGCAAGGTGACGATCGGCGGCCTGAGCGTGGATATGGAATACAGCACAACATTTGGCGGCAGTGTGCGGTTTTTGGAGTCGGATTTCAATAAGGCATTTTCCGGCAAGGGAAAGGTCAATGAAAAGCTGGACTATGTGAATTTCTTCCTGAAAAACGCCGTCGTTGTCATGAACAATAAGACATATAATCTCAATGACAGCGGCAATGCCAGCATTTTCGGCTGGGCCTATACCAGCAGCAAGCTCACCACGAAGCTCGACGGCACCGACAGATGCTATTATGAGGCCGGAAAGAATGAGCTGGACCTCGATGATGTCACTTATGTAGCCGGCACATACACGACAAAGTATACCGTCTACATTCCGTATACTGCCACCGGCACCTCCGGCAGCACCTACAATGGCTACTGCGCGGTTTCGGTGACAAATGGCGATGCCATGACTGCAACCGGCGCCTCGTTTAAGACGCTTGGCGTCGTGGAGCAGGTGCTAAGCAGTTATCCGTCGGCCAGCTACGTGGCGCTCCGGCAGCCGACTGCAAACGAGGGGCGGCTGCTCTACAGCTTCAACAGCATTGTCAACGAAAATTACACAGCCATCCGCTACACCACGGATGTGTTCTATCTGAGCAGCACGAACAGCCGGAATCTGCAGCTGGCGAACGTTTATTTCCTGCCGGCAGCGGACTGCGCTTCGCAGATCAAGCTGACCATGACGGTTTATAATTCCGCTGACCGTCAGCTGGGCACGATGGATCTGACCGTCAAGGTTGCGGCAAAAACAGCGTCGTCTGTCTTTACCGATGTGAATGCGCGTACCTGCTCCTGGGCAGCGGACGCTGTGGACTTCATGAACTATTTTGGACTTGTCAAGGGGACAAGCGCGTCGACCTTCAACTACAGCGGCAATATGACGCGCGGCGACTTCGTGCTGATCCTGTACCGCAACGCGGGGCAGCCGTCCGTCAGCGGGATCACGAATCCGTTCCGCGATGTGAGCAGCTCGGATTATTACTACGCAGCTGTTCTCTGGGCGTATAAGAACGGCGTGGTCAACGGTACCAGCAGCACAACCTTCAGCCCGAAGGGCAAGATCACGCGCGAGCAGATTGCATCTATCCTCTGGCGGCTGGCGGGCGAGCCTTCGTTCAACGCAAGCCTGCGCAGCTACACGGACTATGCCTCTGTGAGCGCATATGCAGAGGCCGCCATGGGCTGGGCTGTCGGCAGCGGCTATGTCAAGGGCAGCGGCGCGAAGCTCAACCCGAAGAACAACGCCACGCGCGCGGAGGTCGCGGTGATGCTGCACCGGTATCTGACCAAGTGATCAGCGCGGCTGCGTAAATTCCAGAAGCCTGAAAATGGCCGCTGACGCTTCATGCGTCAGCGGCTGTTTTCTTTTATACAAGAATCAGGAGCAGGGCCGCGGCTCTGTTCCTTTCCTTTTTTACCCGGCATTGCGGAATGGGGCGGAGTATGGTACAATTCCATATATTCAGGCATCCATGGACGATGCCAAACAATAAAGGAGAGAAACCATGACCTGTTTGCATGGATTTGAGCAGATCTGCGCGCGCCGCATCGATGAGCTGGACGCCGTGCTGCATGAATACAGCCACGCCGCCTCCGGCGCGAAGCTTTGCTGGCTGGAACGTGAGGACGAGAATAAAACGTTCTGCGCCGGCTTCCGGACGCTGCCGTTCGATGATTCCGGTGTGTTCCATATCCTGGAGCACTCTGTTCTGTGCGGCTCCAGAAAATATCCGGTCAAGGAGCCGTTTGTGGAGCTGATGAAGGGATCACTGAATACGTTCCTCAATGCCTTTACCTTCCCGGACAAGACCTGCTATCCGGTTTCAAGCCGCAACGATCAGGATTTCCTCAATCTGATGGGCGTGTACCTCGACGCCGTATTTTTCCCCAGCATCTATGACAGACCGGAAATCTTCCAGCAGGAGGGCTGGCATTACGAGCTGCAGGACGGCGAGCTTGGCTGCAGCGGCGTCGTGCTCAACGAAATGAAGGGGGCGTTTGCAGACCCGGATACGCTGCTGGCCAACGCGCTCACGCGCGCGCTTTACCCGGATACGCCGTATCGGTTCGTTTCCGGCGGCGACCCGGATGAGATTGTGAAGCTTACATATGAGCAGTTTCTGGCCTCGCACCGGCGGTTCTATCATCCGTCCAATTCGTATCTGCTGCTGGACGGCAGGCTGCAGCTGGACAAGGTGCTTGCACTGCTGGACAGCTATCTTTCGCAGTTTACTGCCATCTGCCCGGATACGGCTATCGCCACGCAGCAGCCTGTGCAGGCGTCCATGCGGACCATTGCGTACCAGCTGCCGGCTGGGGAGCCGGCGGAACGCCGGGCAAAACTTGGCAAGGGCTATGTGATCGGTACTTATCAGGACACAATGAAAATTTTTGCCGTGCAGATCCTGTGCGATGTGCTCTGCGGCAGCAATCATGCGCCGCTGTGCCGCGCCATTCTGGAGCGGCAGCTGGCGGAGGATGTGCTGCTCTCGTGCGATGATGAGGCAAAGCAGCCCTGGCTCATGCTGCAGATCCAGAATTTCCGGCAGGAGGATCTGCCGGAGATTGAGCGTACCCTGCGCCGGACGCTGGAGCAGCTTGCAGAAAACGGGCTGGATCACGCGCAGCTGCAGGCGTCGCTGGCCAGTCTGGAATTTCGTCTGCGGGAGCGGGACTATGGCACAATGCCGCGCGGTCTGGTATTTGCGTTTGAAATTCTGTCGAGCTGGCTCTATGATGGGGATCCCGCGGAGAAGCTGAGCTTCGGGTCGGTCTTTGACCGGCTGCGCGGCGCCATCGATGCGGGGTATTTTGAGGCGCTGCTGCGGGAGGTGTTCCTGGATGCCGCGCACAGCGCGAGCGTGCTGATGCTGCCGTCCAGAACCTACGATGAGGAGCATCAGAAGGAAGCTCATGAGGCGCTTGCCGCCCTGCAGAGCACCATGACGCAGACGCAGCTGGATCAGATTGCACAGCAGCAGACGCGGCTGCTGCAGCTGCAGCAGGAGCCGGACAGCCAGGCATCGCTGGCCACGATTCCGCATGTGCAGCTGTCGGATATCCCGCGGGAGCCGGAGGCGCTTCCGACGGAGGTATCCGAGGACGGAAAACTCTGGTACCACGCGGTGCAGACGGATGGAATTGTATATCCGGTGCTGTATTTTTCTGCTGATGATCTGACACCGGAGGAGCTGCCGTATGCAGCCTTGCTGACGGCCGCGCTGGCGCAGCTGCCGGCTGGCGATATGGATGCGCTTGAGGTGCAGAAGCAGCTGCGTCTGCGCACCGGCAGCTTTGGCGTCAGCATGATGCCGTGCACGAAATACGGCTCGGCGCATGCATACCGGCTCTTTGCGGCTGTCTCCTGCAGCGCGCTGGAGGAAAAGCTGACAGATGCCATGCAGCTGGCCGGCACGATCCTTACCGATACAAAATTTACAGACAGCGGCAAGCTGCTGGAGATTATCCGGCAGATGCGCGAGGGCCTGCAGCAGCAGATCACAGGCTCCGGATCTTCGTTTGCTATGATGCGCGCCTCGGCGGCGGTCAGTGAGGCCAGCGCCTGTGCCGAGCGCTGCGGCGGCATTACGTTCTACCGCTGGCTGCGGGAGCTGGAACAGGACTTTGATCGGCGGGCGCAGCCGCTGCAGCAGACGCTTGCAGCACTGGCGCAGAAGCTCTTTACGCGCGCAAGGCTTACCTGCTCCGTGACCGGCAGCCAGCTGCAGGTGTGGACGCAGGCCGGCAAGACGCTGGCAGATTGCCTGCCGGAGGGCAGTGCACCCGGCGCAGCGTGCTGTGTGCCGCGTATGCCGGAGCTGCGCCTGGGTGTTATCATCCCGGCGGAGGTCTCCTTTGCGGCGGCTGTGGGCGACCTGGAGCGTGCAGGAGGGGAGTACTGCGGTCAGATGCGCATTGCGTGCCATGTGACGTCGCTGGGCTGCCTGTGGAACGAGATCCGCGTGCAGGGCGGCGCGTATGGCGCGGGAATCTCTGTGCGGGAGACGGGGCTGATTTCCGCCTATACCTACCGCGATCCGGATTGCGCGCGTTCGCTGCGTGTGATGAGCCGCGCCGGGAGCTATCTGAAGCAGGCTGAGGCGGGCCAGTCGCTGCAGACCAATATCATTGGCGCAATCAGCGACGCGGAGCCGCTGCTGTCGCCGCGGCTGCAGGGCGCTGTCGCCGATGCACGCAGAATCAAGGGCATTACCGAGGAGCTGCGCTGCCGTCTGCGCTATGAGATGCTTGACATGACGCCGGAGCAGCTGCCCATGTGCGGCGCGCAGATCGATGCCTGCCTGCAGGCGGGGGCTGTGTGCGTGCTGGGCCCGCGCGAGCAGCTTGCAAAGTGTGAAGGGCTGCAGCTGCAGGAGCTTTAAAAGAATTTAAAATATTTTTTCAAAAGTTATTGACAATCTGACATTCTTCGTGTATAATCAGCCTTGCTGTTTGAGTCGCTGGTATAGCTCAGCCGGTAGAGCAGCTGATTTGTAATCAGCAGGTCGGGGGTTCGAATCCGTCTACCAGCTCCATTTTACCGCAACACAGCATCCTGAATATGGGG
>CAKUAM010000081.1 GCA_934636305.1 uncultured Oscillospiraceae bacterium
CGGCCACAGAGGATAAGAGACGGCGTTTACGGCGGCTCGTTCTGTCGTGGCCGTTTCTGACGCGCTGCCGGAGGCATTCTTCCGGAGAGATACAATGAGGCTGCCGATATTTTAAGTTGATAGGGACGTTTGCTGCAGAAACTTGAAAAAAGGAATTTGATGTGATAAAATAAATTGCTATATTAGATACTACTGGTAGAAAGAGGACGGCTGTGTATTTAAAATCACTGGAGATCCAGGGCTTCAAATCCTTCCCCGATAGGACGCTTCTGCAGTTCGGCAGCGACTGCACCGCCATTGTCGGCCCGAACGGCAGCGGAAAATCGAATATTTCTGATGCGATCAGCTGGGTTCTTGGTGAACAGAGCACCAAGGCGCTGCGCGGCGCAAAGATGGAGGATGTGATCTTTGGCGGCACAGCCAAGCGGCCAGCTGTCGGCTATGCCGAGGCAACGCTGACGCTCGACAATACGGACGGCACGCTTCGCATGGAGACGCCGGAGGTCATGATTACCCGGCGCTATTTCCGCTCCGGCGAGAGTGAATACTATATCAATAAGCAGCTTGCGCGTCTGCGCGATATCAACGAGCTTTTTATGGATACCGGCCTTGGCCGGGAGGGCTATTCCAATATCGGACAGGGCAGAGTCGATGAGATTCTTGCGCTCAAGTCGACCGACCGGCGTGAGGTGTTTGAGGAGGCGGCCGGCATCTCCAAATACCGCCACCGCAAGGAGGAGACGGAGCGCCGGCTTGCCAGCACCGAGGATAATCTGCTGCGCATCGGAGACAAGATTTCCGAGCTGGAGCTGCAGGTGGAGCCGCTGCGCGTGCAGGCGGAGAAGGCACAGAAATATCTGACGCTCCGGGACGAACTCAAGGGGCTGGAGGTCACGGTCTGGCTCGACAGCCTGACAAAGCTGGCAGAAAACGCGCGCAAGGCGGAGACGGACTATGCATCCGCTGCCTTTATTCTGGAGCAGGCGCATGACGAGCTGACGCAGCTTTACAGCAAGTCGGAGCAGCTGAGTCTGCAGTATAACCAGCAGACGCTGCAGCTTGATGCCAGACGTGAGCAGATCAGCGCCATGGAGGCGGCGCGGCAGCAGGCACAAAACGACATTACGCTTCTGCAGGCAGAAGCGGAGCACCATAGAACCAACATCTCCCGGATTGAGCAGGAGCTGCGCGATCAAAAGAGCCGCAGCGGCGGTATTGCCGGGCAGATTGCGGCCGAGCAGCAGAAGATTGCACAGGCGCAGCAGACGCTCACCGAGATTGACAGCGAGCTGCAGCAGGCGCTGCTGGAGAGCGGACAGCTCACCGCGTCCTCGGAGGATGCCGGGCAGCAGCTGGTCAGTCTGCGGGCGCAGCAGGCGCTTTTGCAGACGCAGCGCGCCTCGGCGCAGGCGCAGATTGATTCCATGCATGCATCCCTGGAGGAGGTGCTTGCGCGCCGGCAGATGCTGACGGAGGACCGGCAGGCGGCGCTTGCCAGACAGACGGAGATCACCGCGCGGCAGGCAGAGTGCAAAAAGCACCTGGAGCAGGCACAGGACGAGGTGCAGAGCGCAAAAAATACGATTGCGGGCTATGCACTGCGCCTGAAAACCAGACAGGAAAAGCGCGATGCGCTGCAGAAGCAGGTAAATGCGGCCGGTGTGCAGTTGGAGACCATTGATGCAAAGATCCGTATGCTGCAGGAACTGGAACGCGAGTTTGAGGGCTTTTCCAAGGCGGTGCGCCTTGTGATGCAGGAGGCCGGCAGCGGCGCACTGCGCGGCGTGCACGGCCCGGTGTCGAAGCTGATCCGCGTGGAGGATCAGTATACCACGGCAATTGAGACGGCGCTTGGTGCGGCCATGCAGAATATTGTCGTCTCCACAGAGGAAGATGGCAAGGCAGCCATTCAGATGCTCAAGCGGCGCGATGGCGGCCGCGCAACGTTCCTTCCGCTCACAACCATCCGGCCGCAGAGTCTGCAGGATACAAGCTGCCAGCGACAGCCCGGCTTTGTTGGTATTGCGTCCGGGCTTGTGCAGTGCGCGGATCCGTACCGCGCGGTGATTGAGAACGCGCTTGGCCGCACGGTCATCTGTGATACTCTGGACAACGCTGTCAGGATGGCGCGTGCCAGCGGAAACCGCGTGCGGATTGTGACGCTGGATGGACAGGTGATGAATGCGGGCGGCAGCATGACAGGCGGTTCGACCGCCAAGAGTGCCGGTGTGCTGACGCGGGCCAACACGCTGGAAAAGCTGGCCGGGCAGCGGCAGACGCTTGCGGCGCAGCTGGAAACCATCAGGCAGCAGGCGGCGGAGGCGGCCTCTGCCGCGGCCAGAACCGAGTTTGAGATTACGGCCGTGCAGGGTACGCTCCGCGGGGCGGAGGACGAGGTTCTGCGCCGGACAGAGGAGCATAAGCAGGCGCAGCTGCTGGCAGCGGCCATCAGCGAGAATCTTGAGAATATTGACAGGGAGCTTGCACGGATCACGTCGCATTCCGGCGGCGAGGAGGGGCGGCTGCGCGCGTTGGAGCAGCAGCTGCAAAGTGCGCAGGAAAGTGCCGGCGCGCTGGAAAAGCAGGAGCAGGCGATCTGCGCGCAGCAAAATGCACTCTCCGGCAAGCTGCAGACGCTCAACGAGTCTGTTACGCAGCTTCGTATGCAGGCGGCTTCTGTCGATGCCGCGCGCGCGGCGTCGCAGAGCACCATTGCACAGCTGCAGGCGCTCAGTGAGGCGATGCAGGGCGACGTGACGCAGAAAACAAAGCTGATTGCCGACTATCAGGCGCAGATTGCGGCGCTGCAGCAGCAGATCCAGGAGAAAACGGACGGTCTGCAGACAGCGGATACTGCGCTGGAGCAGGCACGGCAGGAGCTGCGGGAGGCGGTTGACGCGCGTGCGCAGCTGGAGGCCAGACGCAACCAGACGGAAAAGCAGGCGCAGGAGAAGAACCAGTCCATTGTGCAGCTGGAACGTGAAACGGCCAGACTGGAACAGAAGAAAGCGACAAGCGAGCTTGAGGAAAAGCAGATTGTCGACAAGCTGTGGGATTCTTATGAGCTGACGCCGGGCACGGCCGAGGCGGAAAAGGTAGAGATTGAAAGCCTTGCCGCCGCGAACAAGCGCATTGCAGAGGTGCGGCGCAAAATTTCTGCGCTTGGCACGCCGAACCTTGGCGCAATCGAGGAATATGCGCGCGTGTCGGAGCGATATGAGTATCTGGCGTCGCAGCGCGACGATGTGCAGCACGCAAAAAAGGAGCTGGAAGCGATCATCGGCTCCATCACCACGGAAATGACAGAAATCTTTGTGCGGGAGTTTGCACGCATCAATGAATACTTCGGCCAGACCTTCACCGAGATGTTCGGCGGCGGCAAGGCTGCGCTCATTCTGGAGGATCCGTCCGCACCGCTTACCTGCGGCATTGAGATCCGCGTCCAGCCGCCCGGAAAGCAGGTCAAGACCATTACGCTGCTCTCCGGCGGCGAAAAGGCCTTTGTGGCCATTGCACTGTATTTTGCAATTCTGAAGGTCCGGCCGACGCCGTTCTGCATGCTCGACGAGATCGACGCGGCGCTCGACGACCGCAATGTTGAGCGGTTCGCGCAGTATCTGCATACGCTCAGCGCCAACACGCAGTTCATTGTCATCACGCACCGCCGCGGCACCATGGAGGCGGCGGATGTGCTCTACGGCGTGACCATGCAGGAGCAGGGCGTGTCCAAAATCCTGCGCCTGAGTCTCGACGAGATGGCAAAGCAGATGGGAATTACGGCATAAATCTTCCCGGCGTGGGTACTGGGCCATGAAACTGGCACATTTTATCGTTTGCTGCGCAGCAAACTGGAAAGGGTATCAATAGATATGGGATTTTTTGAAAAACTGAAAAAGGGCCTGAGCAAAACGGCCAACTCCATCAGCAGCGTGTTTATGGTCAGCGAGGTGGATGAATACTTCTATGACGAGCTGGAGGAGAGCCTCATTGTCTCCGATCTTGGCATCGACACAACGCAGCGCGTGATGGAGCGGCTGCGTGAGACGGTGGAGGAGCAGCACATCATGACAACGGACAAGTGCCGTGTCGCGCTGCGGGAAATTCTGACGGATATGCTGAACGTCGGCGACAGCCGCCTGAAGCTTACCACAAAGCCGTCGGTCATTCTGATGATCGGCGTCAACGGCGTGGGGAAAACAACCTCCATCGGCAAGATAGCGCACCAGCTGCGCGAGAGCGGCAAAAAGGTGCTTTTGTGCGCAGGTGACACCTTCCGTGCGGCAGCGGCTGACCAGCTGGAGATCTGGGCGGAGCGTGCACACTGCGATATCATCCGCCAGCACGAGGGGGCGGACCCGGCGTCGGTCGTCTTTGACGCCATTGCCGCAGCCAAGGCCCGCGGCAGCGACGTCATCATCTGCGATACGGCAGGCCGCCTGCACAACAAGCAGAACCTCATGAACGAGCTCAATAAGATTTCACGCATTCTCGACCGGGAGCTGCCGGAGGCCAGCAAGGAGGTTCTTCTCGTGCTTGACGCGACAACCGGGCAGAACGGCCTGCTGCAGGCCAAGCAGTTCAAGGAGTGCGCCGGTGTGACCGGTATGGTGCTGACAAAGCTAGATGGGACAGCCAAGGGCGGCATTGTGATTGCGGTTGCCGACGCGCTGCAGATCCCGGTCAAATATATCGGCGTGGGCGAGCAGATTGACGATCTCATGCCCTTTGACGCCAAGAGCTTTACGGAGGCGCTGGTATGAAGGTAATCCTCGCAAGCCAGAACCAGCATAAGCTTGTGGAGCTGTCGGCCATTTTGTCGCAGCTCGGCTTTGAGATTGCGCTGGAATCGGAATACGGCCTGAAGGTCGAGGTGGAGGAAACCGGCACAACCTTTGAGGAAAACTCCCTTCTGAAGGCGGAGGCCGTCATGAGGGCCAGCGGCCTGCCGGTGCTGGCGGATGATTCCGGCCTGATGGTTGACGCGCTGGACGGCGCGCCGGGCGTATACTCTGCGCGCTATGGACACAAGAGCTCTGATGCAGAGCGCATAGACTATCTGCTGGAAAACCTGCAGGGAGTACCGGCGGAGAGGCGCACGGCGAAATTTGTCTGCGTCATCACGTGCCTGTGGCCGGATGGCAGAAAGATCGTCGCACGCGGCGAGTGCCCGGGTGTCATTCTGGACGCGCCGCGCGGACAGGGCGGCTTCGGCTATGACCCAGTATTCTATCTTCCAGAGTTTGGAAATACATATGCAGAGCTCCAGCCGGAGCAGAAAAATGCCGTCTCGCACCGCGCACGGGCGCTGCAGGCATTTTGTAAAATCTATCAGGAGGAATTTCCAAAATGATAACAAGTAAAGAGCGCGCCGCGCTGCGCGCGCAGGCGAACCCGCTTGACGTGACGCTGATTGTCGGCAAGGGCGGGATTTCCCGGACGCTGCTGGACGAGGCGGTGATTCTGCTCGACAGCCACGAGCTGGTCAAGGGACGCGTGCTGGAGACGGCGGGACTGAGCGCGCGGGAGGCGTCGGATGAAATTTGTCAGGCGCTCGGCGCCGAAGGAATTGGCTGCGTCGGCACAAAGTTCGTGATCTGGCGCAAGTCGGAAAAGCTTGAAAAGCAGGAAAAGAAGAAAACTGCGGCCAAGAAGCCGGTCAAGAAGGTTTCCGGCAATTATAACCCGGTCAAGGCCGGGCTGCATGCGCGCAAGGTTGCGGCAGAGCAGCAGAGAAAACAGCGCAAGCAATATTTCCACGACAAGGCGATTGCAGCTTCGATTGAACGCAGCCGTGAACGCAGCCGCCAGCAGAAGGAAGAAAACGGCTGATTGCGTTTGAACACGTGAACGGGGGTCAGACATGGCAAGGATCGGTGTATATGGCGGCAGCTTCAATCCGCCGCATCTGGGGCATGTGTGCGCGGCCAGACAGGCCCGCGCGCTGCTGAAGCTTGACCGGATCATTTTCATTCCTGCGGCAATCCCGCCGCACAAGGCCATGGCGACCGGTTCGCCGGACGGCAGAACGCGCCTTGCGCTGACGCAGCTTGCTGTGGCGCAGGAGCCGGGGATGGAGGTCAGTGACCTGGAGCTCCGGCGCGGCGGGCCGAGCTATACCGTGGATACGCTGCGTGCGCTGCGGGAAAGCTATCCGCACGACGAGCTGTTTCTGCTCATGGGGACGGACATGTTCCTGTCGTTTCTGACGTGGTATGCCCCGGACTGCATTGCAAAGCTGGCTGTGCCCGTCTGCATGGCGCGGGAGCAGGGCGATGCGCAGCTTGCCGCGCAGCTGCAGCAGCAGGCGCAGGAAATGGAGCGTGTGCTCGGCGTGCGCCCGATTGTGCTGCAGAACGACTGCGTGGAAATTTCGTCAACCGAGGTGCGCCGGCTGCTCTTTTTTGGCATTGCGGAGCCCTATGTCCATCCCGATGTGCTGCAGCGCATTGCGTGTGACGGGCTGTATGGCATGGGCGGCGCGTACAAAAACCTTCCGTTTGACCGTCTGGCGCAGCTGAGCCTGAGCCTGCACAAGCAGAAGCGGCGCGCACATGCGCAGGGCGTATCGGATACGGCTGTGCTGCTGGCGCGCAGATACGGCGCCAACGAGCAGGACGCGGCACGCGCGGGCATTCTGCACGACATTACCAAGGCGCTGGATGCGTCGCAGCAGCTGGCGTTGGTCGATCACTGGCAGCTGCCGGTTTCCGCGTTTGAGCGGGCGCAGCCCAAGCTTTTGCATGCCAAGACCGGCGCAGCGGCTGCCGCGCGTATCTTTGGCGAAAATGACGCCGTTGTGACGGCCATTACCTATCATACAACCGGCCGGGCAGAAATGTCTGTGCTCGAACGCATCATTTACATTGCGGACTATATGGAGCCGAACCGGGATTTTCCCGGCGTGGAGCGCCTGCGTGAGGCGGTCTGGCGGGATCTGGACGAGGGCGTGCTGCTGGGCATTGACATGACGCTTGCGCAGCTGCGCGAAAAGAACCAGCCGGCCTGTGCCGATTCCCTGGCCGCGCGGCAGTGGCTCCTGCAGTGCAAGGCGTCGATATGACCCGAAAGGAACCCTAAATGAAACTATTTGGCAACCGATTTCATGCAAGCCACGCCGCGCCGCGGAAAAAGCTCTCCCGCGGCGCGTGCGCGGCACTGATTGCAGTGGCAGTTGTGCTGGCGCTGGCCGGCGGTGTGTTTGCCGCGTGGAAGCTGCTTGTAAAGCCGGTCCGCCGCGTAAGCGCAGCGGAGTCCACCCAGCAGGTGCAGCCTGCCCAGCAGCCGCAGGAGCCGCAGACCGTGCACGTGATTCCGAAGGTTGACGAGTCGCCGGAGGAGCAGAAGGAGCCTGAGGTCTCCACAGAGGAGCCGAAGGCGCTGCGTGACGGGGTCTATAATATTCTGATCTGCGGTACGGACGAAGATGGCTATCGGACTGACACCATTATCATCGCACATCTGGACGCCAACGACCATACGGTGGCGCTTTTGTCCATTCCGCGTGATACGCCGGTTACAACCGGGAACGGCGGACTTATGAAGATCAATTCCGTCTATGCAGGCGGCGGCGCGGACGGTATGGAACGTCTGGCCTCGCGGCTGCAGCAGCTGACCGGGTTCCCGGTTGACGGATACGTGCTGGTCAATCTGGAGGCATTCAAAAAAACGGTCGATCTTGTGGGCGGCGTGGACTGCGAGGTACCACAGGATATGGACTATGACGATCCCACGCAGAATTTGCATATCCACCTGAAAAAGGGGATGCAGCATCTCGACGGCGAGAAGGCCATGGAGCTTGTCCGTTTCCGCAAGGGCTATGCCTCACAAGATATCCAGCGCACGCAGGTGCAGCAGCAATTTCTCAAGGCGCTGGCCAAGCAGTGCCTGTCGGTCGGCAGCCTGACAAAGATTAAGGAATTTGCCGATATTTTTGCGGAGTATGTAACAACCGATCTGACAACGGGCAACATGGTCTGGTTCGGCAAGGAGCTTCTGCAGTGTGATTTTGAAACAATGCAGGCGTACACAGCAGAGGGCGAGGGCGCCATGATTAACGGCGCGTCATATTATCCGCTCTATGCCGGCAGGCTTCTGGAGATTGTCAACAGTGTCTTTAATCCCTATGACCAGCCGATTACGGCGGGGAGCCTGAACGTGGTGACGCCGGAGCTTGCCTATGGCTATCAGGCAAAGCCGGCGCAGACCACGCCGTCTGACACGACGGACGAGCAGCAGCCGGCGGATACGGAGCCGGAGCCGGCGGAGCCCGCCGAGCCCTCTGAGCCGGATGCGTCCGGGAAGCCGGCAGAGCCGGTGGAGCCCACAGTCCCGGATGATCCCTTCGCAGACAACAATCTCTGGACCGATGATGACGGACAGACATAAAGAAAGGAAGAATACTATGCTATCTGCAAAAGAAGTTGCGGCAATTGCAGCCAAGGCACTCGATGCGAAAATGGGCGAGGATATCCGCCTGATCGGAATTACGGATATTTCCACGCTGGCTGACTATTTCCTCATCTGCACCGCCACCAGCTCCACGCACGTCAAGACGCTCTGCGACGCGGTGGAGGAGGCCATGGACAATGCCGGCGAGCCGATGCTCTCACGCGAAGGGCACCGTGGCGGCACGTGGGTGCTGATGGATTTCGGCAGTCTGGTTGTGCATGTGTTTACGGGCGAGGCAAGAAAATTCTATGACCTCGAGCGTCTGTGGCAGGACGGCCATCAGGTGAATCTGAGCGCCATCCTGGGAGAAAAAAGCGAAAACGCTTGACAAATGCGCGGGAAATCCGTACAATGTCCAGGGAAAAGGCAAAGATGGGGAATGATCTGCAGCTGCATCAGTCAGAGAACCGGCGGATGGTGCGAGCCGGGCGCATGCACACAGGTCTCTCGCCCCGGAGCTGCCGCGCCGAAAGAAGTAGGTGTGGACGGCTGACCGCGTTAGAGGTCCTCGAGGGCCGGTGTTCCGGCTGAAGCAGGGTGGTACCGCGTCAATCACGCCCCTGACCGTTGGGTCAGGGGCGTTTTTTAGGGTGTATTCTTCCAACCCCCAACGCACCCGGACAGCGGGCCTTTTTGCGGTGTGCCGCGTCATTTTTCCTTGAAATACGTCAGTATTCCTGCGAAAAAATGTCTTGCTCAACGCAAA
>CAKUAM010000082.1 GCA_934636305.1 uncultured Oscillospiraceae bacterium
TTCGTCGGGAAATCCGGGCCCTTGATATAGTCCATGAGGTCTGCCAGCTCCGCCTCCGGGTTTTCCAGAATGCAGATGCAGGCGTTGATGACCTCGGTCAGATTGTGCGGCGGGATATTCGTCGCCATGCCGACGGCGATGCCGGACGAGCCGTTGACCAGCAGGTTCGGGAAGCGCGACGGAAGGACGCGCGGTTCCTTCCTCGATTCATCGAAGTTCGGGTCCCACAGGACGGTTTCCTTGTCGATATCGCGCAGCATCTCGTTGCAGAGCTTCGACATGCGCGCCTCGGTGTATCGGTAAGCCGCGGGGGGATCGCCGTCGACGGAGCCGAAGTTGCCGTGGCCGTCGACGAGCGGATAGCGCATGGAGAAATCCTGCGCCAGACGGACCATCGCGTCGTAGACCGATGCGTCGCCGTGCGGATGGTACCGGCCCAGTACGTCGCCGACGCACGTCGCCGACTTTTTGAACGGCTTGTCGGAGGTGAGGCCGTCCTCGTACATGGCGTAGAGGATGCGGCGGTGGACGGGCTTTAAGCCGTCTCGCACATCGGGCAGCGCGCGGCCGACAATGACGGACATCGCGTAGTCGATGTACGAGCTTTTCATCTCATGCACAAGCTCTGACTGTACGATCCGCTGTTCCGGGAACATGATATCCTCGGGCTTGTAGTCTTTTTTATGTGCCATTTATGCTTTCTCCTTTGTGGGGGGCCGATGCCGGTCACAGCCGTTTGCGGCGAAGGAGCGTTACGGATGTGATCTGCCGCTTGCCGGTACATATCGGCCCGCGCAGGATGCACCGGTTTATCGGTAATTTCAGGCGAAATCGCAGCAGATTCAGGGCCGATGTGGGCATCGGCCCCTACAAAAGATTGACTGGAATCAGATATCCAGATTCACGACGTATTTCGCGTTTTCCTCGATGAATTCCTTGCGCGGCTCGACGTCCTCGCCCATGAGGACGGTGAAGATCTGGTCGGCCTGCACGGCGTCCTCGAGCGTGATGCGGCGGAGCGTGCGCGTGGTGGGATCCATGGTCGTCTCCCACAGCTCGTGCGGGTTCATTTCGCCGAGGCCCTTATACCGGGCAATATCGACCTTCGCGTTCGGATTGTCCGCGCGCATTTCGGCGGAGAGCCGGTCGCGCTCGGGGTCGGAATACGCAACGCGCTGCGTCTTGCCGCGCGAGAGCTTGTAAAGCGGCGGGACGGCGGAATAGACGTATCCATGCTCGATGAGCGGCCGCATGAAGCGGAAGAAGAACGTCAGCAGCAGCGTGCGGATATGACTGCCGTCAACATCGGCATCGGCCATAATAATGACCTTGTGATAGCGGAGCTTGTCCAGATTAAACTCATCGCCGATTCCGGCGCCAAGCGCCGTAATGACCGGCTGCAGCTTATCATTGCCGTAGACCTTATCTGCTCTTGCCTTTTCCACGTTCAGCATCTTGCCCCAAAGCGGCAAAATAGCCTGGAAGCGCGAATCACGTCCCTGCGTTGCAGAGCCGCCTGCAGAGTCGCCCTCGACGATGTAAATTTCCGTCAGTGTGGGGTCTGTATCGTTGCAGTCGCGCAGCTTATCCGGCATCTGGCCGGACTCCAGACCTGTCTTGCGCCGGATAGCCTCTCTGGCCTTCCGTGCAGCTTCACGCGCGCGGTTTGCCATCATAGCCTTATCCAAAATGATTTTGGCCACAGCCGGATTTTCTTCCAAGAACTCAGACAGCTGCTGCGTGACAATGTTGCTGACCAGCGTGCGCATCGACGCATTGCCGAGCTTGGCCTTCGTCTGGCCCTCAAACTGCGCCTCGGTCAGCTTGACCGAGACAATTGCCGTCAGACCCTCGCGCACATCATCACCGGAGACCTTGTCGTCCCCCTTGATAAGTCCCTTTTTCACGCCATAGGCATTGAGGACATTTGTAAGAGCTCGTTTAAAGCCCTCTTCGTGCATGCCGCCCTCCGGCGTATGGATATCATTTGCAAACGAGACGATTGTGGACGTGAACGAATCATTATACTGCAGCGCAACCTCTGCCGTGTCGTCGCCCTTTGTTCCGGACATATAAATGACCTGCTCATGCAGCGGCGTCTTATGCCGGTTGTACCACTGGACAAATTCACGGATACCACCCTCATAGCACATGGAATCCGCGCGCTCCTTCTCTGGCTTTGCTGCAGAGTCGATTCGCTCATCGCGGATGGTAATATGCAGTCCGGCATTCAGAAACGCCTGCTCCCGCATTCTCGTGTGCAGCGTCTCATAGTCATATTCCAGCGTATCAAACATCTCCGGATCCGGCTTGAAGGTAACCTTTGTACCATGCTGATCCGTCGTACCGATGACGCGCATCTCCTGCAGAATGTGACCGCGGGAGAATTTCATCTGATAAATTTTTCCGTCACGGCTGACCTCAACCTCCAGCCATTCCGACAGCGCATTGACGACAGACGCGCCAACGCCGTGCAGACCGCCGGAAACCTTATATCCGCCGCCGCCAAATTTGCCGCCCGCATGCAGTACTGTGTATACGACCTCAAGTGCAGGCTTGCCTGTCTGCGGCTGGATATCAACAGGGATTCCGCGGCCATCGTCCGTGACAGTAATTGTATTGCCCTCATTGATGATGACAACGATATGCTTGCAAAAACCGGCCAGCGCTTCGTCGACCGCGTTATCCACAATCTCGTAGACAAGATGATGCAGACCGGATACGCTGGTGGAACCGATGTACATGCCAGGGCGCTTACGTACTGCCTCCAGGCCCTCAAGAACCTGAATCTGACTTGCATCATATTCCTTTTCTGCATCCAATATATTCTTTACTTCTTCACTCATATTGTTTCCCCTTTACAGGATTGGAATCCCGCCGTGTCTGCTGAAAGCGCTTTTCCAGAATTGCGGCGTTATATTTTGTCAGGTATACGCGGCGCAGCCCATATTCACTCGTCACAAGAAAGGACTTTGGCAGCTCATCTGTTGCTTCTACAACTGCGCCGGTCTGCTGTGCCTGCTTCAAAAAACTTCTGGTCCATTTGGAGCTCGACGTATTATCCAGATCAAAGATACCGACGAGCGTATCTGCGCGCACGGAGAAATCTCCGCCGATATTTATATACAAGGTGTTTCCTCCTGTACTGCTCCATGTTCGATCAGAATCCGCTTTCCAATGCCTGTCAGCCGCTCCGGCTCACAGCATGTGATCAGCACCTGTCCGGTTTTGATCTGGTTGAGCACAAAATCCTGCCGTCTGGCATCCAACTCTGACAATACATCATCCAGCAGCAATACCGGCTCCTCGCCGGTATCTCTGCGGAACAGTTCGCGTTCTGCGAGCTTCAGACTGATTGCCGCGGTCCGCGTCTGTCCCTGTGATCCGTAGGCCTTCACAGAAAGTTCGTCCAGCTTTGCTTCAAAATCATCCTTATGAGGCCCGGTCAGGCATTGGCCGGATTCCAGCTCTGCATGATAATGTGCCTGCTGATGCTCTAAAATCTGATAAAAAATCTCCGTCTTTTCCGCAAAAGGATCTGTAACCGTGGAAACGGTCTGATACAAGAGAGAAAGCTGCTCTTTTCCGCCGGAAAAGTCCATATGGTAAACCGCTGCCTGCCGTGACAGCTCCTGCAGATACCTCGCCCGGTAGGAAATCAGAATAGAACCGACCTGCGCCATCCGGTAATTGAACTCCGGCAGCGGATCCAACAAGGATGGCCGCTCCCGGTAGTCCTTTAAGATTCTGGATTTGTTGTCGTACAGCTTCTGATATTCCGCAAGTGCCTGTGCATAGCCGGGCCGTAGCTGGCACAGCGCAGCATCCATCAGCTTCCGTCGTCCGGCGGCGCCGCTTTTCAGAATGAGAAGATCGTCCGGACAAAACAGAACTGTCGTCAACACGCCCGGCAGCGCCGCAGCCGTCCGCTGCTTGACACCGCCGATATAGAGCTGCCGCGGCCGTCTCGCTGTAAACAGCACTGCACGGATGGACTGTTCCCGCCCGCCGGAGTACAGTTCGCAGCTCAGATCGGCAAATTCTGCGCCAAATCGGATAAGCTCCTGATTACGCGTGGTGCGAAAACTCTTCCCGATTGACAGATATGAGACAGCTTCCAGCAGATTTGTTTTTCCCTGTGCATTTTCCCCGACGATCAGATTCACGCCTGGGTGCAGCGTAACCGAAAGCTGCTTATAATTACGGAAGTCGTACAGCTGGAGAGACCGGATATTCATGCGGATTCTTCCGTGACGCGCCAAGTATTCGATAAGAAGCTGACGGTATCTCCCGGATGCAGCTTTTTCCCGCGCATGGTACAGACCTCACCATTGACGAGCACCTGCCCATCCTGAATAAATGTCTTTGCCATACCCCCGGATTCAATTGCATTGCAGAATTTCAGAAAATCCTGCAGCTTGATAAACTCAGTATGGATCGGAATATCTATGATACCGTCTGCGAGCTTTTTCGTGACTCTTACCTTCATGTTATTCCCCCGCTTTCAGCCGGACCGGCAGAACCATATAGCTGTATCTTTCAGAAGTATCGCACGGATTCATAACGATAGGGCTCAGTCCATTGACCAACTCCATCGAGCATTCTGCGTCCGGGATCGCACGCAACGCATCCAGCAGATACCGGCAGTTGAAGCCGATTTCCATATCCTGCCCATCACCTGCAATCTGGCAGACGTCGTGCGCTTCACCAATCGTAGATACAGAACGGAAGTCTGCCGTATTTTCACCAAATTTGCAGCGAACCGGACTTTTCAGTTTCTCCGAAATCACAAGACCGACACGCTCAATGGAATCTGTCATTTTTGCAACGTTGACTGCCAGCTTTATGGGCTGGTTCTGCGGCAGAACGCGTCGCCAATCGAGAAATTCGCCCTCAAGCAGACGGCAGACCAGCGTAGCTTCTCCGATGGTAAAGAGAATATGCTTGCTGCCAAGATAGAACGTGCAGGGATCATCTGTATCGGAAAGGATTTTTTCTGTTTCCTTCAGTGCAGCAGCCGGCACGACGAATTTCAGCTCACGACCAATGGAATCTTCTGTTTTCCAGCGGCGCAGCGCCAGTCTGTATCCATCGACAGCCACAACTGTGATGGAATGATCCTCCACTTCAAATAAGCAGCCGGTATGGATGGGACGAGCCTGGTTTTCACTGACGGCAAAGCTTGTTCCGCCGATCATAGCCTTCAGCTCATTCTGCGGAAGCGTGATTCCCTTTTCAGAATCAACCTCCGGCAGCTCCGGATAATCATCGGAGGACATTGCTGTAATCGTAAAAGAGGAAATGCCGCCGCGGATCGAGACCTTGAAGTTGGCATCGACGCTAATGGAGACAGTATCGTCCGGAAGTTTGCGGATGATATCAAAAAACAGTCTTGCCGGCAGGATGCATGCGCCGGTTTCCTGAATATCTGCCTCAATGGAAACGGTAATGCCCGTCTCTAGATTATAGCCGGAAAGTGTGACCTTGACACCTGCGCGGATAAAGATCCCCTCGAGTGCAGGGATTGTGCTTTTTTGTGCGACTGTGCGGGAGGCAACGGAGACTGCGTTGACAAGCGCATTTTTTTCACAGGTAAATTTCATGAAGGTTCCTCCGTTTCTTCTTTCAAGAGAAAGAAAGGATTTTTTTTTAGAAGTACGTAGCAGTAGGGAAATTTTATGTGGAAAAGTGGAATTAAGCCTGATGCTGCAAGTATTTTTTATCCACAGCCCTGTGTGAATGATCGTTTCTGTTATCCACAGGCATTTCTGTGAAACATGTGTTTCACAGTTGCACACAGGTATCCACTGTGGAATCCACAGCCCTGTGTGGAAAATCAAAGCTTGTTGTTGATGTTTGCAGTGATGTCCCGGATGTTATCCGGCAGCGGGCCTGTTCCGGCGGCCAGCTGCTGCTCCACTTTTTTCAGACTGTGAATGACGGTGGAATGGTCACGGCCAAATTCCTTGCCAATGTCCGGCAGACTCAGGTTTGTGAGCTTTCGCATGAGATACATGGCAACCTGGCGCGCTTCGGCGGTATTCTTGTTTTTCAGCGTGCCGCGGATAACAGATTCCTCAATGTTATAGAACCGGGAAACCTCTGCAATAATCAGGTTCGGCGTCGGCAGATTTTCCGCTTTTTCCTTGTTATACATGTCCTTGATTGCGCGGGAGACGTTTGGAACGTTGAGTTCCATATTATCAAGATCGTGATAGGCGCGGATTTTTTTGACGGTGCCCTCCAGGAGCCGAACATTGGAGGTGACGTTTTCAGCGATGAAATTACAAACATCGTCCGGCAGCTCAAAGCCAAGAGAAATAGATTTGCGCTTGATGATTGCCATACGCGTCTCGTAATCCGGCGGCTGGATGTCCGCGATCAAACCCCATTCAAAGCGCGTTTTCAGGCGGTCCTCCAGACGCAGCATTTCATTCGGCGGCCGGTCAGCAGTCAGAACAATCTGATGATGGTTTTCATAGAGGTTATTGAACGTATGGAAAAATTCCTCCTGCGTGGATTCCTTGCCGGCGATAAACTGGATATCATCCACGAGGAAAAGATCTGCGTTGCGGTATTTGTTGCGGAATTCATTGTTCCGGCCTTCCTGCAGCGCAGCAATCAGCTCGTTGGTAAACTGATCGCCCTTGATATACACGATATTGTAGCTGGGATGATTTTTGTGCACCACGCTGGCAATTGCGTACAGAAGGTGCGTTTTGCCAAGGCCGGACGGGCCGTAGATAAACAGGGGGTTATACGTCTCCGCAGGATTGTTTGCAACAGAAATGGCTGCTGCGTGCGCAAACCGGTTGGACGAGCCAACGACAAAATTATCGAAGGTAAATTGCGGATTGAATTCGATAAACTCCGGCTTCTGCTGCCGGTCGCGGTAAGCGCCGATTTCCGTGTCATCCAGAACCGTGAGCTCCACGTTCATCTGGAAGATTTCCTGCATGGCTTCCTTGATATAGCTCTGGCAGCGGCTCAGAATAATATCTTTGCGGAAGGTGGATGGAGAATACAGAACCAGTTTGTTTTCAGTCAGCTCCAGAATTTCCGTATCGTCAAACCATGTGGAGACAACCTGCGGCGTCAGCCTGGCCTCCATATGGCCAAGAACCTTGGCCCAGACGTAAGCGGTTGAGTACATGCGCAGCTCCTTTCAGATTTCCATGCCGCGCGGGCAAATAATCAGAAATTTATTCAGCATAATCATAACACATAGCTGTGGATATTGCAAGGGGATACTATATTATAAAAAAATAGCTGCTTTGCCGGAGGACAAAGCAGCTATTTTTTCAGAAAACAAACCGGATCAAAAGCATATAGACGATGGTGCCGCCGGCAATGGAGAGGAGCATCTGTCGTTTCCAGAAATGCAGGCCGGCGGTGACGGCAATGGCAATCAGCTCCGGCAGGCCATAGCTGTATGTGCGGAAGGATACATTTTTCAGGCAGTAGATCACCAGCATTGCAAAAATGGCGCTTGGCAGCACCTTACCAAGATACTGAATGACAGCAGGCGTTTTTTTCTTGCCGCTGAAAATGAAAAATGGCAGAAAGCGCGTGAGTATTGTGCCAAGCGCACAGAGCCCGATGGTGATGATTTGTTGTGGAAGTGTCATGGTGTCAGTTCTCCGTATTTTGATTCAATTGGCTTTTTCAAAAACAACAGAAACGCCAGAATACAGATCATTGTGGGGATCATAAAGTTATCTGTGCCAAATAACAGCAGACAGACGACACTGGACAGCAGGCCAATCCAGGCGCTGAAGTGATGCTTCTCTTTCATCCACTGCTCCAAGAAAATCACGACGAACATCGCTGTCATGACAAAATCGAGACCATTCGTATCGAAATGAATCAGATTGCCGAGCAGTCCACCGAGGGTTGCACCGCCTACCCAATAGATCTGATCGAGCAGTGTTACAAAGAAATAGAACCAGCCCTTGTCAATGCCATCGGGAATATTTGCAGTGTAATTGATGCTGAAGGTTTCATCACACATCCCGTAGATGAGATAGATTTTTTTTGCGCCGGTGTCTTTATATTTATCCAGCATGGACAGCCCGTAAAACAGGTGCCGTGCCTGGATCATCAGCGTCATCAGAAAGGTCTGCAGCGGCGCAAACGGGGATAGAAGCATACTCACCGCAACAAATTCCAGACTGCCGCCGAAAATAATGGCGCTCATGGCCATCGGATACCAGAAGCTGAAGCCTGAAACGTGCATGTAGATGCCATAGGCCAGCGACAAAAACCAGAAGCCGGCAAAAATAGGGATCGTATGTGGAAACGCTGCCTTCAGCGCTGCGAGCTGTATATTGTTCTTTTTCATGGAAGGTGACTGTTCTTTCTGACTACAAGATATTTGGAAATCTGACTAAATTTACAACTATGAAATTATGCATGAGTTACAAGAAATATGGCAGAATTCGATTGTTATCATAAAATGCGGTCGATTATTTGTCAATTTCTTTTTTTCTTTACCCATAAAAACATACCAGAAGCCTGGGCTTCTGGTATGCCAGCGTGTCGAAAAAGTCTTTTCGCCCCGCTGAGACAGTTTTTTGAACTTTGAAAAAGTTCGAAAAAATGATTGATTGAACGCGAAGGGGCTCTTTGCTCCCTTCGCTCTTCCCCTGCTGCTCTGTATTCCAACTACTTTTCGTAGTTTTTTGACAGTCTCGCTTCGGTATTTGAAGGCAAGGTGTCGTTTATTTTGACAGCAAAACGACGGATTCGACATGGCACGATACGATGAGATTGCCGACGAGATCTTCAAGCTCCGGGAACAGCGAGAAAAGTGCACGGTTGATACCGCCGCCAGAGACGCGCAGATTTCCCGCATCAATGAACTGCAGGATTTTATCAAGCAACAGCCCGCACATCTGGAAACCTTCGATGAAGCATTGGTAAAGCGCTGGCTTGAGCGAATCATCGTCTGGGAGGACCACTTCACTGTGGAACTCAAGTCCGGGTTGAAAATTGAGATTGAAGGATAATTCCATAGACGCACGAAACCCTCTCGACCATGATGGCCGGGAGGGTATTTTCTATATCACAAACTGGAATTTATCGTCTTGTTCCATTCTTATCAAAATTCTTTTTTAATGCTATTTCTGTTGGGAGAATAGACCCAATTAA
>CAKUAM010000083.1 GCA_934636305.1 uncultured Oscillospiraceae bacterium
TGACGACAAACAGAATATAACCGTGCTGTGACAATTGCTTCAACCTTTCGGTCACCTGGCACATATGGCGGAAGTCCCATCCACTTGTCGGCTCGTCAAAAATCAAAAACTACTTTTTTTCCATAATTGCCTGACAGATGGCAAGCCGCTGCCGCTGTCCGCCCGACAAGGTAAGCGGATGCCGGTCGATGCAGTCAAGCAGGTCAAAGCTGCTTAGCAGATTCTCAATCTCCTGATTGGTGGCATTCGGATTGGCCGACAAGCACTCGTTAATCCCATAGCGATCCGTTCGCTTTCGGAGAGACCGACAAATTCTGCCGCCGTGAATACTCTTTCGATACACCCGGCTTTCAGGTAAACGATCCGATCGGCAAGCCCATACAGATAGGACAGTCGGTGTTCGGCAA
The DNA here is from genome assembly GCA_934636305.1 of uncultured Oscillospiraceae bacterium. Taxonomy (GTDB): domain Bacteria; phylum Bacillota; class Clostridia; order Oscillospirales; family Oscillospiraceae; genus CAG-170. The sequence goes on from CAKUAM010000083.1 coordinate 408, forward strand.
TCAGCACAGTATGGCCTCCCTTTTTAACGGTTTCGAGAATCTTATGGAGATGAGTTGTCGCTCGCTGCTGGACAGCTCGTAGACATTACGGTCCTTCAGTCGCTCCAGATGGAAGATCCGGAAGGCTTTCTCCACCCGCTGACGGATGGTTTCCTGCGGTAAGCCGTGATTCTCCAGCCCAAAGGCCACCTCGTTGGAGCTGTTCGCGGTAAAAAACTGACTGCGGGGATCCTGAAAAACCGAGGCGGCCAGCTCGCCGATCTCGCCGATACGCATTCCGGCGGTGTCCTGCCCGTTCAGGCGGCAAAAGCCCTTCCGCTCTCCCTCGTAAAACTGTGGGATCAGTCCGTTGATGCACCGCAGCAGCGTGGATTTTCCGCATCCGCTGCCTCCGCAAAGCACCACACAGCGTCCCGCCGGAATACTTCCGGCAGTCTGTCGAAGCACCGGGACTTTTCCCTCCGCATATTGAAATTCAAATTCAAAATCTATCATTGCAAACTCTTTCCTTATTTAGTTAGCCTACTCTAACCGGTGGCCGTAAGAAACGGACGGATGTACCGTCCGAATCCTTTTTTCGGATTTATTGCAAGGTATCGCATAGCTGCCGCCAGCCGGCGTTTGTAAAATCAAGGACCGCCTGTAAGCAGGTAAGCATTCTGCCTTCCTCCATGTGCTGATCCAGCAGCTGGCGGAAGTACCAGAACTGGGAGCCCATCAGAAGGCGGATTGCATCAGCATTTGGCGCTTTTCCATAGATAGCGTCAGTTGACAAGGGTATACACGGTTTTTCACGGGGCAAAACAACGGCCAGCGTCGTTATCCTCGTTGGCGGGCGACAGCCCGCCTGCCTCGTCTGCCTTGCTGTCCGCCGTTTATCCTCCGTGAAAAACTCCGGAGGACTTGCCGAACGGTCTGGGACGTCGTCTGCAAGGCAGAGGACGACGGCATACTGGCGTATGTCAAGGACGATCACGCAGCAGACGGCGGGTCAGTCCCGTTCGCAAGCGTCTATGCCCTTGTTAACTGACGCTATGCGAAAAGAATTCCACCGTTTGTTCCGCTTTTTGATCCATCAGTTCATACAGCATGGTTTCCATGGAACTGCCATCGCTGCGGCAGAAAAACAAAGTGCAGTCATTACGGTGCTCGGTCAGGAGCCGAAAATATACCTGTTCCTCGGCGTTTATGGCGCGGAGGATATCTTCCGGCTGTGCGCTGCGCTTTGCTTTTTCGTATTCTTCCGCGACGGGGGTAAAGAGAACCTGCATCGTCTCAAAAAAATCCTGAAGCAAACTGGCAAACAACGCGTCTTTATTCTTGTACCTTGTGTAGATTGCCCCCGTAGTAACACCGGCTTTTTCGGCGATCTTGTGTAGAGAGGCTTTCTGAAAGCCGTAAGTAAGAAACTCCGAGTATGCCGCCTGAATGATCCCATCATCAGATCATAACATAGGAAATTTCCCGTGCCAGTTTCGCTGGACTGCGTGCAAGTTTTTCTGTTCTTTTTGTTGTTCCTCATTTTTACGCTGGAACGCGCCGCAGGCGCGGTTTTTCTTGCAAACGGTGCGCGTTTCTTTTATGATGTAGGCGTAGATTTTTGCCGAAACAGGAGGAACCGGTATGAGCGTGACGGTGCAGGATATTCTGGCGCTTCCGTGCATGAACGGCGCGAGGGTTGTGGCAGGCGTTGGTGGCCTTACAAAGGTCCTGTCCTCTGTTACCGTTCTGGAATTTGCCGATGCCAACGACGTGCAGAAGGAAATGCTGTCCAACATCGACTTTTACGGCAGCGAACTCGTGATCACCGCCTTTGCAAACATCCCGGATAATATCGGGCAGCAATGCGCGAACATCCGAAGGCTGGCCGCGGTCGGCGAGGCGGGCATGGTTTTATACTACGTCGGAATTTTGATGCCGCGCGTCGACCCTGCTTTGATCGAGCTTGCGAATTCTCTCGATTTTGTTTTGATCGTGATGCCGGAAAAACGGTGGGACCTGCGCTACAGCGAGGTCATCAGCGAGGTCATGGAGGCGATCATCAAGGACCAGTCAGCGGGAGGGACTCTCCTGACCGACGTTCTGGCGCAGATGACGCGGCTGCCCGCGCACCAGCGGACGATCGACGCCGTTCTGCGTATGGCGCGTGACCACATTCACGCTTCGCTCATCTTACTTGACCATCAGGGCCGGGCGCTGGGACAGGCAAACTGGCCGATGTCTCTGGAACTGAGCATTGCAGGTTTTCCGTATATAGAGAGCCTGATGCCCGTCACGCTGGAAAATCACCGGACTGTGTGGCGCTGCCCAGTGAATCAGAACGACCCGCAGTCGATGGAGCTGTATCTGGTGAAGGACGGAAGCCCCATCAGCCGCGATCTTGTGCTGCAAACGGTGGAGCTTGTCCGTCTCGCGGTCAGCCTTTGGAGCAGCAAGCACGCGGAGGTGCAGATCTCCGAGCTGGTGCGGGCGATTTTGCTGGACGAGCCGCTCAAAATGCGGCGGCTGGCCGATTTGTTCCACATCGACGTGACCTCCATTCACTCCATGTGGGTGCTTCGCCTCGAAGCTCCGGACGGCGTGCGGCAGCGGCAGGAGCTGGAGGCGTTAAAAATTCTGCGTGAGACGCTGTCTTATCGGTGCGATACCGTCATCGCGGACACCTACGAGGACTATATTGTCGGCTTCATGTCCTGGCAGAACCGGGGCGAAAACGCGCCCGGTCTGAGCAATGATCTTCTGTCCCGGCTGGAAAAGGCAAATATTCCGGCGGTTCTGGTCCGCTGCCATCGGCTGCTTCGCACCTCCGATGTCCGTCAAGCATTTCTGGTCATCAAGGAACATCTGAAGCACGCAAGACGCATTTGGCTGGCAAGACAAAGCTATTCGCTCGAAGAGGTCGAATTTGCCCGCCAGTGCCGCAAAACGATCGACAAAGGAGACGAAGCGCTGGAAGCCGTTTTGCAGCCGCTGCGCTTTTTGCAGGAATTCAGCGAAGGTTCGGAGCTCCTGAACACGCTCATCGTGTATCTTCTGGACGCTGACAGCGGAATCACACGCTGCGCGGAGCTGCTTTTCGTGCATAAGAACACCATCAAGTACCGCATGAGCCGCATTGGCATGTGTCTTGGGTATCCGGCAGACAAGGAGCCGGAAAAATTCTATCTCTATCGCGCTGCCGCCATCCATCGCTTATTGGAGCGGTCGCAGTGACGATGTTACAATCCATCGAAACGGGCGCGGGCTGCATGTTGCAGTCCGTGCCCGCTTGCTTTGTCCAAAAGGACAAAGGAAGAAGGGCAATTTTCAGCCTGCGAGCCATTTACTCTATCAGTTTAAAGCACTTATAATATGCCATATTCTTTGACAGAGAGAAGGTTCTCCAAATGGAAAAACAAAGCACCGGATTTGAAATCAAGCCCGAACAGCGGCAAAACTGGACGTCCATCGCGATGGTCTGGGCCGGCGGCATGATCTGCGTGCCGTGCCTGATGATCGGCGGCGTATTGAGCTCGGGCGGTCTGTCGATCCTCGAGATCGTACTTTCAATCCTCATTGGCTACGGTCTGATCTGTGCGTACATGATCTTCATCGGCATGCAGGCCTGCGACACGGGCCTTCCGGTCTCCGTCATGGCGGAAGGTGCGCTTGGCAAGCAGGGCGCGCGCTACGTCATCAGTACGATTCTGGCAATTGCCTGCGTCGGCTGGTTCGGCATCCAGTCCGCGACCTGCGGCAGCGCGTTTGCGTCCATGATCGCCTCCATGATGGGACAGTCTGCTCCCGGCAATGCGATGGTCATTATCTGCACGATCGTCTGGGGCGTTATCATGCTGATTACGGCCTGTGCCGGGTTCAAGGGGCTCAAGTGGCTCAACTACATCGCCGTTCCTCTGCTGGTTATCGTCTGCCTCTACGGCATTATCGCCGGTATTCTCGCGCATGACGGCGGCGCTACGATCGCAAACTACGCTCCCGCAGAATCCTCCGGTCTGGTCTTTGGCATTTCCATGACGGTAGCGTCCTTCGCCCTCGGCGGCGTTATTTCCGCAGACTACTGCCGTTACGCCAAGAGCCGCGGCGATGTTGTCAAGTCCTCGATCGTCGGCGTGATCCCGGCAGGCCTGTTTATGCTGCTGACCGGCGCGGTCATGAGCATCATCACAGGACAGTATGATATTTCCGCGATTCTGGCAAATCTCGGCGTGCCCATTCTGGGTCTGGTTGCGCTGGTGCTTGCCACGTGGACGACGAACGTCACCAACGCCTACTCCGGCGGCCTGGCGCTGAGTAACCTTTTGGGCTTTGACGAGAGCAAGTTCAAGATCACGACCGGCATCGCCGGTGCGATCGGCACGGTGCTGGCGGCGTTCGGCTTACTCAACGCCTTCCAGGGCTTCTTATCGCTGATGTCCGGTCTCATTCCGCCGCTGGCAGGTGTTCTGATCGCGCACTACTGGATCATCTGCGGGGGCAAGCGTGAAAACTTCCGCATTGGCGGCAATCTGTCTGCCAGCGGTATGATCGCATTTGTCGTTGGCGCCCTGGTCGCCTGCATCACGGGCGGCACGTTCGCAAACTTCCCCGGTCTGGTCGCCGCCGTGCCCTTCCTGAACACGCCGTTCTTTGTGGGGCCGGTCAATGGCATCGTTGTCTCCCTTGTGATCTATGTCCTTCTGGCAAAAATTCTGCCGGAGAAAACCTGAAAAAAGCAAAAATAAAATGAAGGAGTGTTTACCTTGCGTAAAATCGGTATTCCCGAAATTGAAGACATTGCTCTGGGCGCGGCGCTCTTGGGCGCAGGCGGCGGCGGAGACCCGTATGTAGGAAAGCTTGTCGCTATCGGTGCGGTGCAGGAATGCGGCCCTGTCACGATGATGGACCCGGATGAGGTTCCGGACGACGCTTTGATCGTTCCCATCGCCATGATGGGTGCACCCACCGTCCTCTGCGAGAAGGCAATCGGCGGTGACGAATATAAGACCCTGTACGAAACTGTCTCCACCTTCTACGGAAAGCCCATCTACGCCTTTATGCCCATTGAAGCCGGCGGCGTCAACTCCATGCTGCCGATTGCCGCGGCGGCACGTCTGGGGCTCCCACTGGTTGACTGCGACGGGATGGGTCGGGCGTTCCCCGAGCTGCAAATGGTCACCTTTACCATTGGCGGCGGCTCTGCGACCCCGATGGCGCTGGTCGATGAAAAGGGCAACTCCTGCATCTTCCGCACCGTCACGAACAAATGGACAGAAGAACTTGCCCGCGCGGTCACGATGGCGTGTGGCGGCTCGGTGTCGGTTTCTCTTTACGCGATGGAAGGAAAATTTATGAAGCAGTATGGCGTCCGCGGCATCGTCACCCGCAGCCAGACGCTGGGCGCTGCCATCCGCAACGTGAAGGAAGCGACAGACAAGACCCCGGAGGAAGCTTTTTTGGAGATCACCGAGGGCTATAAGCTCTTCAAGGGGAAAATCTCCGATGTGCTGCGCGAGGTGCGCAATGGCTTTAACTTTGGCAAGGTCGTTCTCGACGGCATCGGCGACGACAAGGGAAAATCCGCTTATGTGGAGTTCCAGAACGAAAATCTGACCGCCGTGGTAGACGGAAAGATGCTGGCCACGACGCCAGACCTCATCTGTCTGGTCGACACCGAGACCTTCACGCCGATTCCCACGGACGCGCTGAAATACGGAAAACGTGTCATGGTCGTCGGTCTGAAGTGCTTCCCCCTGTGGAGAACAAAGGAAGGTCTGGATCTGGTTGGGCCTCGTTACTTTGGTGTGGATACGGACTATATTCCGCTTGAAAAACGCTGCAAAGGAGGTCTTTGATCATGTATAAACTTGGTATTGACGTAGGCGGCACCAATACGGACGCCGTTTTGATTGATGAAAATCTGCACGTTGTCACTTCGATCAAGCAGCACACGACGGCAAATATCTATGACGGCATTTTGAACGCCGTTCACGCAGTTTTGCAGCAGTCCGGCGTCGACCGCAAGGACATCCGACAGGCGATGCTGGGCACGACCCAGTGCACCAACGCCATCGTTGAACGAAAGAACTTAGCGCCCATCGGCATTCTGCGCATTGGCGCCCCTGCGTCGCGTGGCATTCCACTGATGGTCGACTGGGCGGAGGATCTCAAGAAAATCGCGGTCAAAACCGCCATTGTAGGCGGCGGTTTTGAGTATGACGGCCGGGAACTGGCTCCCTTTGACGTAGCCGCTGCGACCGAGTTCTTTGAAGACCTGAAAAAAGAGAACGTGAAGTCCGTCGCCATTTCCTGCGTGTTCTCCACAGTTCGCAACGATCATGAACTGGCCGCCGCCAAACTGTGCAGGGAAGTGATGGGTGAAGACGTTCATGTGTCCATTTCCAGCGAAATTGGCTCCATGGGTCTCATTGAGCGCGAGAACGCCACAATTTTGAACGCTGCGCTTTACAAGGTCGCGCATTCCTTTACAGAGGGCTTTGCGCAGTCGCTGGCGGACGAAGGCGTCACCAACGCGCAAATCTACCTTTCGCAGAACGACGGCACGCTGATGACGATGGACTATGCCCGCCGCTATCCGATCCTCACCATCGCGTGCGGTCCTACCAACTCCATCCGCGGCGCGTGCTATTTAAGCCAGCTCAAAAACGCGATCGTCATCGACGTCGGCGGCACGACCACTGATCTTGGCGTGATTCAGAACGGCTTCCCCAGAGAGTCCGGCGTCGCCGTTACCATCGGCGGCGTGCGCACAAATTTCCGCATGCCAGACGTGGTATCCATCGGTCTTGGTGGCGGCTCCATTGTCCGCCAGCAGCCGGACGGCAAGGTAACGGTCGGTCCCGACTCTGTCGGCTACCAGATCACCGAAAAAGCGCTCTGCTTTGGCGGCGACGTCTGCACGGCGACGGATATTGCGGTGCGCCTTGGCATGACGGAGCTGGGCGACAAGACGCTTGTGGCGGGCATTGACGAAGCGTTTGCTCAAAAGGCACTGGCAGCCATCCGCGCCCTGTGCGAGGACTCCATCGACGCGATGAAGGTCTCTTCTGAGGATGTAGACGTCATCTTGGTTGGCGGCGGCTCTATTGTCCTGCCCGAAGACCTTGCCGGTGCAAAGAGCGTCACCAAGCACGAGTATGGCGGTGTTGCCAACGCGATCGGTTCCGCGATCTCCAAGGTGAGCGGCACGTATGAGCAGCTCATCGACTACAACGAGATCCCGCGCGACGAAGCGCTGGAAAAGGCGCGGGCAGAGGCCGTCGAGCTTACCGTCGCCGCCGGTGCGATTCGGGAAACGGTCGAAATCGTCGACGCAGAGGATGTGCCGCTTCAGTATTATCCCGGCAATACTGCCCGCGTGAAGATCAAGGCGGCTGGCGATCTGGCGTAAGCCGCAGCGACGTATAGTCACAATCTAAAATACGTTTTCATGTCCGTCTCAGTCTGATATGCTCCCTCTATGAGCAATGTCATTAAGATAAGACTGCACAAAGAGCAAGGCAGCTATCGTTGGCTGCGCGGCAGCAATATGCCGAGTGTGGACAATTTGTACGCGCTCAGCCGCTATTTGAACGGTCAAGTGGACGATGTAATTGTAGAAAAGGCAGCGTAAAGTAAACGACGAGCCGGAAGCAGAGAAATCTGCTTCCGGCTCGTGCTACGTCATATAGGTTTGGGCATTGAGGAACCAGGCAGTCATTTTACGTGATGACGTAAAACGTGTGAAACCTCTGTATTTTCTGTAGCCGCAATTCGGTTTCAAATACCGAAGTGGGTACAAAAGTGGGTACGATAGGCAAAGAAAAAACCTTGAAACCGTGATAGTTTCAAGGTTTTTATGGCAAGCTGCACCCTTTTAGATCCTCCATTGGAATAAATGCAGCCGTATTTGCTGTGGCCCAGATCCGTCGTCCGAGGTCTTCGTGTGGGAGCAAGTTGTCGCCAATCTCTGCATGTTCAACAATTCTTTCAATCAACTTAATTTCATTGACTGCGCTTCTATAATATGTGCGTTCTGTACATTCACCCAGTGCGTCGATAAACGTCTCACATTCCGAAAGAAGAGTATCAGCAGTTAGACTCTCATTTTCTGGAGCCGCAATAGAGAAGGCATCAGAGACGAAGAATAATTCAAATGCAAGATTGCATACTATCGTTTTCATCATTGATTCTTCATCAATCAATCGAACAATTGACCACCACTTTTCCTTTACTTGCGCAAAGCGATCTCGTGCAGCATTACCTGCTGAATAGTTGATATCCATCTCTCTTTCAAGTGTTTTTTGTATTGCGTTTCATTCGCATTGCGCTCGGCGATGATGTTCTGAATTTCCTCCAGCCGTGCCTGCCGGGAGCCGTCCTGGTGGATGCTCTCCTGAATCGCTGCAATGCGGCGGTTAAGCTGCTCGATCTGATCGGAGATGCCTTTGAATTCATCCTCGCTGCTTTCCACATCCTTTCCGGCCGCGACGGTTTCGTTGACCAGTTCCAGCATCCGTTTGTTCAGCGTGTCGATGCGGCGCGTGAGCAGGTCGATTTCCTCCGAACCGCCATTTA
>CAKUAM010000084.1 GCA_934636305.1 uncultured Oscillospiraceae bacterium
TTCCACCGGGTGTATCCGTCGGCGACGGGGGCGCATCAGGTGGTCGTGCAGAAATGCGCGGGCGTGCAGAATGGGTCGGCGAAAAGCCTCGTGGTGGTGGACGACCGGCTGTATTACAAATCGCGGATGGGCGTGTGCGTGTACGACGGGAGCCTGCCGCAGGAGATCGGCAGCTGCTTTGGGACGAAGCTGTACTACAACGCGGTCGCCGGTGGTGTGCGCGGGAAGTACTTCATCAGCATGGAAGATGCGGCGCACGTCTGGTCGCTGTTCGTCTATGACACGAGAAAGGGCCTGTGGCACCGGGAGGACGCGACGCACGCAGAAGCCTTCGCCCGGGTGGACGATGAGCTGTATTTCCTTGAGGATGGGACGCTCAGAACCGTCTACGGCTCGGTCGGGACGCTGGAAGGCCCGGCCTGCTGGATGGCGGAGATGGGGATCATGACGTATGGACTGGTCGGGAAGAAATACGTCTCGCGCATCAACCTGCGGATGCAGCTGCCGAAGGGGTCGAGCGTCGATTTCTGGGTGCAGTACGACTCTGACGGCGTCTGGCGGCACTGCGGGCATATCGAGGGGCGGGGGCTCAGAACCTTCCTGCTGCCCATCCGCCCGGCGCGGTGCGACCATCTGAAGTTCCGGCTGACGGGAAAGGGCGAGATGAAGCTGTTCAGCCTGGCGCGGGTTTTAGAGGCAGGGAGTGACGCATAATGGGATCTTTAACACTTGCCTACCCGTCGATTGCGGGAAAGACGACGCAGGAGCAGCTGGAGAGCATGCGGCGGTATCTGTGCAGCGTGACGGAGCAGCTGAACCTCGCCGACTGGTCGGCGAAGGCAACGCTGACGGAGATCGCGCAGGCCATCGACGCGGACAGCCTCTCCGAGGCGGAGAAAAAAACGACGCTCTCCGGCTACGGAGCACTGAAAGCGCTCATCATCAAGACGGCGGACTTCGCCGCGGCGAACTCGGAGACGTGGAGCACAAAGCTGTCCGGCAGCTATGTCGCGATCTCGGACTTCGGCAAGTATCTCGAGAAAACGCAGCTGACAATCGAGGGAAACTCGGTCGGGCTCAAACAGCTGTATGATTACACCGCGGGCGTGAACAACCAGTTTTCGGTGAACAGCCAGCAGTACATCAAGACGGGGCTGCTGTATTACAAGGACACGGTTCCGGTCTACGGCGTGGGCGTGGGCAACATCGAGACAACGGTGACGGATGGCGGCGAGAACGTCATCGACCGGACGAAGAACGAGCTGGTGACGGTGACGCCGGACCGGGTGAGCTTCTGGCAGGACGGGCAGGAGGTTGCGTATCTAAGCGATAAAAAGCTCCACTTCCCGTCCGGGACGCTGGAAGCGGCGGAGGCGGTGCTGTCCGGGAAGATCACGGCAGCAGCCGACTCGACGTTCGGGCCGTGGACGATCTCGGAAAGCAGCATTTTCCGCACGGCCAACGAATTTGGCGGAAACGCAAGCATGTACTTCGGCACGAGCGGGCTTTCCATCAAGGATAAGTTCAAGGTCGACGCGAACGGGAAGCTGACGTGCACGGGGGCGGAGATCGGAGGGACGATCAACGCGACGGATCTGAAGCTGGACGGGACAAGTATTCAGGCAAAGCTCAAGCAGATCATGGATGAGATCAACATCATCAGCAACGGCCTCGAGATCGCGGGTACGAACTTCTCGAACGGCACGATCAGCGGCGCGGAGGGCAGTCTGCAGTTTACGTCCTCCAGCTCGGCGGCCTATGCGGTCGACCTGTCCGGCCCGGCGGTGCGCGTGCGCTCGACAAGCGGCGATGTGTATCTGCAGAACGCGGCTGGGACAGCCAGTATGCAGATAAAATCGGACGGGAGTATCCGGTTTATCGCTTCCGGCGGCGTAAGCGGAATTACGCCAGTCTTCGGATAGGCAGGTGGTCTGAGTGGCAACGCTATCCGGCGCGTCGGGAACGCCGACGAGTATCACGCTGACGATCTCGGACATGTCGTCCACGACAGCGTACAAACGGAAATATGAATTTATCCTCGCGGGAACGGTCATGGCGACGGTGACGGACTCGGCTGCGGGCACGACGACGTTCAGCCGGATCATTACCGGGCTGACGCCGGACACACTGTATATCTGCCGCGTGCGGATCTACAACAGCAACACGGGGACGCTTGTCGCCGAGACAAACTCCATCAGCGTGCGGACGCTGGCACAGTCGACCTCGCAGGCGACGGTCAGCATTCTCAACTACCTGGACAACCTGACGCAGCTGGTGAGCGGATCCTTCAAAGGCGATATCGGAGATACGTTTTACATCTCCGCGTCCGGCACGCAGTATCAGACGTACTCGCAGCAGTACAATTTCCTGTACTTCCGGCTCTCGTCGCAGAACTACAGCACGGAGCATGGCGCGAACTACCCGATCCCCATTACGAGCGGGCAGACGGTCAAGGTCTACTACCAGAGCAAGACCACGACGGTCCCAATCTACAACTACCTGGACGGGCAGCACACGCTGTCAGACGGGGCTGTCTCCGGCACGATCGGAAATACGTTCTTCCTGTCCATGTCCGGCACGCAGTACCAGACGTATTCGCAGGAGTATGAATTCCAGTATTTCAGGCTCGCGTCGGAGGAGTATGCGACAAATCACGCGGCGACGGAAACGATCCCCATTACGAACGGGCAGGCCGTGCGCGTGTATTACAAGACGAAGATCACGGCAGTTGCGCCGGTTATCAGCGGGGTTACGCTGACGAAGGACACGGCGACAGTCACGTGGAGCAAGAATGGCGGCGAGTACGGCAGCTGGACGCTCTACTGGGGAAAGACAAGCGATACGGCCATCGGCTCGCAGTCGATCGGCAGCTCACCGGTGACGGTCTCGGGGCTGGACCCTGGCACGACGTATTATTTCTGGATCGTCAACAAGGCCGGGACAGACTCGAAGACGTCCAACACCGTATCCGGAGACACGAAGGCACAGATCGCGGCCTTCGCGTGGACGGGAGACGATGCGACATATATCCAGGCGGGAAAGGCCGTGACGTATCTGACGGCGGCGAGCTGGAACCGTCTGACGGCGAAGATCAACGAGGTCCGGGCCGCCAGAGGCTACGGGAGCATTTCCTTTACGGCGGCCTACGCCGGGCAGACGATCACGGCGGCCATCTACAACGAGGCGGCAAACGCCATCGGGAATCTGGCAGGCGCGGGAAGCGTCAGCACGGTATCGGCAGGGACGAAGCTGGAAGCGGCGTACTTTGCAAACAGCTATTCTGCGCTCAAGGAAGCGCTCAACCGGGCAATCAGCAGTTATAACGGATAGGAGGAGCTATGAATATCACAAAAGCAGTGGTACAGCTGCGGGGACGGCTGATCGAGGCAATCAACGAGGCGGGGCTGCCGCCGGTCATCGTCGGCTTTGTGCTGGACGGGATTCAGCATGAGATTGCGAAGCTTACGGCAGAAGATCTGAAGGAGGAGGGAACCGGCGATGCAGAACGAGCAGAGCGTGCAGAAAAGCCAACGGAATGACCGGGTGTGCGGGCAGGTGCAGCGGCCCGGGATGCAGGAGGCGGAGAAAAAGCGGAGGAAGGGGGCACAGGGCGATGGCACTGTATAAGGTGCAGAGCAACGGGAAAGCGCCGGCAGGGCTGCAGGCCGGCGATGAGGTCGTTACTGGAGGCGGGACGTACCGGATCCTGGGCGTCAATGCAGATGGCAGCTACCGCAGCGCACTGAGCAATCGTTATCAGACGACAAGCAGCTATCGCGGAAGCTACGGTGCGGCAGGCAGCAGCCAAGGCACGCAGATGGGCACTGGCACAGAGGCGGATGCCGCGCTCCGACAGGCGCGGACGGAGCTGAATCAGGTGACGGCGGTGAAGCCGGGCAGCTATACATCAAGGTGGGAGGAAGGGCTGTCCGCGCTGTATGATGAAATCACGGGCCGGAAACCGTTTTCCTATGACCTGGGGACGGATCCTCTGTACCGGCAGTACCGTGAGCAGTATCAGAGCGCGGGACGCACGGCCATGGAGGACACGATGGGACGTGCGGCGGCGCTGACCGGCGGGTATGGCAGCAGCTATGCCCAGAATGCAGGGCAGCAGGCGTACCACGCGTATCTGCAGAAGCTCAATGAGGCAGTTCCGGAGCTGTATGGGCAGGCGCGTGCCCAGTATGAGAGCGAGACGGCTGCGCTTTATGACCGGTACGCCTTGCTGCAAAGCCGCGAGCAGAGCGATTACGAAAAGTACTGCGACCGCATAGCGGATTATTATGAGGAGCTTGCTGGCGCGCGCAGCGCGTATCAGTCGGCAGCGAAGCTGGCAAACGATACCTACTGGAACCGGCTGAATTATGAGGCCGGACGGCAGGATGCGGCAAATGCGCAATACTGGAAGCAGCTGGCCTATGCGGACAAGCAGGCAGCTGCGGCGGAAACGGCCAATGCAAAGCAGCAGAAAGCGGCAGCAAAGAACGGGCAGGCGGGGATGCAGAAAACCGGACAGAGTCAGATGCTGCTTGCAGGCAAGACGGGCGGAACGAAGAAGAACAAAAATCCGCGCGCGGCTCTGCGATGAGCCGGGGAAGGAGCATGCAGATGACAAGTTTGCCTTCGGCAAAGCCGAGCCCAAGAATCTGGCACGGCGTGCTCTGGTGGTATGCAGGCGACACCTTTACGCTGACGCTGCAGCTGGAGCTGACCGATCAGGATGGAGACAGCGTGCACGTGGGCACGGCAGACGGTGTACAGGTTCTGTTTTATGATGAGACGCAGGCGCTGGTGTATACATTTTCTGTTACTGGCGTGACGGATGATCGGGTGCAGCTGGCGTTTGATGAAGCGCTCAGCGCAAAGTTCCCCAAGGGGAGCTACAGCTATGATATCGTGCTGACGCATGGGGATCGGACGACGCTGGCCCGCGGGAACCGCGCGGTTGTGGAGTGAGGGAATGCGGATGAGAGCAGAAGTGGAACGGCAGGTGACGGCGGCAATCCATGGGCTGGCGTCCAGAGGCATCCGGGCGGCAGAGGTGACACAGGATGGCCATCTGGTGCTGACGCTGACGGACGGCAGTCTGGCGGATCTTGGCTGCGTCATTGGCCCGCAGGGCGAAGATGGCGAAAAGGGCGATACCGGCGCGCAGGGACCGAAGGGAGACCCGGGTACAGACGGCGCACCTGGGCCAAAGGGAGACACCGGGCCGCAGGGAGAACGCGGCGCGAAGGGCGAGTCGGGAGCGGCAGGTCCGAACATAGTCACGGCGCAGACGGATACACAGTTCGAGGGGCTCCTGAAGGGAAATGGCGGGAAGGTCGCGCTGGCCGCGGAGGGAACGGACTATCTTGGTCCGGCCAGCCTGATGCAGCGGCTCGGGCGGGCAACCGGCGTTGCGGCGGACGATCCCAATTATACGACCTATATGGCCCGGGGAGAGGCGCTGTTTGCCGAGGAAACGACACCAACGGCTGACGGCTGTATCGCCTGGCAGTATGAATAAGGAGGCGGGCTATGGCGCATAGGACGCTCGTTTCCGGGACTGCATATGCGCTGGCGGGCGGCAGGACACTTCTTTCCGGAACGCAGTACGCGCAGAAGGCCGGGTGCGCGCGGATGGCCGGGACGGCGCAGAAGCTTGTGTTTGCGCGCATGGCAGCGGTGCGCATTACGCGCGAATATACGGGCAACGCCACGAGCTATTGCCGGGTGATCTACAACGGCACGACGTACAACGATACAGCCGAATTTACGGTAAATGCCGGCGAGAGCGTGGAGTTTTTTGTAATGAGCATCGGCGCGATGGCAGCGTCGGCATGCATTAAGCTCAATGATGTGGTTGTGCAGCAGGGGCCAGGGGCCTATACGATGGAGGTTGACACAGATCTGCATGTGCAGTTTAACCGCTATGGCACGGGAACAAAGCTCTATTATGAGATTGCCATTACACGGTAGTGCTGGACGCGGAAGGGGAGGTATGGATGATTTATTTCAAAACGGCGGGGACGGAATACCCTGCCAGCATTGCGGGAAAGGTCGCTGACCGGGAGTGGGAAGGCCGCGCGAGCAAGGCCATCACGCTGGAAATGACGTATGCGGCGGCAGCGCAGCTGTTTCAGCAGGGGCTGGCGTGGAGCATTGTGCAGCGCGAGCTGGTTCCGGAGTATGATGCAGCCGGTGTGGAAACCGGACGGCAGAGCATGTATGAGCGTGAGTGGGACAACAGGGAATACTGCGTCCCGGGGCCGATTACCGATCACCGCGACGGGACAATCACGGTGAAAATGGGGAAACTGACGCAGCTGGAAAAGCAGCTGCAGGAGATCCGGGAGGTATTGGCATGACGAAGCTGGAGCAGGAATTGGCGGCGCAGATCCAGGAGCGGCTGCTGGCTGTTGATCTTCGCGCCGGACAGGAGCTGAAGCAGATGAAGCCGGCGCTGCAGAAGCTGCTGGCGGCGTATGCCGCGCTGGGTACGGCAGCAAAAAAAACGCTGGAGGGACTGCTCCCGGAGCTTGCAGCGCTGCTGGCGGCGGCAGAGGAGATTGCGCGGTGAGGGAAGCTGTAGTTGCGGCGCTGCAGATGGCGGCGCGTGTATGCAGCGCGCTCAGCACAATTGCGGCGTTGGTGATTCTGATTGCAAAGCCGCTGCGGGAACGCGTGTTCGGTATGGATGCGATCCGGGAGGGGCAGAAATGCATGCTGCGCGCGGACATGCTGGCCACATATTATAAATACAGGCCGACACGCCGGATCCAGCAGTTTGCATATGAAAATTTTCTGTATGAATATAAGGCGTATAAGGCGCTGAAGGGCAATTCCTTTATTGATCGCATCCATGAGGAGCTTTCGCAGTGGGAGATTGTGCAGTAGGAGGGACAAAGTAAATGGAATGGTTTTTGAAACGGATGGAGAAGCTGCTGACGGTGAAATCCCTGGTGACGCTTGTTCTGACGGGCGTATTTGCCTGGCAGGCGGTACAGGGGAAGATCAGTCAGGATTTCATGATGATCTACACAACGGTGATTGCGTTCTATTTCGGCACGCAATCACAGAAGCTGCAGGCGGAAAACGGGAAGAAACATGACAACGGCGCATCCGAGTAACTACACGCCGGGGCGTACACAGAAGATTGCATTTCTGGTGCTGCACTATACGGCGGGGCGCAATGATTCGGCGGCGGGCAATGTGCGGTATTTCCAGTCGCCGCGCGGCGCATCCGCACACTATTTTGTGGATAAAAGCGGATGGCTGCAGTCGGTGGAGGATGGGGATACAGCGTGGGCAGTCGGGACCGCGGGAATATACACGCAGAAGCACCCGCACTGCCGCAATGGGAACTCAATTTCCATTGAGATGTGCTGTCGGTATGAAAACGGAACGTACTGGCTGGAGCCGGCCGTTGTTGACAATGCAGCAACGCTGACGCGGCAGCTGATGGCGCGCTATCAGATCCCACTGGATCATGTCCTGCGGCATTATGATGTGGTGAGCAAGCGGTGCCCGGCGATGTGGGTGACAGATGAGACGGCATGGCAAAGATTCAAGGCGCTTGTCGGGGAGGGATTGGAAATGACAAAGCAGGAGCTTCTTTCGGTGCAGGGGACCGGGGATATACCGTCCGAGTGGGCCAGAGAGGCAACAGACTGGGCAAAGCAGACGGGGCTTTTTACCGGCGATGGAGCGGGGAACTATGGCTGGCAGCAGCCGATCACCCGTGAGGCGGTTGCGAAGATTCTGTATGAATACAGCAAGGGAAGGTTAGCATAAGAGGGCTGATTTTTTGAATGGGCGGCAATGAAGGGCGGATGTTTTCGGCAGTTTATGTTGCTTTTTCAAAAGAAGCGTATTTCATACTTTCTTTCTCGCTTCTGCGTCAGAAGAGGCCTGTATTGGATGAAGCACTTTGCTGATTTCGGCGTTTGGTTCTGCCTCCGGCGGCCCCATCTTTTCCGCCTTGCCGGAAAAGATGGGGGAGAAAAGGGGCGCTGTTACTCAGAAACCGCCGTCACGTATCTGCTCAATAAAGGGCACACATCTATGCCACACGAAATGCCAATCTATTGCTTTGTGCCGAAAGAGCCTGCCATTGTTGGTGACGGCGGTGTCGGTGCCGTAGAAACTTGCAGCAGCCAAAGATGAAAGCCCGATGCGAATCCGTACTGCCTGACCAATTTTGTTTGCAGTACGGATTTCCTGCAGGTATTAAAACGCAACTGCCATTATATTTGATGCCGAAATGACGGGCGGCACGTAGTTAGATTCCGGTAAGGTGTGTTGGGGTGATATGACAGTTAGCAAGTTGGGGTATTGCCTAAATTCAGAGGCGGTAGGTACCAAGCGTTCCCCAAGCACTCTTTTCTCCCCTATCTTTTCTCTTGCGAGAGAAAAGATAGGGCCGCCGGAGGCAAAGCGCCAATAATTTTGTTCTTACAGACGCTGCGGGTTACGCGTGCGTGTAAGGACGAAGAATATCTTTGCTGCTGGGCATGAAGAAAAAAGAAAAACTTTGAAGGAAAGCTCTTGACATTTTCAGACGTGCATGATATCATATCTGAGCAGTCGAGAGACAGTAAATGCGCGAGTGGTGGAATTGGCAGACTCGCTAGATTCAGGTTCTAGTGCTCACTACCGGGCGTGCGGGTTCAAGTCCCGCCTCGCGCACCAAATTAGACAAAAGCCGTGTATAACTTGAGTTATACACGGCTTTTGCTTTTTCTGCTGGAGAATCACATGAAATAACTCAAAAGCTGTGCAGAATGGCAACGCAGAAGGTAACAAAATATCATTTATTCCTATGTTTTATCTCTTGGATGAGATAGCAAACATAGGAATTTTTATTTTAGGAGGAACAAAACATGAGAATACCATATGGTTTTACTTTGACCAACAGTGGGGGAC
>CAKUAM010000085.1 GCA_934636305.1 uncultured Oscillospiraceae bacterium
GCGCCATCTGGAATTCGCGTTCAAAATCAGAAACGGCCCGCAGGCCCTTGATGATAATGGAGCTGCCCTGTTCGCGTGCAAAGTCGGCCAACAGCTTGTCGGACTGCATGACCTCGACATTGCGGATGCCGGCGGTGACGCGGCGGATCATCTCCACACGCTCTGCCGGGGTAAACATCGGGCTTTTCTCACAATTGTGCATCACGCAGACAATCAGCCGGTCAAAGCTTTTGGCCGCGCGCGTGATGATATTCAGATGACCGTTCGTGACAGGATCAAAGCTGCCCGGATAAATGGCTGTTCTCATACTATCCTCCGACCGGTCATGCTTTTCGGAAAATTGTCACTGCCGCCTTGCCGTAACGGTATTCGCGGTAGCAGACAAGACCGGGAAACTCGCCTGAAAGCTCTTTGCTGCAAGGTCTTTCACATACTATTATACCACTATTCGTCAAAATGTCAATTTCTGATACGATTTTTAGGGCAGACTCCAGAAAAATTTCCGCATAAGGGGGGTCCAGCAGAATCAGATCGAACTGCTGGCGGCAGGTTTTCAGGTAGGAACTGTAATCTGCCTGCAGAACAGTTGCACGATCTTCCAGTCTTGTCTTTTTCAGGTTTTCGCGCACAATGGCGCATGGCTCCTTCCCGCGGTCAATGAACGTGCAGTGCGCTGCGCCGCGGCTGAGCGCCTCAATGCCCAGCTGGCCGGAGCCCGCAAAGAGATCCAGCACGCGACGCCCCTCCACCTCAAACTGGATGGCGGAGAAAATCCCCTCCTTGACCTGATCCATCGTCGGGCGGGTATCCATGCCCTTGGGTGCCTTCAGCTGGACGCCGCGGGCGGTTCCTGTGATGACGCGCATGTGGGAGTCTCTCCTTCCTGTGTATGAAAATACCGATAGACAGCCTCGGCGGCCTGCGTGGGCAGAACCTCCTCCAGTTCCGGCATGCCGGCCTCGGCAATGGCCCGGATGGAGCGGAATTTTTTGAGCAGCACCTGCCGCCGTTTTTCCCCGATGCCAGGAATTTTTTCCAGCTGTGAGCCGCGGATATGCTGCGCGCGCAGCGTCCGCTGATAGGTAATGGCGAAGCGGTGCGTCTCCTCCTGAATGGTGCCGATGAGCGCAAACACGGACGGCACCGCGCTGATGGCAATCTCATCGCCCGCCGCCGTGACAAGCGCGCGCGTGCGGTGGCGGTTATCCTTGACCATGCCATAGGTCGGAATCTGCAGGCCAAGCGTCTGCAGCACGTCCTCTGCAACCCTCGCATGCTCCACGCCTCCGTCAATCAGCAGTACATCCGGCCGCTCGGCAAAGCCCGCGTCGCCCTGCACAAGATGCGTCAGCCGCCGCAGCAGCACCTGGTGCATGGAGGCATAGTCGTCCTGATCCGTCAGTCCCTCGACCTTAAAGCGCTTATAGGCCGACTTGAGCGGCTTTCCATCCTGAAATACAACCATGGACGCAACAATATCGGTGCCCGCCAGGTTGGAAATATCGTAGGACTCCATCCGGTGCGGCAGCTCCGGCAGATGGAGCATATCCGCAAGCACGCCAAGTGTGCCTGTGCGCCGCTCGGCCTTGGTCGTGATGCGCTCGGCCTCCTCACGGGCATTTTTCTGCGCCAGCTCCACCAGGCGCACGCTGTCGCCGCGCTGCGGTACGCGGAAAATCACCTTTTTCCCGAGCTGCTGCTGCAAAAGCTCCGCAAAAAGCGCACTGTCGTCCATCTCAAACGGCAGCAGCACAATTTTTGGCGCCGCGCCGCGCGCCAGATAAAACTGCTTGACCAGTGTGGACACGGCCTCCTGCGCGTCGTCTGCGCCCGGCAGGATCTCATACTCCTTGTCCAGAAGGCTCCCGTTTACATAATGCAAGACTGCAAAGCACGCCCGCGCTTCATTCTGATAATAGCCGATCACATCGGTATTGGCCATGGTTCCGGCCGTCACAAGCTGCTTCTGCCCCAGCGATTCCACGGCGCGCAGCTGGTCACGCAGGGATGCCGCCAGCTCAAACTGCAGCTTGTCTGCAGCAGCCTCCATCTGCGTGCGCAGCCCGTCCGCCACCTGCTTATAGTTGCCCTGCAGCATCAGAACGGCCTGCTCCATCCGCGCATGATAGTCCTTCGGACTGCGCGAGAGCTGGCACCAGCCGTCGCAGTTGTTCATATGGTAATTGAGGCATGGCCGCTCCTTGCCCAGATCCCGCGGAAACTGCTTGGAGCAGCCTGGCAGCTTCAGCGTCAGCCGCAGCGTATCGATCACATGCTGCGTCACAAATCTGCCGCCAAACGGGCCAAAATAGCTTGCGCCGTCACCGGTGACGCGGCTGACCATCTCAATTGCCGGATATTCCTCCCGCAGATCCACCCGCAGATAGGGATATCCTTTGTCATCCTTCAGAAGAATGTTGTATTTGGGCATGTGGCGCTTGATGAGCGAACACTCCAGCACCAGCGCCTCAAACTCGGACCGCGCGACAATCGTATCAAAATGATCAATCTGGGAGACCATTCTGCGTGTTTTCGGCGTATGCGACGCCGTATCCTGAAAATACTGGCTGACGCGGTTTTTCAGTTTTTTTGCCTTGCCGACATAAATGACGGTCCCGGCCTTGTCCTGCATGATATAGACGCCTGGCTCATACGGCAGCGAGAGCGCCTTGTCCTTCAGTTCCTCAAATGTCATCGTTCCCGCCCACAAAAAAGAGCGCTGCGCAAGCGGCAGCGCTCAGACATTCCTGACTTCTGAACCGGAACCGGAAGGGAGCGTACTCCCCTCCGAAGCTTCCGATCGGTCTATGCCGCCGCAGCGGCGCAGAGCTCAAAAGACCTCTTTCACGAGCATATCCGTCAGTGCCTTTACGGCTTCTTCCTCGTCCGGACCTTCGGCAATGATGCTGACGCGGGTGCCTTTGGTGATGCCCATGGACAGAACGCCCAGCAGGCTCTTTGCGTTGATTTTGCGATCCTCAACCTCAACCCAGATGCTGGACTTGAACTCGTTGGCCTTCTGGATGAAATAGGTGGCCTGGCGGTTGTAAAGGCCGGATTCGCATTTCACGATGGATTGCTGCATGTACATAGACGACACTCCTTATATATCATGCTGGGTAATACATACACCCATTGGGTGTATCCGATTTGACGTTCTAATTTTAGCAAATTTCCTTGAAAAGTCAATCATTATTTCACGGTGCATCCAATTGCCTACCGATTCGCTATTCTCATTTGAACTCAACAATGGTTACGCCGGATTCGCCCTCGCCGTAAACGCCGAGGCGGAACGACTTGACGTATTTGCAGCGGCGAAGCTCGTCGTGCACAGCCGCGCGCAGCACACCCGTTCCCTTACCGTGGATGATGCGGGCTGTCGGAAGGTTGCCCATATATGCGCTGTCCAGGAAGTTATCAAGCACCGGCAGCGCCTCGTCGACCGCCATGCCGCGGATATCAAGCTCCGGCTGTGCGGCTGCCTTGAGCTCGCGTACCTTGCCGGCAATCACCTTTTTGGCCGCATTCTGCGTCTCATTTTCCAGCAGATACACCTCGTCCGGCTTGGCTGTCACCTGCATGATGCCGGCGCGCAGCTGATAGCTGCCGTCCTTGTTGATGGCAAGCACCGTCGCCTTTGTGCCAAGCTTCAGAAGCTCAACCGTATCGCCCACGCGGATCGCGCGGGTGGCCTCCGGGCGCGCCTTCTCCTGCTTCTGCGGCTGCAGCCGCTGCTCCGCTGCGTTCAGATTCCGGCGCAGCTCCGCCTGCCTCTCATTGGAGCCCGGCACGAACGCGCCGCTCTGCGCCTGCTTGCGCAGCTGCTTGAGCTCCTCATAGACCTCGTTGGCCGCACGGCGGGCATCATCGATGATGTACTGCGCCTCGCGCCGCGCCTGCTGCGCCGCACGCTCTTTTTCCTGCTTGATCTGCGCGTAATACTCGTCAGATTTTTCCTTCTGCCGCTCCGTCTCCCGGCGCAGACGCTCCGCTTCCTCCTTGGCCTTCTCCATCTCCTGCCGCTGCTCGTCAAGCTGCGTCAGGACATCCTCAAAGTTCACATCGTTCTGGCTGACAAGACTCCGTGCCTGCTCCAGAATCGCGTCGTCCAGCCCAAGCCTCTTGGAAATGGCAAACGCATTGGACTTTCCGGGCACGCCGATGAGCAGACGATAGGTCGGCTGCAGCGTCTCCACGTTAAACTCGCACGAGGCGTTCATGACGCCCGGCGTGCGCATGGCGTAGAGCTTGAGCTCGGCGTAATGCGTCGTTGCAGCAACGCCCGCGCCGCATTTTCGGCAGAATTCAATGATTGCGATGGCCAGCGCCGCGCCCTCGGCGGGGTCGGTACCGGCGCAAAGCTCATCAAAGAGCACCAGACTGTCCCGGTCGCAGACCTTCAGAATCTCCACAATATTCTTTGTATGCGAGGAGAACGTGGACAGTGACTGCTCAATCGACTGCTCATCGCCAATATCAGCAAACACGTTCGTATAGACATTCACTGCGCTGCCGTCATCAGCCGGGATATGCAGGCCGCACTCGGCCATGAGCGTGAGAAGCCCGATGGTCTTGAGCGTGACGGTTTTACCGCCGGTGTTGGGACCAGTGATGATGAGCGTATCAAAATCGCTGCCCAGACGCACAGAAATTGGCACAACCGTCTTGCCCGTAATGAGCGGATGGCGCGCGCGGACAAGATTCACCTGTCCGTCCGTCCGGACCTCCGGGCGGATGGCATGCATGGCAAACGACAGTCTGGCCCGCGCAAAAATACACTCAAGCTGCAGAAGCACATCATAATCGAGCTTGATCTGCTCGCGGTGATCGGCTGCCTCGGCAGAGAGCTCGGCAAGGATGCGCTCAATTTCCTTGCGTTCATCCATAAGCAGCTCCCGCAGCTCATTGTTGCCGTTGACCGCGGACATAGGCTCAATGAAATACGTGCTGCCGGAGGCGGACACGTCATGCACCAGACCCGGCAGCTGCCCCTTGCACTCGGCCTTGACCGGCACAACAAAGCGGTCAGAGCGGATTGTCACAATCGGCTCCTGCAGGATCTTCGCGTAGGACGGCGAGGTGATGATCTTTTGCAGCGATTCGCGGATCTTTGCGCTCTGCTGGCGGATTTTGCGCCGGATGGAGGCAAGCTCGGAGCTTGCTGCGTCGGCAATCTCATCCTTGGATAAAATGGAGCTGAAAATGCGCTCCTCAAAATATTTATTGGCCGTCAGCTGCTGGAAATACACATCCAGCACCGAGGCGGTCTGCTCGCTTCTGCCCTCGCCCTCCGAATATGCCTTTGTCTGGCGGGCAGATTTCAGGACAGTGGCAATCCGCAGCAGCTCCTCCGGGCTGAGGCAGCCGCCGCGGTACGCACGGTCGAGCGACGCGCCGACATCATGCAGCCCGCCAAATGACGGTGAGCCCTTGACCGTAATGCAGGCGCAGGCTGCGGAGGTCTCCTCCAGAAGGTGGCGGATCTCGTCCGCGTCGCTGCCGGGCCGGATTGCCAGACAGCGGTCCTTGGCCGCCTGGCTGGAGGCCTGCGCCGCCAGCAACTCCAGCACCTTGTCAAGCTCCAGCTTGACAAGGGATTTTTCATACTGTTCGTTCATAAGTAATTCCTATTCGATGCACAATGATTTATAGAAGTCCAATGTGTAAAAGCTGCGCTCCAGCTGCGTCAGCAGATAGCTTTCTGCCGCGTCGCACAGCTCCTTTTCCGCCGCGCCTGTCAGCGAAAACGAAAACAGCCGCTTCTCCGGGCAGCGGAGAATATACCGCATGGCCGCAAGCGATGCCTCGCTCAGCGGCATGCGCACGCCGTCGCCCGCACGGCACCCGGCGCACAGGAGCGTCCCATCGGCAATGGAGAATCGGTCCGGCTGCGGGCTGCCGCACACGCAGCAGCCGCTCAGCTCCGGCTCATAGCCGGCGATAGCGGCCAGCCGCAGCTCCGTCGCAGCCTTGACTAGGCGCGGCGGCTTTCTGAGCTTGGCGAGCGCATAGAGTGCATTGAGAATCAAAGACAGCAGCTCCGGGCTTGCCGCATCCTCCTGTGACAGCACCTCGGCCAGCTGCGCAAAATAGCTGCCCAGCGCCAGCAGCACAAGATCGCTGCGAAGCTCCTGAAACATCTCGACGGCCGTGGCCTCTGTGATAGACTGAAAGCCATGCGCCTCACTGATGGTAAACTCCGCATACGTCAGCAGCTGACACGCGCCCTTGAGCTTGCTCCGGTTCGAGCGGACGCCGCGCGCCTTGATGCTCAGAAGGCCGTTCTGCGCCGTAAGCACCGTCAGAATGCGGTCTGTCTCCTTATATTCGGTTGTCCGAAGGACGAGCCCCCGCGTCGTCAGATACATATACGGTTTCCTTCTGCACGTCACATGTGCTGCCGGTCTGCCTTTTATACAGAAGGTACACCTCCGGCGCGCCGGTCTCGGCAAATACCTCCCACAGAAACTCTGCTTTCATGGTTCTCCCTCCCTGCACTTAGGATGAGCCGGTCGGGCAGACGCTATGCTGGCAGTTTCAGTCTTTGTGATATCCGAAATTGGAAATCATGAAATCGCTGTCGCGCCAGTTTTCCTTGACGCGCACCCACGTCTGCAGGAAAACCTTCGTCCCCATAAAGCGCTCGCAGTCCTTGCGCGCGTCGGAGCTGATTTTTTTGAGCATCTGGCCGTTTTTGCCGATAATAATGCCCTTGTGGCTGGCCTTTTCGCAATAGATGGTCGCGTCAATGTCAATGATGCCATCGTCGCGCTCAGAAAACTTCGTAATTTCGACCGCCGTTCCATGCGGGATCTCCTTTTCCAGGTTCCAAAGCAGCTTTTCCCGGATAATCTCCGCCATGACCTGCTTTTCCGGCATGTCGGTCGAGATGCCCTCCGGGAACATGAACGGGCCTGGCTGTGCAAAGCTCTGGCAGACCTCCATAAGGCTGTCCAGCCCGTCGTGCCACTTGGCGCTGATGGGGATCACATCCGTAAACTCCATCTGATCCTTGTAGGCCGCGATGACCGGCAGCAGCGTTTCCTTTTCCACCGTATCGATCTTGTTGATGACGAGAATGGCCGGGACGCCGGCGTCCTTGATTTTCTCAATCAGCTCCTGCTCCTGCGGGCCGACATTTGCAATCGGCTCGACAAGCAGAATAACCGCGTCCACATCCGCCACCGACTGGTTGACAACGTTCACCATATAATCGCCAAGCTTTGTCCGCGGCCGGTGGAAGCCCGGCGTATCGATAAACACCAGCTGCGTGTCGCCGCGGTCAACGATGGCACAGATGCGGTTGCGCGTGGTCTGCGGCTTGTGCGAGACGATGGCAATTTTCTCCCCGACAAGCGCGTTGGCCAGCGTGGATTTGCCGACATTCGGACGTCCGGCAATGGTAATCATAGCTGTTTTTGTATTCATACGTACTCCTTATCTCGGCAGTTCAATTTCAGCGAGGATAGCCTCCTCCGCCGCACGCATCTGCTTTTTCATCGGTCCCTCATCCACATGGTCATAGCCAAGCAGGTGCAAAATGGAATGGATGGTCAGATAGCCGACCTCGCGTCTGGCGCTGTGGCCAAACTCCACCGCCTGCTTCTTGGCGCGCTCAAGGCTGATGGCCATGTCGCCAAGCGGCACAAGCCCCGTATCCGGGTCCTTATACGGCTCCCAGGACGCCGGCAGCTGCCCCGCCGTCAGCTCAAACATCGGAAACGACAGTACATCCGTCGCCTTGTCGATTTGTCGGTAGGCCCGGTTGATGGCGCGGATACCCGCGTCATCCGTGACAAGGACGTTAATCTCGCACGGGGTATGTACGCCCTGCACCCGCAGCGCGGCCGTGATGCACTTTGCAATCTGCTGCTTGAGCGCAAAATCGCTCAGGCTGTGATCCTCACAGCGAATGACGATGCGATGCTTCATTTTCCATTCCTCTTTGTCTCATTTTTCGGCGCAAATCTTCTGGCATGGCTGTCGGGAAGACGCGTTTTTTCATATTTGTCATAGGCTGCGACTATCCTCTGCACCAGCACGTGCCGCACAACGTCCGCCGCACTCAGCCGGCAGATCTGGATATCCTCCACGCCGTCGAGCACGCGGATGGCATCCTTGAGGCCGCTGACCTTGTCGCCCGGCAGGTCGATCTGCGTGATATCGCCGGTGATGACGATCTTCGAGCCGAAGCCCAGGCGCGTTAAAAACATTTTCATCTGCTCGCGCGTCGTGTTCTGCGCCTCGTCGAGAATGATAAAGCTGTCGTCAAGCGTCCGTCCGCGCATATATGCCAGCGGCGCAACCTCAATGTTGCCGCGCTCAAGATACTTCCCATACGTCTCCGGGCCCAGCATGTCAAACAGCGCATCGTATAAAGGACGCAGATAGGGATCGACCTTGTTCTGCAGATCGCCCGGCAAAAAGCCCAGCCGCTCGCCCGCCTCCACGGCCGGCCGTGTCAGAATGATCCGGTTGACCGTCTTGGCGCGGAACGCCGCCACAGCCTCCGCCACGGCAAGATATGTCTTGCCCGTGCCGGCGGGGCCGACGCCGATCGTAATGGTATTTTTCTCGATGGCCTTGAGATAATTCTGCTGGCCGATGGTCTTGGCCTTGACGGGCCGGCCCTTGGCCGTGACGCAGACGACATCCTTGGCCATCTTGCTGACCTGATCCTC